>NZ_CP136862.1:2459495-2771742 GCF_045689225.1 Methylocapsa polymorpha | reverse complement strand
GCGCGAATAATCTCGTTGGTTCTGACGCGGCGGATCAGCTCGTCATAGGCGTCGCCTTCGGGCAAAGGGTCCGAAAACAGCCGCTCGGGAATTCCGCCATTTGCCGGCGGCTGACGCGCCGAGAACATCGAGATGATGCCGCGGACCCCGTCGACCAGCTGGAGATCGGTGACGAGATCGCGCAGCTTGTCGAGAGAATCCCGCTCAAGCAGCGCCTCGCCCTCTATGACGACGAGCACATCGAATTCGCTCGACGGAAAACGTCGCGTCGCGTCTTCGTATTGCTTGAACTCCGGCGTGTCGGACCGGAACAATTGGCTGAGCGAATCGTCGACCTTGATGCGCGCGACGCCAAAGCCAGCGGCGATCGCAAGCGCGATCGTGACAAGGGCGATGGCCAAAGGAAAGCGCAAGGACAGAAGTCCGATGCGCTCAAAGCCGAAAGCCAGCGCGTGCTGTTTTCCTAGGCGCGGCTTCCGCTCCGCGCGCAATAAGCTTTCCGCTCGCTTCACCTGTCTGCCCCTTTAATCGACAACAGCGTCTTCGAATCATTCAACGCCGAGACCCTTCAATAGGATCTCGATTATTACTTGACCAGAGCTAAGCTTTGATATTCTTGCGCTCAACTTACAACCAGCGCGCGAGGCGGGATGACCCGACAGTATCTCTGCTTTAATCCTCCGCAAAGCTTTCCAGCTTTCAAATTAAAGCGAGCAGTTCTGACCGCGGCGGTTTAGCCCGCCAGAAGCTCCTCCTTGAGCATCCTCCCCGCAGTAATCTGTAAAGTTTTCGGATAAGTTCATGCGTGAAAACGCACAAAACGAGAGCCTTGTCGTTTCGACGTGAGACAAGCGGAGTGCTGGAGAAGGAGCCATGCGATCGGCCGAAGGCGAGACCAATATTTCCTTCGCTTGGAACGATCCGTTCGACCTCGACAGCCAGCTCAGCGAAGATGAAAGGCTCGTGCGTGATTCCGTTCGCGCCTTCGCGCAAGGGGTCCTGCTGCCGCGCGTGACCGACGATTATCTCGAAGAGCGATTCGATCGCGAGATCATGAGGCAAATGGGCGCGCTCGGTCTCCTCGGCCCGACGATCCCTCAGGCTTACGGCGGCGGCGGGCTCGGTTATGTCGCCTATGGGCTCGCCGCCCGCGAGGTGGAGCGCGTCGATAGCGGCTATCGCTCCGCAATGAGCGTGCAGTCATCGCTGGTCATGCACCCGATCTTCGCCTATGGCGACGAGTCTCAACGGCGCAAATATTTGCCGCGGCTCGCGACCGGAGAATGGATCGGCTGTTTCGGCCTGACCGAGCCCGAGGCCGGGTCAGACCCGCAAGGGATGCGAACGCAGGCTGAAAAAACCTCGGCCGGATACCGTCTCACCGGCGCCAAGACCTGGATCACCAATAGTCCCTTGGCCGATGTCTTCATCGTCTGGGCGAAATCGCTGGCGCATGAGAATGCGATCCGCGGCTTCATTCTCGAACGCGGAGCGCCGGGGCTCGCGACGCCGGCGATCCGGCAAAAACTATCGCTCCGCGCCTCCGCCACAGGCGAAATAATCATGGATGGCGTCGAGGTTCCAGAGGCCAATCTTTTGCCGAACGCATCGGGCCTCAAAGGGCCCTTCGGCTGCCTCAACCGCGCGCGCTACGGCATCGCCTGGGGGACGATGGGCGCGGCGGAGGCCTGTTTCGAAGCGGCCAGGCGCTACGCCCTGGAGCGCCGGCAATTCGGCCGTCCGCTCGCCGCCAATCAACTGATCCAAAAGAAGCTCGCCGATATGGAAACCGAGATCGCGCTCGGCCTTCAGGCGGCGCTGCGCATCGGCCGCCTGTTCGATGAGGGCCGGCTCGCGCCCGAAGCCATTTCCCTCGTCAAGCGCAATAATAGCGGGAAGGCGCTCGACATCGCCCGCATGGCGCGCGACATGCACGGCGCCAATGGCGTCTCAGCCGCTTTTCACGTCATGCGCCACCTCGCCAATCTGGAAACCGTGAACACTTACGAAGGAACGCATGACATTCATGCGCTCATTCTCGGCCGCGCGATCACCGGACTGCAGGCGTTCTTCTAGCCTCCGCCTCTATTTGCGTCACTCCCGCACCCTGCCGTTTGGCACATGGCCTGCTCGCCCTTCCAGGACAATGACGCCGACGGCCCAATCCGAGCCAATTTAGGCCGGCGGCGACGTGAGGCGCTTCAAATCGGGACACGGAGGCCAAAATGAGACAAAGAGGAACGCGCGATCTGTTCGAATATTGGGATGGCCTGCGGCGCGGCCGCGCCACGCCGGATCGCGCCGACATCGATCCCGCCGCGATCCGCCACGTCCTCGCCGACACTTTCATGCTTGAAGCCGACGCCTCGGAAAAATTCCCGTTCCGCCTTTCGGGAACGCGGATCAACGCCCTCTTCGACGCGGAACTGAAAGGCCGCCCCTTCATCGATCTCTGGCGCGCCCAGGAAGCCCGGAACATGGCGGCCCTCCTCGTCAATGTGATCGAGTCCGCCTGCCCGATCTTCGCCGCCGTCGCCGCCGCGCCTGAAGGATATTCGCCGGCCGAACTCGAACTTTTGCTATTGCCCCTGCGCCATCGCGGAAAGAGGCAAGGACGCATTCTCGGCCTCATGGCCTGCGTCGAGCAGCCGACCTGGCTCGGCCTGCTCCCAGCCCAACATCTGGTCTTGCGCACGCTGCGCATTGTCCACGATGACGATGCGGCCCCCGTCGGGTCCAAAACCCAATCCAAATATGCCGAGCCAGCAATCCCGCGAGCCGCCGCTATGGCTGGCCTGTTCGAGCAGCGCGGCCATTTGCGGATCTATCCGGGCGGCCGCCGGGATGAGCCGATCGCGACCTGAAGCCTCTAACCCGCCAAAGCAACTAGGCCCTTGGCGAATCTGCGCCAATTGGCGACATAATGCGCTGCGCTTTCGCGCAGACGCAGCGCCGCAGCTTCATCGAGCGTGCGCACGAGGCGAGCCGGGCTGCCGACGATCAGGGAATTATCTGGAAATAGCTTGCCTTCCGTGACCAAGGCATTGGCCCCGACAAGGCAATTGCGGCCGATGCTCGCCCCATTCAGAATTGTCGCCCCCATGCCTATGAGGCTGTTTTCGGCGATTGTGCAGCCATGCAGGATCGCGCGATGGCCGATCGTGCAATCCGCGCCTATGGTCAAAGGAAAGCCCATGTCGGTATGCAGCAGCGAACCGTCTTGGATGTTCGAGCGCGCGCCGACGAAGATCTCTTCATTGTCGCCGCGCAGAACCGATCCGAACCAGATCGAGACATCCATCTCGAGCCGCACCTTGCCGATGACCTGCGCGTTGGGCGCGATCCAGAAGCGATCAGCCTCCGGCAGCACGGGCGCAATTCCATCGAGCGCGTAAAGCGGCATGCTATCGCCTCGTCAAAAGGCGTCGAGATCGAAATCGAGGATCGCGATCTGCAAAGTGTAGCTCTTGCCCTTCGGATCGTCCGCCGAGATCACGCCAAGAAAATCATCGCCATTGTTCAATTCGACCGAATCGCTCTTCTTGCCGCGCGGGACGATCTTCAACTTGTCGGTCTCGAAAAGCCGCCGCAAATAGTCCTGGAGGATCGGGCGTTCGACCGGAATTTTCATCTCGAAGGCGAAGGATCGGTCGCCGTCCTCGTCGTCAACCGTGATCGCGCCGATCTGACGCTCTCCGAGATGCACTTCGGCGTCGTCCGGATTGCGTTTCGCTGGCGCAACCTTGATCGCTTCATTGGCGAGCGCTTGGCGCAGGAAACCCTGCAGTTTTTTCAGTTCCGCCTTGTCCAAAGGGTTCTCCACAACCGGCCTGGAGCGAGCCTTTGCCAGAAAAAATCTCTCCCGGCAACCTTGGCCCGGCGCGATCGCGTCTAGCTCTCGGCGCGCGCAATGGCGAGGATCTGATCCATGAATCGCGACGGCTCGGCGCAACTCGCTTCGCCGACGACCCTGGCGGGAACCCCCGCCGCGATCTTATGATCAGGAACGGCGTGAAGCACCACGGAGCCCGCGGCGATATGGGAGCAGCGGCCGATTTCGATATTGCCGAGGATCTGCGCGCCTGCGCCGATCAGAACGCCGCGCCTGATTTTTGGATGACGGTCGCCTTTCTCCTTGCCGGTCCCTCCCAAGGTCACATCCTGCAACAAGGAGACGTCGTCCTCAACCACGGCCGTCGCCCCGATGACGACGCCAGTGCCGTGATCAAGGAAAACGCCCTTGCCGATCCGCGCCGCGGGATGGATGTCGGTCTGGAAAACTTCCGAGGCCCGGCTCTGGAGATAGAGCGCGAAGTCGCGTCGGCCGGCGGTCCAGAGCGCATGCGCGAGCCGATGCGTCTGAATTGCATGAAAGCCTTTGAAATAGAACACCGGATCAAGCACCCGCGCGCAGGCCGGATCGCGATCGACAAAGGCGGCGATGTCGGCCCGGAACGCCTCACCGAGCGAAGGGTCCTGCGCGATAATGTCGGAATAGGTCTGGCGAATAAGCTCGCCTGGCAGGATCTGATGCGCGAGCTTCGTCGCGATGCGATGGACGATCGCCGCCTCGAGGCTCGCCTGATTGAGAACGGTCAGGAACATGAGTCCCGCCACTTCCGGATCGCGGCGAACCGTCTCCTCCGCCTCGATGCGCAGGCGCGCAAAGATCGGGTCGACAGGGTCGAGGCCGATGGCTCTCGCGGCGCCGCGACGGGCGGTCACTGGATGGCTCCAAAAACGATCTGTCCGTTCATGACCGAGGCGTTCCACCTGCGAGCATTGTCGATCAGCCATATCATGGGGAGCAGGTCGCCGCGAGCCCAGGTTTCGAGCGCTTTGCCGATGCAACAGGCGCTCAAACCCCAAGCATCAGGGGCGATTTTCCAAAAACTCAAGAACAGCGTTCTTATAGACTATATCCCCTACGGCTCGATTATGATCGCGGCCCGGAATATCCAGCGCCTGCGCCGCAGGGAACATGGCCGCGAGTCGGCGGCCGTCGCCCGCGATGTCGTCCAAGGTTCCCGTCGCGACGAGGGTCGGCAGAGCGATCTGGCCAAGCTCCGCCTCGCTCAACCTTTGGCGGGCGCCGCGCATGTAGGCGGCGAGCGCCTTGAGATCGCTCTTCGTCGCTTCGGCGAAGCTGCGAAACTGCCTTTCTATGGGATCCGTAAGGTCTTCGAGAGACGGCGCCTCCAGGGCGTCGGCGATGCCGAGCGATAGCCCTGCGCCTTCGACAAGATGATGGCCGGCCCCGCCGAGGATCGCCGAACGCACGCGATCCGGATGGGCCATCGCGAGGAAAGCCGTGATCCGGGCGCCCATGGAATAGCCCATGACATCCGCCGCCTCGATTTCGAGATAGTCGAGCAGAGCCCGCGCGTCCTCGGCCATTTTCGACATGGCGTAGTCGGCGGGATCGTAGAACTTCTCGCTGCGGCCATGCCCGCGATTGTCGAACGCGATGACGCGCCGCCCCGCCTCGGTCAAGGTCTTGACCCATTGCGGGAAATACCAGTTGACGGCATGGTTCGACGCAAATCCATGAATGAGAAGGATAGGCTCGCCGCGATCGAACCCCAGGGGCGGTTCGTCGACGAAGGCCAAGCGGGCTCCCTGGCCAGAAAACTCGAGCATGGCGCCTCCCAGCTGCGACAGATGTGCTGGGCCGATCGCTTATCAGCTTCCGTCGCCAGGAGAAACGGCGCCGTCTCGGACGTATGGCGAAAGCGGCGCAGCTTGCTTGGCCAGAAGGTGAATGTTCAACATCAAATGCGACAGCCGCGAGGAGATTTGCCTGAAAGAGTGGCATATCCGGCGAAACTGGATTATCTTCGTGTCAAACTTCCTGCCATTGAGCTCGCTTTGATGAACCGCTATGAACGCCGACCGATTTCCGCCGGGGAAGCCGAAATCGAATATCTCGATGGCGAATTTCGCATCTTGCGCCCCGGCGCTTATGTGCGCTGCGCCGTGACCGCAGTCGCGGTCAGGCTCGAGGATCTGCGCTATTGGAACGTTGATCTGCAGGAGCCTTACGCGAGCCCGGAAGCCAAGCTGCAAAGGCTTGGCTTGAAGCCGAAGGAATGAGGCGACGAGCGGAGCAGCCGCTAGGAATATCGCTCGCTTTCCGGCGGCAGCCGCCGGATGCGCTCACTTCGGGATCCCTATTGCCACGCTATCGCGCGAGACCATCGCCTGGGCGATATAGGGCTCAATCGCCTGCATGATCTTGTTTGAAGCGCCGCTGAGCCGCTCCATCGCATCGGCGGCTGCGCGGGCCATCGCCCTCTGCTCGCCGGCGTCGAAGAGAAGCAGGGCCAGTTCGCTGGCGAGACTTTCCGCGTCGAACACGGTCGCCGCGCCGCCCGCCGCGTCGAGCGCCGCATAGGCCTCCTCGAAATCGCCGACGTCGGGACCATGCAGGATCGCGCAGCCGAGCTTTGCTGGGGGAATCGGATTTTCGCCGCCCTCGCGGCAAAGCGACTTGCCCAGAAAGACGACGCCGGCGGCGCGATAGAACAAGCCCGCCTCGCCGATCGTCGCGGCGATGTAGATATCGGGCAAAGGCTCGGTCTCGCGGTCTCCCGCGCGATGCCGCGCCGTCAGCCCAAGCTTCGCGGCGCGAAGCGCCAAATCGAAGCCGCGCTTGGCGCGGCGCGGCGCAATGATGGTGAGAAGACCGGGAAAATGGCGCGCCACGCGGCGATGGACCTCCAACGCGATTTCTTCCTCGCCGGGATAGGTCGCCGCCGCGACCCATGCCGGACGCGCCCCGATCCGCGCTGCGAGGCGGGCCAAGGCGGAAGCATCGGCTGGCGGGGGCGCCAAGTCATAGATGGCGTTGCCGACCGCTTGCGCCCTCTGTGCGCCGAACGCCTCGAATCGCGCCGCATCGGCGTCGGTTTGCGCCAGACACAGGTCGATGCAGCGCATGAGCGCGCCGATGAGGCCAGGCGCTTTGCGCCAAAGAAGGAAAGACCGAGCCGAAAGCTTGGCGTTGACCAGGGCCAAGGGCGTCTCGCGGCGGCGCGCTTCAACGATCAGATTCGGCCAGATCTCGGACTCGGCGAGAAGGACGATGTCTGGCCGCCAGTGATCAAGAAAACGCGCCATGAATTTCGGAACGTCGAGCGGCGCGAGTTGGTGCAAGGATCTTGGCGGGAGCCGCAGCATGGCGAGAGAGGCCGGCGTCGCGCTCCGGGTGGTCGCAAGCACGGTCAAGCCGGCCGAACCGAGTCTTTCAACGAGCGGCGCAAGCGCCATGACCTCCGCTGCGCTCGCGCCATGAAGCCAGGCGAGCCCGCCCTCGGGCCGCCCCAGGCTCGGCCGGCCGAGCCGCTCGCCGATGCGGGCGCGAGGCTCGCGGCCGACATTCGCCCGCCAGCGCAGGAACAACGGGCTGACCGGCCCAAAACAGGCGCTCGCCGCTCGATAGAGAGGCAAAAGGAGCGAGGCCGTCACGACCGGCTCAGACGCCGCGCAGCCCTGCCCGCTCCGAAAGCTCCGCCCATCTCCCTAGCCAAGAAAGACGCCGCGACGCTCACCTTTCGCCTTTCGCCGGATCAAGCAGGCGATGCAAATGAGCCACGAAATAGCGCATATGGGCGTTGTCTACGGTCGCTTGAGCCTTGCTGCGCCAGGCCTTCTCCGCCGAAGCATAGTCGGGAAAAATGCCGACGATGTCGAGCTTGGACAGATCGCGAAATTCGGTCCCATTCAGGTCCTTGAGCTCGCCGCCGAACACGAAGTGGAGAAGCTGCTTGTCTGAGTCGGTGGTCATAAGCTCTCAATCCGAAGATTTGCGGTCGTCATCAAGTTTGCCGCGCGCGCCGCCTGCCGTCAGCCCGCCATCGCGCCTCTTGCGCGCCGGGCGGCGGCGTTAACCTCGGCGTGGATTTGCGCCGGAGCGGCGGTCAGCACGCCGTGGCGCGTGTCGCTACGGTTGTAGACAATCGCGCATCCGTCGAGACTTGCCAAGCGCCCTCCTGCCTCGTCAAGGATGAGATCGGCTGCGGCTATATCCCAATCGTTGGAGTTTTCCGACGCGAAGCCCGCGTCGAGCGCGCCCGAAGCGACAGCGGCGATCCGCATGGCGAGCGAGGGAATCCGCGGCTGCAACTCGAATTGGAGTCCGGCCCGGCGCAGATCGGCCGCGAGCGTCGCCGGCGCCGCGATTCGTCCCCCCGCCGTGAGCGTGCGCAGCTTCGAGACTTCTATGATCTTGCCATTGAGGCGCGCGCCGCCGCCCTTGACCGCGACATAGGTTTCCGCCAGCGCCGGCGCATGGACAATGCCAAGGAGAGGCCGGCCGTCCCGCACAAGGGCCACGGCGATCGCCCAGGCGAGGTCGCCGCGCGCGAAGCCGCGGGTGCCGTCGATCGGATCGACCACGAGGACGAGCTCTTTCGAAAGCCGCGCGGAAGTATCCTCGGTTTCTTCGGAAAGCCAGCCAGCCTCCGGCGCCAAGGCGCAAAGCCGCTCCTTCAGGAAGCGATCGACGAGCAAATCGGCTTCCGTGACGGGAGAGCCGCCCGCCTTGTGCAAAACTTCGGCGCTGGTCCTGCCGCCGGGTCGAAAAAAGCCAAGCGCCAGATCGCCCGCGCTCCGGGCGACTTCCGTGAAGGAGGCGACCAGGGCGTCCGCATGCGAGATCGAGGACAAATCAACGTGCCGGAAAATGAGAGAAAGCAAGGCTTGCCTTATCCTTTTGCGGCGCCGCGAACAAGTCTATCCTCGCCCGCCGCGACAAACCGCTAGACGCTTCTTTAATAGGGCGGCCCCATGTCCTCGGGCGAGACAGAGCTTGGCCGCGGGAACGCTGTCAGTAGCTCTTCGGCAGATGGCGTCGCCTTTGGCCTGGCGCAAGGCTGAGGTCAGGCGAGCATGGGACAAATCCATAAAATTTGAACCTTTGCGCCAATCGGACGGCAGCCATAGGCAAAAAAAGCAAATTGGCTTTCGTGCGCCGAATATGCCTCGCCGGGTCTGCGGATCGACCATATGCACTTGAATCTATTTAATATTGACCCCAACTGTCTGGAGCCCCCGCGCCGGATCGGCCAATCTGCGACGCGGTTTTACGGTTCGTTCACCAGAGAATTTAGCGAAATCGATGGCGTCTCAGCAGAGACTAAGTTCCATCTCGAAGCCACAGATCAGGCGGATCAAATGCAGCAGGCCACGTTCAATGTCGGAACCGGGGACGAAATCGCGGCGCGGGTCGCCGATGACGCGCGCGCCGACGGCGGGCGCCGCATGATCCTGCTCGATCCCCGCTATGTGACGATCAAGCGGCGGGTGCGGGGCATGAAGATGCATTTGTCCGTGCCTATTGAAAACTATCTCGGCGTCGTGATCGCCTGCGAGAACCAGCCGGAAGGCGCCCTCTATCGAATCAGCCTCGCGCATCGCGATCCCGAACTCTGCGTGACACTGAAAGAGACGCGCGACCGGCCGAGAAGTCTCGACGCCTGGCGGCGCTGGGCCGCGTTTTTCGCCATGCCGAGGCTCGTCGAACGCGACGCCGGCGAATGGGAAACCGTCGCCCTTCCGCCTCTCGGCGCAAAGGCCGGCGCGTCCGCCTTCCCGCGCCGTCATACGCCCTTGGCGAAACGACGGCCGCGCCGACGCTCACGTTGCAAAGCCGCCATCTCCGCCACCCGCCCGAGCGTCTTTCGGGGCGAGCGCGAAATCATTTGCTATGAATGAGCCGGCTGTAATCGCCGCCTTGGCCAAGCAGTGGGCCAACCAGCAAGCCCGCGATTCTTGATCCAAGCGATTCAGCGTTTCATAGGCGCCTTCCTTGCCTCGCCCCGCATTTCCATCCAAGGATGTGCAATCCACATGAAATCAAGGGGAGACGGCATGGACCTCGGCATCGATCCGCTGGTGGCGGCCGCCGTTTTGGCCTGCACCGCCATTACCGATGCAGCCTATGTGCTTTTCACCGCAGCGGTCGCAGCCAGGCGCCGGATCGGGGCGGCGAACTGGAGCGGAATCTGGTACCTGCTCTCAGCCTTCGCGGTCATCAGCTATACGCAGCACGCGATCTATGTGTTGTTCGCGGCCGCAGGCTCCTGGCTTGGCGCCTTCGCCTCCGTCACCTGGCTCAGGCGCAGCCCCTGAGCGGGCGCGCCTAGCTGGTGCACGCCAGGGCTCGTTGCGCAAAGGCCGCCGCTATTTACGCAGGCGTCTCGCCACTTAGTGGCGAGCGCGCGACCTCGATTTCCTTAAGTCCGGCGCTTATCCGGCTTTACTCCCGCGGATTCTCCGGCACTCCGCTCCCGTATCCCTTGTTGCCGGATTCGCCAGGAAATGCGGAGGGGTCGCTTTGGCCCGAACGGCCTTCATACTTCAAGTCCGGCGGCAAAAATCTGCTGTCAGGCGGCGACATTTCCCTTCCGGCCGGCCCAGTCTCGGCCGGCGCTTGAGCTTGCGCAAGGGTGGCGCCGCCAAGAACGCAACATAAGGGAACAACTGCCAAAAGCTTCATCATCGCCGTTCTCCGCTGATTGCAAGAGAGCGTGGAAGGCTCCCTCGAATTTACATCAAACGTTTAGAGCCGGAAGAGGTTTCACCTTCTCCAACTCCTCGGCGACAGCCTTAGCGTAGCTTTTGATGGGGAGTGCTGACGTATGCGTGCTTCAAGCCCCTAGTCGGTGTACTTTGGATTACGGTCTCGCCAATTCGAATCGGACATTGTGGGCGATCTATTCGTCTATAAGCCGGATTGGCGAGGCGGACTGCGCCGGCATTCGCGTTTTTTAAAACCGCCGATCGCCGCGAAAGCCTTAGAACGTAAGAGACTCAAAGGACTGGCCATGGACAATAGCGTCATTCGCATCGCCGCCGCGCTGATCATCGCCTTTATCACGGTCGGCTCGTTATATTTCGCCAGCTCTGTTTTCGAACCAGTCGCCTTCGCGCTCTTCGCCATCATCATAGTCTGGCCGCTCCAGAAAGCGCTGGAGACCCGGATGCCGCGCGGCTTGGCGTTGCTCATCACCGTCGTCGTGACTTTGGGCGTCGTCATCAAGCTCGCCTCCATGGTTGCGTGGGGCGCCGGCCAGATCGCCCAATGGGTCATCGACAATTTCGACCGTTTACAAAACCATTACGTTTCAGGAACGAAATGGCTCGAGGAGCATGATATTTTCATCGTCTCGACCGTCGCCGAGCATTTCAACGCATCCTCCTTGATCAGCGTCTTTCAAGAGATCGCCACAAGGCTGAATAGCCTCGTCGGCTTCTCCCTCCTCGTTTTCCTGTTCATGGCGATGGGGCTTCTCGAAACCGACGAATTCAAGGCGAATCTAGAGTCACTGGGAAGTCAAACCCACAGCGCCAGGCTGATGGCCGCCGGCGTTATAATCGGCAAGAAATTCCGCCAATATATGCTGGTGCGCACCCTGGCGAGCATCTTGACCGGGCTCTTGGTCTGGGTTTTTTCCCTCGTCGTCGGCCTGGAGCTCGCCGCGGCATGGGGCGTCATCGCCTATGCGCTGAACTACATCCCATTGATCGGAACGCTGGTCGCCACGGTCCTGCCGACCATATTCGCGTTCGCTCAAACGGGATCATGGGAATTGCCCGCTATCGTCCTGTCGACCCTGGCGATTATCCAGTTCCTCATCGGCAGCTATTTCGAACCCTTGTTTACGGCCAAGACCCTCGCCATTTCGCCCTTCGTCGTGATGTTCGCGGTATTTTTCTGGGGCTTCATCTGGGGTCTGCCGGGGACGTTCATCGGCGTTCCGATCCTGATCGCGGTCCTCACCATTTGCGAGCAGTACCCGTCCGGCCGTTGGGTCGCGACTCTCTTGTCGGGGAAAGCGCCTGACGCCAAATCGAGCGGCGCCTGAGGCGCTTAGGCCCGCCGCATGAAATCCCGCCCGTAAGATCCGGACCTCTTAACCAAAACGCTCCATAGCTGACCCGCTTCTGCAAACGCCGGGACGAAGCATCTAGCTCCGAGGGGACGAAATTTGGCGCTCGTCGAGCGCCGAGGTCTTGATCAAGGCAAAGACGCGAACGCCGCAATCGAGGCGGAGCTCATCGAGCGCATGCCGCGTCGCGGTTGCAAACAGACGCCCGTCCCCATCGAGCGCGATGGCGACCATCGCAAGCGGACCTTCTTTCTCGATCCCCTCGATCGTGCCGGAAAGAACGCTGCGAATGCTGAGATCATGCGGCGGCTTCGTCGCGAGCGTGACATCGGTCGCCTTCACGATGACCCGCGCAACGCCTCCAATGGGCCCTGCCGGACCGGCAAGCCAGACAGTTCCCGAAGGGTGCTTCAACTCGGTCAATCCGTAGGCGGCATTGGCGCCGACGACTCTCATCGTCAAGACAGACGCGCGATCGAAACGCTCCTCCGCCACATGCGCCGCGACCTGACCGAAAACCTCGCCGGGACTGCCGACCGCCTTGACCCGGCCGGCGTCGATCACGACAATCGTCGTCGCGAGCCGGACCACTTCCTCGATCGCATGCGAAACATAGACGATCGGCACTCTGAATTCGTCGCGCACTTGCTCGATCAACGGCAAGATCTCGAGCTTGCGCTGCATGTCGAGCGCAGCCAAAGGCTCATCAAAGAGAAGAAGCTTCGGACACGAAAGAAGCGCCCGGCCGATCGCGACCCTCTGCCTTTCGCCGCCCGACAAACCCGCCGGGCGACGCGCGAAAAGGCTTCCAATGCCTAAGGTCTCGATCACTTTGTCAAAATCGATCTCACGCTCGCGACGCGGCGCGAACCAACGCCCGAACAGGAGATTTTGCTTCACGCTCAGATGCGGGAAAAGATTCGAATCCTGGAACACGAGGCCGATGCGGCGGCGATGCATCGGAACGAAAACGCCGCGCTCCACATCGACAAGAACCTCACCATCCAAAGCGATGCGGCCTCTATCCGGGCGCATCAACCCCGCGATGAGACTGAGCGTCAGCGACTTGCCCGAACCCGATTGGCCAAACAGCGCGATGACTCCCCCGCCGTTGCTGAAAGCCACCTCAAGGTCGAAAGTTCCAAGCTTCAGCCCAACATCGACCTCGATCATTCGAAGCTCGCCAGTCGTTTCTCAGCCTGCCGTTGAATGATTTCCGAAGCGATGAGCGCGACGAGAGAAATCACGATGGCGACGGCCGTCAAACGCATGGCGCTTTCATCGCCGCCCGGCGCCTGCGTATAAGTGTAGATCGCCGCCGAGATCGTCTGCGTTTCGCCTGGAATATTGGAGACGAATGTAATCGTGGCGCCGAACTCGCCAAGCGCCTTTGCGAAGGCGAGAATCGAGCCGACGACAATTCCTGGTATCGCAAGCGGCAAGCTGACGAGAAAGAATGTCCAGATGCGGCTGGCGCCCAACGTTCCCGCCGCAAGCTCGAGGCGCCTGTCGATGGATTCAAAAGACAGGCGCATGGCGCGGACCATGAGCGGGAATCCCATCACCGCGCAAGCCACCGCCGCGCCTGTCCAGCGAAAGGACAAGACAATGCCGATGTCGGCGAGATAGGGCCCGAAAACGCCTTTGCGCCCCAACAGAATAAGCAGGATGAAGCCAGTGACGACCGGCGGCAAGACCAAAGGCAGATGAACCAAGCCGTTGATCAATGTCTTGCCCGGGAAACGCCACCGCGCGAGCGCATAAGCGGTGAATATGCCGAAGGGCAGGCTGATGATCATCGCGACGACAGCGATTCGCAAGGAGAGAAAGATCGCCGTCCATTCCGCGGGCGATAAATCAAACAAGCCGGCGCTCCTTCGCTTTCTTGGTGAAGGCGTTGGTTGCAAGAGATGCGGCGATGCCGCGCGATGGATTTTTCAATCCGACGCGAGGACGCGGCGCTTCATTTCGACAAGATTGTGAAACCCTGGCCGATCAAGATCTTGGTCGCCGCTTGCGACGACAAATAAGCGAGGAAACGCGCCGCATCGGGATTTTTCGACGCTTCGACAAGCGCGACCGGATAGACGATCGGGCTATGCGTCGCCTCTGGAAAAACACCAACCACTTTCACCCCAGGATCGGCTTTGGCGTCCGTCGCATAGACGATCCCAAACCTCGCTTCGCCGCGCGAGACGAGCATAAGCGCGTTGCGAATATTATCCGCTTGCGCGAGCTTGGGTTCGACATTCGCCCAAACCCCGAGCTTTTCCAGCGCTTCCTTGGCGTAAATTCCGCCTGGGCACGAGGCGATGGTGCAAACCGCGACCTTGCCGTCGCCCGTCGCGCCGGCGAGATCGAACCCCTGCGCAATCTTAAGATCGACATTCGCGTCCGCAGGTTCGATGAGAACGAGCGCATTGCCAAGCAAATTACGCCGCGTTCCCGGCCGAATGAGCTTGTTCTTGTCGAGATAATCCATCCAGGTCAGATCGGCCGAGATGAAAATATCGGCGGGCGCGCCCTGCTCGATCTGCTTCGCCAGGACGGCGGAGGAGGCGTAGACGATCGACGGAGACTTGCCGGTCTCGGCCGTCCAGGCCGCCGCAACCGCGTCGAGCGCCGTCTTCATGCTGGCCGCCGCAAAGACGACTGGACCCTTCGTCGTGGCCTTTTGGGCCTCGGACGCCGCCGGCTGCTCAGCAAACCCTGGGCGGGGAAGCGCCGCAGCCGCGATGGCGACGGCCAGAATGAGAGCATTGAACCTTCGGCGCGTGAATCCAATCATGCAACTCTCCTCATTCAAGCCGTTCTGCGGTCAACAAGTTCTTCCGAGGAATCGCGCATAGGAACCGGCATTGCCTGTCGCCAAGTCTCTATTTGTAGCCAAGGCTCTATCTGCCGGCTCACGATGGCGCGAGCCCAAGATTCAAATATTCCATTTTATATAGATACCGCAAGCGGGAGACTTCGGCTCGGGCGTCAAAGCTTTCCTTCACCAAGCCGTTTTTAGGCCGCAAGCCTCCGTCGGAGCCGCTTTGCCCGGACCTTAACCAAGTCGTTAAGTCAATCGTCTCGTTCTTAATCAAATGCGCTAGGATAGCATCCATGGCAGAAGCGTCGGATTGAACGGCCATGTGAAAACGCGGCGCCTGTCCTTGCCTCGCGACATTTTCTCGGGCGGAGCGCGCATCTGCTCGGCTTGGAACTCCCTCTGCAGCGAGCTTGACCATTGCGCCTTCTTTTACCCGAAAAGCAAGTTGCCGGCGGCCGGCTGCACGAAGCCGTCAAGATCGGCTATCTCCACCGAAGCGACTTGCGCCACGAATTCGTCTATACCGTCATCGATGCGAAAGAGAGGGGCGACAGACGGTCGATGCGACGCCGCCGCACGCGTTTGCGATCCGGCAAGATCCTCGATCTCCGCAATGCGTTTCTGATCGAATGCCAGATTTATGACCAATCCGACAAAGGCGCGCGGCTGCGGCTTGTCCGCGAGTTGTCCTTGCCGAGCAAGATCCGTCTCTATGAGGATGCTTCGGAGCAATTGTTTGACGCAGTCATCGTCTGGCGCAAAAGCCCAGAGATCGGGATTTGCCGCACGGCCGACAATCAAGCGCGCCCGATCACCAGGCCGCAACTGGCTTGTCTGCGCGGCGGATTTTACGCCGTGAAAGGCTGAACCAAACGCCCCACCCTAAAACGCCTGCTCCGTGATCATTCCTTTCGCGGTCACGACCACCCATCTATTTCCCCGCTTCGCGACGAAAAGCACACGCCCGGCGTCCGGCAGGGTCACGCCAGGCGCCACGGCAAAAGAGCCTTGCCGCCCCTGCACGATGGCTAAGCCTTTGTGGACGAAGCGCACGACATAGCCGGCGAGGACAGCGTCGCGCTGCGCGGCCCGGATCCTGGCGTCGGCCGAAGCGGGGGCCGTCCCGCCTTTGATTTCGACGGCGCGGCGGCGGCTAGACCGCCGTGGCGAATCGAACCGGTTGCATTGTAGTCGACCGGCCGCCCTCCGACGCGACCCGCGCCGACCGGCGCGCGGCGCCATCCGGAGTTAAGCGGCTGCGCGAACAGCTTCAGATGCTCGGCTCCGCCGAAAGCCGGACGGCTGTTGTCGTGCGTCATCATATAGCCGGCGAAGACGGCTGAACCGATTGCCGCCGCAACCCCGACGGCGACAAGTCCATGATCGACCGTTGGCGTCAGCGCATGCGCGGGAATGGCGAAAGAGCCTTCGAACGACTCCCTTTGCGACGCGGCGCGCTTTCCTAGGCCATGAAAGAAGCTCTTCAGCCTCCGCCTCGCAAGCCCCGCGGAGCGATGCAAGGAGGCGTTCCCCGCGGCGCTTGTGAACGCCTGCATCCTGTTTGAAGTCATCTTCATGCGTCCTTCCCAGCCGTTGCACGGGGACGTCGACGAAACACGCGCTAGTTTTCACCTTCGCCGCAAACTACAAGCAACGATCAAGCTATGAATTCCTGCGCCTCTTGAAGCGAAGGGAAACGCCGTCGCCCCAGCATCGTCTCCACCTCGACGCTCCCATCGTTGAAAAGAACATAGGCGCGATCCTTGACCCAGCCGCGTTCGATGATCTTTTTCTGATGAGCTAATTGCGGAGCCTCAGCTTTGCTCGATGGTTGCGCGGTCCGCGCAAGCACAGCCTGGAAAAACTTGTTCAAGGCGCCGAACCCCGTCTGCAATGTTCCGAGGATCGCAATTCCGAATCCGCTAAGGATTCCACATTGGGCAATGCCTGCGACATTGAGCGAAACGCCGCCCGTTGGCCTCGCCGACGCGCCCGCTGCAACATCGGCAAGTTGCGTCGAGGAGAACAGAAGAGCCCAGCCCAGGGCCACAACCGTGAGACCTGCCCAAGTAAGTCTGTCGAAACTCATCAGATCGACCTTTCTTCGTTCAAGAAGCCTGACATCGCATTATCCATGTGCGAGAGACGCTTTATGCGCCAGCATCCAAAGCGCAAGCGACGGACGCGCCTCCAAGATCGGCAAATCTCGTCTTCCTCGCTAAGGGCGCCGTTGATCCACGGCGCCGCCTTTATTTTGAAATGTCGCGCTTGGGCACGTAGTTGAACTCCTCCACCAGCACATCTTTGACGATGTCCCCGCCTAAGCGTTGGTTGACCTTCCTGATGAGTTCCTGCGTCAGCGCCGGCACATCGTATTTTTCGAGATGGTTGAAATCCATCTGATCGGAATAGAGGGTCCGAAACGCCTCGTCGGCGATGAACGCCTCCAGCGGCACGGATAATTGCTTCGCGTTCTTGGAGTCGATGAGATAGACGAATTGCGCAACGACGTAGCCCTCGATATTCCCGTTGACGATCATCGGAACATTGATCGGCGCGGTTTTCTTGTGCTCAAGCCCCTCCAGGCGATTGTTCGCCTCCGTGGCTTCAGTTCGGCTGAGCTTGAACGTGCCGCCCGCGTAGATCGAGGCCGCGGTGACAACGCAAATCCAGACGCAACTCGCGACGAACCGCATCATCGCGCCCGTCCACTTCGATTTAACATGGTCGTATACGTGCCGTCCGATTCGTGGTCCTGAATTGCGCGCGCGATAATCGCCGCAATCTCACCTACCGCAGTTAGATGCGTTTGAAGAATCGCGAGATTGCCTTCAAGCTTCAAGCGCAGCCTGGCCAGCGGCTCTTTTGCGTCGCATTCGAATGCACCGGGGTCGATGGCGCGCATCGCGCTCAACGTGCGGCTGAGCTCGAGGAGCGCGTGGCTCTTCTCGTGATTGAAATCGTGCAGTGCGATCGGCTGATGCTGTCTCAACATCTCGGTCTCACGATCGAGGGTCCGCTCGAGCCGTTCGACCGCGCCGACAAAGGCCTCCAGCATGACTGTGGATCGCGCTTTCCTGGCGATGTCGCTCGGCTCCACAAAGCCATCGGCCTTAAGCGACTCACTTGGATTCGCGATTGGGCCCTTCCAGGATTCAAGCATCGATTTCCCATGAGCGTCAGACTCGGCCGACGCGGCGTCGTTCAATTCGGTTTGAAATTCGGCGGCCATAGCGATCAGGATTGCCGTTCAGGGAAAGAGGCGCCGGACCTGTGCGAGCGAGCGCCTTGGCTGGGCTGGGCGCCGACCGCAACAAGGCTAGAGCCGGATGGTCCGGCTCTGAAGAGGCCGAGATCGATGGATTTTCCGATTTGCGCCGCCAATTGGTCTGCTAGCATCGATCTCCAAATGTCGCCCGCGGAGCCGTGACCAAAGACGTCGCCGGCATCCTTTGGAAGCATGGTCTCAACCAGGCTTTGCAAAACGAGTTGCTCCAAACCCTTATATGCTTTCGTCCGCGCATCGACCGGGGCGAGCGTTCGAAAAGATCCCGCGCCGATATGGGACATTTGACTGAGCAGATCGGTTTGCGCGGCTTTTGTTTCTACCGATCCAGCCGCCGCCCCCAACACGTTCGAAAAGCCGCTGTCGAGCGCCTCATCCGACGCTTGGAGACGCGCCAATTTTTCCGTGACTGCAAGAGACTTGATCGGGTCAGCGGCTTTAGCCACGTCGAGGACGATATCCGAAACCGGTTTGATCGACATGCGCTGGTCTCCCTTACGAGGAACGCCACGCCACAGTGGCTGAGCAAACTTGCGGGGGCCTTATGTCTTGCCATTGACCGAGCGTTCGACGGCCTCGGCCAAGCGGCGCGCCTCCTCCGCTCGCCGTGCGTGATCGTCAAGCGCATCGACAATCCGCTCGGCGCGCCGCAGTCGGCTACGCTCATCGAGACGCAGGCTTGCTTGCGCTTCCTTTTCGGCGATGAGAGCCACACGCAGATCCTCGAGGCTTTGCATCCGCCGCATCACCGTTGCTGCGAAAATCCCAGTAAAGGCCGATTCGCCATCGAGAAACCGTACGAGATCGCGGCGGCTCTCCTGCAGGGCAAGCTCTTGGCGTTCAAGGTCTCTCAATCTCCAATCCGCCAGCCGGTCGAATAGGATCTGCACAGCGAGAACCCGCCGCGCCTTGAGAAGCCGTTCATTCATGGCCGGGCGCTCCCTGGAGCTCGGCGAATGCGCCGCGGCGTCTCGGGATCGCAATCAACCAACCGCATCATTGAGCTCAACCCGTCGACAGCCACGCGGAGAAGCCCGCGGTGAATAGCTCAAGGAACTGCTTGCAGGTTGCGTAGAGCAGAAACAAACCTCCCGCGATCACGCCCGGGGCCGTGATAAAATAAATTGGTATTTGAGGCGTCAACTTGGCCGCTAGTCCTACCGCCAGATTTACGATCAGCGAATAGACAATGAAGGGGCTGCTAATTCGAAGCGCGAGGAAGAATGACTTGGATAGGCAATCGCTCACCTGCACAAGGGCGAATTGCGCGTTGAATTCTCCCGATACAGGGATTGCAGCATAGGAATCGATCAAACCGCGCAACACCTCCCAATGAAGGTCGGTCAGGAAGAAAAGCATTGTCGCTCCGAGGGTGAGCAGGGTGGCGACCGCCGGCAAGGGCTCGGCTTCATCTATTGACGTCGCGAGCGGGCTCGCGAGGCCGATCGCCGTTGCGATCGCGGACCCGAGCGTTTCGAGCGCGCCGAAAAAGATCCGGCCCAGGAATCCGATGAGCGCGCCAATCACCAATTCCGTAAAGAGAATCAAGATTAAGGCAGTCGGCGCCGCACCGATCAATCGCTTCTCGATCACGCCGGAGAAAAGGGGCGTCAAAGCCAATGTGACGGCGAATGCGATGAACAGCCTGACATTCGCGGGAATTCGCGGACTTGAAACTCCCGGCATCAGCATCAAGCAGGCGCCAATTCGGCAGAACATCACGAAGGCGGCTAGAACCGCGTTCGTTCCGACCGCGGTCATGAAATCGTTCCGAGCGACTTGATCTCGACGCCGCGCGCGATCTCGAGATGCGATAAGACTGGCAAAGTCGCAAACAGACGTTCAATGACCATGCGAACATAAGGCCGCGCTTCCGGCGTCGCGACAAGCGCGAAATGGTGGCCTTGATCCATGCGTTCCCGGATAGCAGTGGATGCGGCATTGCTGAATTCCTCGACCATCGCCGGATCGAGATCGAATTCCACGACTTCCCCCTTCGCGTCGCGCTTCAGGCTTTGGTGGAAAGCCAAGTCCCACCTATTGCCAAGGCGTAATAATTTAACGACGCCGCCATCAGCCAGATCGCCGCAGATTTGTTGCGCCATGCGCATGCGCACATGCTCGGCGATCTGCTCCGCCCTCCGCACATGTGGCGCAATTTCTGCAATCGCCTCGAGAACAAGATGGAGGTTGCGGATCGAGACCCGCTCCGCGAGCAGAAGCTTCAAGACCGCCTGCAATCCGGAGTAGGAAATCTGGGACGGACAAATGTCGTCGATCAGGCGCTTGTAGTCCGGCCCAAGCCGATCGAGCAAGGCGCGCATATCCTTGTAGGAGAGAAGCTGGGCAAGATTGTTGCGGATGACTTCGCTCAAATGCGTGAGCAGCACCGAAATATTGTCAATGGGGTTAAAGCCTTCCCGCTTCAGCTCGCTTGCGAAAGCCTGGGAGATCCACACCGCTTTCATGCCGAAAGCCGGTTCGCGGACTTCGTCCCCAGGCAAATCCGGTCTGCGCCCATCGCCCACGACGACGAGGAAGTCCCCAATGCGAAGTTCATGCGCCGCAACAGCGGTCCCATGAATTTTGATCTGATAGCCCTTGGTCGGAATCGAGAGACTATCGGAAAGCTTGATGTCTGGCACGACGAAGCCATATTGCCGAGCGAATTTGCGCCGCATCTTTGCGACCCTGGCGGCCAGCTCGTTATGCGAAACGAGCAGCCTTGTCGCGAGCTGCTTGCCGAGACAGAGCTCAATCTCAGCTGACTTGATGGATTCCTTGACCGAGTCCTTCGCCTCTCGTTGCGCGAAGCGCTCGGCTTCAGCGGCCTTCGCCTGCTCTTTTTCCTGCTCCTTGGCGAGGCGCTTTGGAACCGTGTAGCCGACAAAGGCGAATATCGCGCCGAGGACAGCAAATGGGAAGAAAGGCAGCCCCGGCACGATCGCCATAGAGAACATGAGCAACGCCGCGACGAACAAAGCCCGAGGATATTTGACGAGCTGGTTGAGAACCGCCTGCTCGGTCGCGCCGCGCGTCCCGCCCTTAGAGACCAGAAGCGCAGCCGCGAGGGAAACAATGAGCGCAGGAATTTGCGAAACGAGCCCGTCGCCGACGGATAGTTTCGTGAAAACGTCCGCGGCCTGTCCGAGCGGCATATTGTGGCGGGTCGCGCCTATAACGATTCCGCCGAAAATATTGACCGCCAAGACGATGAGGCCCGCTATCGCGTCGCCACGAACGAACTTGGAGGCGCCGTCCATCGATCCGAAGAACGAACTTTCCTCCTCGAGCTCGCGGCGCCGGCGCTGCGCTTCCTTATCGTCGATCAGCCCTGCGGACAAATCGGCGTCAATCGCCATTTGCTTGCCAGGGATGGCGTCGAGCGTGAACCGCGCGCCGACCTCGGCGATGCGCGTGGCGCCCTTTGTGATCACCACGAAATTTACCGTGATGAGTATGGCGAAGACAATGAGCCCTATGACGAAGTCGCCGCTCATGACAAGCTTCGAGAAGCCGCCGATTATATAGCCGGCTGCGGTCAATCCTTCAGGACCGTTCGAAAGGATCAGCCTCGTCGTCGCAATGTTAAGCGCCAAGCGCAACAAGGTGGCCACAAGGAGCACGGTTGGAAATGCCGAGAAATCCAGCGGCCGTTGAATCCACAGCGCGACCATCAGAATCAGAACCGAAAGCGCAATCGAAAACGCCAGGCCGATATCGATCAAGAATGCCGGAACCGGCAGAAAGAAGATCGATAGAATCGCAATAATGCCGGCGGCGAAGCCAATGTCCCGCGTGCTTTTGCGTTCGACGCCGGCGGAGGCCGGCAAAATTAGGTCAGCCATGGACGCTCCTCGCCCCGATGTTGCTTTCGAACCTGAACGGCAAACCTTGCGTGAATGTGGCGATGATTAAAGCGCCGCGAAGACTGGCTGGGCGCATCCCAGCCGGCGCACGTTTTTTCCGGCGCATATCCACGTTTAAAGTCACGGTCAAGCGAGCTGCGCTCTGCACGGCGCCGGAGCGCATCACGTCTCCGTCAAATCCGCTACGCTGGGATCAAAATCCTTTTTCGATCCGTGAATATACGTGTTCGGTGAAAGCATAGATCTGACCGCCGATGAAAGGCGCGCCGATCGTCAGCACAATGAAGATGACGATGATCTTCGGAACGAAGGTGAGCGTCATCTCTTGAATTTGAGTCAAGGCCTGCAGTAGGGCGATGATCAGTCCTACGGCCATCGCCGCTCCGACAGCCGGGCCCGAGCCGATTATAATGGTCCAGAGAGCCGAACGAATAAGCTCGAGCGCGTCGGCCTCGTTCATTACGAGCCGACCGTCACGCCAGAGCCAAGAACGACTGTCTCGCCATTGGTCAACGTCGCGGTGGCGCCCCCGTTTGAAGAGGTCTGAACGGAGGCGACGGTTCCACTTGTTGAACCGTCAGCGGACGTCACAGTCGAGCCGATGATATTTTTGGCCTGCGCCGACAGCAAGGCGTCGAGAGTTGAGTTGGTCTGCACTTGCTGCTCGACGGACGAGAATGACGCGAGCTGACTCATATATTGAGTTGGATCGGTTGGATTAGTCGGATCCTGATTCTGCAGCTCGGCAATAAGGAGTTTCAAAAATTGATTGTAATCAACTGTCGCTGACGACACGGATGCGCTTGATGTCGACATGGAGGACGCTGAGGACGTGGCGTTTGCTACGGCGCTTACATTGCTGACGGACATGGTGACACCTTTTCAAATGGCGGCCTTCAGGCCGCCTGCGTAGGCGAGGACGTCCTGCCGCCCGCCAATATTTCCGCTTCGATCGGAAGGAGCATGCGGATCGCCTTCAATGCGTCGAAGACCCGGTTCGAGTCGATAAGCGCCTTGACGCCGCGTAGCCCAGCAAGCAGGCGAGGATGTTCGGAAATGTCGATGATCATGCGAACCGATTTTTCAAACATGTCGCGCGCCGTCGCCGTATCGGTCGGATTCATCAACATGATCTGCACAATAAAATAGAGCTGACGCAGGGGAGTGGTTGCATCCTCGACCTTCATCACATGGGCCTCGAGAAGGAACGTTGCGTCATTCAGGAGTTCGAGGGAGACCTTCCTATCGGCGCATAGGACAGCCCCGTTAATATAGATCTTCTCGCCGGCCCGAAGCGAAATATGCATTGCCAGCCTCACTTCAAGCCATCACGAATGATAGCGCAGACTTCGATAAGCCCAAGAAAGCTTTCGGACCTTCCGATGCGGATCAAATCAACCTCCTTGAGGATCCAGACTCCTACCGAAACGAGATCTGCGCGCAACACGTCCGGGAGATCATTTTCCGGCGCAACAAGATCCTCGACGAGAGCCCGCCACAACGTGCTGACAAAGGACAGCGCCTCCGCTGCCGCAGGCGATCTGACCCCGGCCGCCTGAGCCTTCTCGAGAAGCCCAATCGCATGTTCAAGCGCCCGCCGCTCGCGATCGCGGCACTCGCTCGGATTATCTATTAGGTTTTCAGCGTAACTGATTTGATACATGGTCGCCCATTGGATCTCTGACCGCGTTCGATCTTACAGATATTTCACTAAGCTTAGCTGCTGGAGCTGCGACGTCAAAGAATAGGATGTCTCGATTTGTGTCTGGAGATCAGTGATCCGGGTCGCGACCTCATATGTATTTACGCTTTCGAGGTCGCTCACCTGGGTTGACAATAGATTCATTTGTAATGACATTTGGTCCGTGGCGTTCGTAACGGTCGTTTGGACGACGCCGACATTCTCCTGCAGGCTGGTGAGATTGCCGATCGCCGAAGTCAGTAGGCCCTCCGCCGTGCTGACGACCGCCCCGTAAGCGCCAGAGCTGAGATTTTGAGTGCCGAGATCGGCGACCATCACATAGGCTTGCGCCAACTGTCGAAATGCGGGCGCATTAGCGCTGACTGATGTATTTTCTGTCTGGGTCGGCGAGATCTGATTCGTCAATGTCTGGCTGGATGCGGAGGACCAATCGCTCGTCCAGTTCGAACCTTGGAACAGCGAGGCGAACTGATTGTCTAGGAAACTCTGAATGGCGGCGCCGCTAATGCCCGAAACGCCCGCGCTCGACTGCGACATGCCGAATGCGGCGGAAAAAGCAGCGTCGACAGCTTGCTTATTGGCGGCCGACGCCCCGTAATAGTCCGTGATCGGCGCATTGCCGGTGTTTTCGCCGGCGAAGATATATTCTCCATTGAGCGACGAATTCAGGCTGGAAAGCATTGACTGAAGATTGCCTGTCGCAGTCGTCTGAACTGTGCTCTCATTCGACGTAGCGCCATTGGTCTCGATCAGAGAATTGAGCAGGTTCTGCGCCGAGCTTTGCAAGCTGCTCAAGACGTTCTGCGTTGTGCTAAGACGCGTAGACACGGTCGAGTTTGTGTCGGAGATCGTCTTCAAGAAAGAGCCTTCCGCTTGAAGCGACACGCTTTCGCCGGTCTGCGCGCCAAGAGAGAGCCCGATGTCGGCGTAATCACCGGTTGAAAGCTCTGTTTGGCTCGCCGCAAGCTCGGACTGCATCTTGAGGACAGACTGCCGCATCGAGGACGAGATCGATTGAGTCGATATGTAGGAGGTCATGCTGGGATGTTCTCTATATCGGTCATGAGTGAGCGGAACATGCTGTCAATCGCAGTTATCAGCTTTGCGGAGGCTGAATAAGAGTTCTCGAGATCAAGCATTTTTGACATCTGATCATCCAGATTGACGCCTGTCGCATTCGACATGGCCGTCGTTGCGGTGCTCAACAGGGTATCCTGATAGCTGGTTTCGGACGATGCCTGCGATCGCTCGGCTTCAAGCCAGCTGACTGAAGCGGATGCGTAGCTGCTCAGGCTCGCGCTAGTTATTATGCCGCCATTCGAGCCGAAACTTTGCGTCGCCTGCAAATTGTTGAGCAGTTCTGAGAGGCGCCCAGAGTAGCTCGCATTGCCGCTCGTGTTATACGTATAGTTCGAGTTTGAAGTGTCGGAGATGCCGCCGTCGCGCAGGAGATTGGCGTTGCCGCCCTGGCTAGGATCGACGCTTGCGTTCACCGTGATTTCGCTCGCAAGTCCAGTGAAGCTGGTGGGAAGCGAGGTTGCCCCAGAGGTGGTGAACAAACCTGGCAGGCTTGGTCCCGCGCCAACCTGATCGCTTTCCGAGAAATTGCTGATGAGGGCGCCGGCGATATTGTCCAGTTGCGCCTGATAGGTCACGGCGACAGTATCGCGCAACGTCGCGAGGCCGGCAAGCGCGCCGGATGTGATCGGCATGGCGGCGGAGCTGCCCGTGATGGGAACGCCATCAACATAGACTGCGTTGCCCACAGTAGCCGATGTATAAGTGTTGGTGGGGGTGAAAGTCACAGTTCTCGCAACGCCGCCCTGGAATAAGGTCACGCCGCTATCCGTGTAGATCGACATGTCATTGTTTTGGCCGACTGTCGTAACTATGCCAATTTGTTGCGAGAGCTGCTTTAGGATATTGTCGCGTTTATCCTGTGCATCCGTGATGTCGGCGCCGGTCGCCGATCCATTGGCGATTTGCGTGTTATCCGTCTGAAATTGCCTCAGAAGCGAGTTGATGGTTTGGACGGATGCGCTGATCCCGGAATCAGCCTGTTCACGCACCTGCTGAACCGTGGCCGAGGCGCTGTTAAGGCCGCTTGCCACTGCGTCCGCCGCCGAGACCGCATTGGCGGCGACGCTGGAATCGCTTGGCGAGGCCTCATAAGACTGAAGAGCGTTGGCGAAGTCGCTTAGCAAAGCAGCGGGGGAACTCGCGCTCGATGTCCCGGACGCGCTGCTGGACACGTCTCCAATCGTCTGATTGAGCGAGGCCAGCCCCGAGGAAATAGCGTCCTGTGTCGCTGAGGCCGCAGTCGACGATAAGACATTTTCAAACACGGCCTGATTTGATGCGCGCGTCACAGAAACGACCTGGGCGCCGTTCGAGATCGTGGAGACATTCGCGATCTTTAACGAATATGTCGCCGTGTCGCTGTTGCCGGAAATGTTCCGCGATAGCACGGATGTTTCCGCCGCCACTGCGGCCAGCCCGGATTGCGCAATGAGCGCGGCGCTCGAAAGGCTCATGATCCACGACCTGCTTGATTGGAGCCAGCCCGCTTTATTTCACAAGATTGTTGAGCTCGCTCAGAAGAGTGGAGCCGACCTGAAAGGCCTGTGAATTCGATTCATAGGAGCGTTGCGCCACGACCATATTTGTGAGCTGCGTCGCCAAGTCCACCGTGGACGATTCGAGCTGCGACGACTTGATCGAGCCGAGCCCGTCTTGCCCCGCATCTCCGACCACGATATCGCCGGATTGGCTGCTTTGTTGGTAAACGTCGCCGGAGAGAGACGTGAGATTGTCGGCGCTCGGCACATTCGCAAGAGGTATGTCGTAGATGGCTGTTGTAGTGCCATCGGCGTAGACCTCGGAGAGAGTGCCGTCGGAGCTGACTTGCACGCTTTGAACGGCGCTTGGCGCATTGCCATTCGTCGTCGCCGCTGAAACCGCGAAGGAAGAAGCCAATTGCGTCGCCCCCGAAATGTCGAGGTTGAGCGTCTGGCCGCCCGGGATCGCCAATGAGAGCGTTGTCGGACTCGTCAAACCGCCATTTGCCGCGCTGAAATTCAGCGTCTGAGTCGTCAAAGCGGCGGTGGAATAGGGAAACCCTCCGCCTGAAGCAGCGTCGGCGGCATTGTAGACCGACACCTGCCAAGTATTGGCGGCGGTCTTGCTGAAATAGACGTCGAGCTTGACCGCGTTTCCAAGATTGTCATAGGTTACAAGCGATGACTTCGACGTATATGTCACAGGCGCCGTATTGCCCCCAGGGAGATTGCCGGCGTCGACCGCGGCGGTCGAATCGAGATTCGCAGTCAACGTCCCCGTGGTCGATGGCGTCGCCGTGAGCGCAGCGCCCGTGACATTCGCGACCTGCAATGCTCCGACGCCATCGGCCGCGGTCTTTCCTGAAGCAGTGCTATAACCCAACAACTTGTAGCCAGCGGAGTTGACAAGATCGCCCGACGCATCTGGCATGAATGATCCCGCGCGCGTCAAATATGTGTTTCCGTCGGCGCCCTGCACGAGGAAGAAGCCATTGCCTTGAATAGCTAGGTCGGTCGACGATGTCGTGTTGGCCAGGCTGCCTTGCTCAAGCACATTGTAGCGAACCAATGTCCCGACGCCGCCCGCATTATAGGCGGAGGAAGAAGAGCTTATTTGGTCGACCAGATCCTGGAACGCCGTCGAAGCCTGCTTGTAGCCGGTTGTATTCGCATTCGCGATATTTTCCGAGATCGTCGCGAGATTGGTGGCTTGCGCCGACATTCCCGACACGCTCGCGCTCAAGGCGCTGAAAAGGCTCATCGAAGATTCTCCGCTTTTGGATGGAGGCGAGTAAACCGAATAAAGCTTGCCTGGACCTTGCCGCGCTCTTTTCAAATTCGCGTGGCTTTCAGCCCTTGCCGTCGTAGACAGATTGCAAGACGGGAAGGCGCGCGTGCGCACGGAGCCCGCAGGCATGATTCCCTGTAACGTTCTCGTAGAGCGGAGAAAACGGCTTGCCTGCCGCAGGGATATTGAAGGCCAATTCAATAAGCTCAGACGCAATCGTCGAGACGATATCCAAGATAACGCACCGAATTGATTGGATCGTAGCCGAGCTGCCGGCGCAATTTCTTGCGCAGCTTGCTGATATGGCTTTCGACGACATTCTCTTCGACGTTCTCGTCGAAAATCCCATAAATGGAATTGAAAATCTGCGCCTTGCTGACCCGTCGCCCACGGTTGTTGACGAGGTATTCAAGGATTCTGCGCTCGCGCCGCGGCAGTGGCAGAACGGCCCCTTTGAGCTCCGGATCCCTGCCGTCGAAAAAGACGCGCAGCTCGCCCACGACCGCCGAATCTTGCTCGTGTTCCCGCCGCCGCTTGATCGCGCCGACCCGCGCGAGAATCTCACGAACGTGAATCGGCTTGCGCACGACATCGTCGACGCCCGCCGCGAACAGATCGAGCGTCTGCTCCAGGGAAGGCGTCTCATTCATAGCGATCAGCGGGGCGCGAGAACGCTCTCGGATCATTTTCGGATAAATTTGCCGGTCTCTGCAATCGCCGAGCAAAAAGGCCTCTACGGCGCCAAGGTCGGCGTCCGCGACCGTCGTCACCCATTCGCGGAATTCGTCGGGACAAAATCCGGTTGAAGACACGCCTTCGCTGCCAAAGCGGCAGGAGTAGCCAGATGTGACAATTTCACGTTCGTCAATTATCACAAACACTGAAAGCCCCCTGAATCAGTTCTCCGATCCCGCTAACGATAACGATCTATGGTAGATCGTCAAACATTTATTCACTTATAGGTTGTATTTTTACGCGCTCGACGCGGACGCGCCTGACTCTTGCCAAACGGGCCGACCTCCGCTTGAGGGCCGTCGCGGAGCGCCCTGCATCATCTTCGACTGATCCCGGCGAAGGGGCCTGCGACTCATTGACAGAACGTGCGGGCGTTCGCCGTCCATGCGCCAAGGCCGCTCGCCACCATGTTGGCGATCACCTGGCACACATAATGTCTTTGCGCGGGATTATTGTTTGGCCCTGCATGATAACGCGCGGCGGCCAGCGTCCAGCTCCCTTCCCTCGCCTTCAGCAGCTTGAGAAAACGCGCGGCGTAATCGACGTTCTCGCGCGGGTCGAACATAGCCTCAAGGGAGCGGAATTGACTTGAATGAAAATGATGATTGATCTGCATGCAGCCTATGTCGATCAGCTTCGCACCGCCCCTGCGCGCCGCTTCAAAACGACGTAGGGCGTCGCTTAGGTTCTCCGGAAAAACCGACGGACCCTCGATATTGAGAGCATAAGGGTGCAGAGAGCCCCGCCGTCCGGTTTCGGACATGCCGACGGCATAAAGCACGGCCAAAGGGATCTCGTATTTCATAGCGGCGCGCGTCATCTCGCGCTCACAAAGATTGGCGGGATCGGATCCCGCAGCGGCTTTGCTCTCAGACGTAAAGATCGCCGCCAGCAGCCCTGCGGCCAAGACTGTCCGGAAGATCGTCCGATGTCGAGCTTTGCGGCTGTTCGCGATCCCTTTGCGTCGATGAACGATCATTGGCGCTTCGCTCTCCATATTGCGACGCGCCCGGGGTCGGCGCTTGCGGGCTTGCTTGAGAATTCGCTTGGCCGGCGGATTGATCACTCCCGCCTTGACCGGCGCCAAAGCCGCTCTGCCCCGTCGCGCCTGGACCATCGCCAGCCTTGACGACCAGCGCATCCACTGAATAGCCCGCCGCATGCAGCCTTCCGACGAGCAGATCTTTATCGTCGCCGATCATGCGCATTGTCTGCGGATTCGCCGCCACGACTTGCAATTCGAGCCGCGCCCCAGAAAGGCGCAATTGAATCGTTACGCGGCCCAAGCTCTCCGGTTCGAGTTGCAAATCCAGCGTTTTGACGCTCGATGTCGCAGGTTGCGATCCGCCGGCGCCCGCCATGCCGGCGGCTCCGTTCGATTGCGCAGCCGCGGTCATGCTTGAAGAGATGGCGGTCGGACTGAAATCAGCGGCGATGCGATCAATGATTTGCTGAGTCGGCGAAAGGCCGGCGGCGGGGGGATAATGAGTGTGCTGATCGAGAATCGTGATCTTGACCGGCGCCGCATTTGAGAAATTGGCGCCCGGATCGCTCGATGCGCTCGCTTGCTGCGCGGCAAATTCTTGTTCAAGTGTTTGGGTGGCTCCGCTCGTCGGCAGGTTCAAAGTTTGAAGCAGGTCCGGCTCCTGATTCGCACCGCGGCCCATTGCAGGATCAGGCGCCGCGCGCTGGGACAGGGAAGCGACTTGAGCCGCCTGCTGCGCCGCTCCGGCGGTTGAAGAAATCGCCCTGGATGCCGCCGCCGATGGGAGGAGGGACCCCTTCGCTGCGGACAGCGGCTCTGACGTCGTCGCCGTTGCTTTGATCTCATCGTCGAAATCCGGCAGGGTCGCTGAAATGACATTCGGCGCCGGCGGGAATTGAACGGGTGATGCGCCAGGCGCAAAGGATGCAGAGGCCGAAGGCGGCGCCCCGGTGGAAAGCTCTTTCGTTGCGGCGAGGGACGTTGAGGCTGCCGGAGCGGCCCCCCAGCGCGGCGCTCCAACCAATGTTCCTAGCGCCGCCGGCAGCCCGCCAAAAATCGCAGCGCCGGCAGGAAGCGGACCGCTGGATGAAGACTCCGGTCCAGCGTGGCTATTTTTTCGTGAGACGTCGCCCTTCGCAGAAGCCGCATTGGACGTTTCGCTCCCGAACCCGGACGGTTTCGTTGATTCTGAAGTGAGCGTCGAATCGGATCGAACTGGCGCCGCGCTGGGGGCCATGGCGGCGGCGGAAGCCGTCGCCTTAGGCGATGACGTCCCATTACCTGACGCCGAATCTTCGTGGAAGGCGCCAGGACGCGTCGATACGGGAGAGCTGAAAGTCGTGGAGCCGTCGGCAAGAGAACGGCTGGGTGGAGAAGCCGTTCCGGCTATACCGTCTTCTTGCCGCGCGTCGTCAAAAGCGGAAATCGGATAAAGCGGATCGCCGTCGGACGCAAGCTTAGGATCTCCTGGCGGCGCGGGGGCGGGAGCGGCCTCGCCATCCTGCGCTCGAGCGGCCTGCCGCGCGGCGGACGGAGGGACCGATAAATCTTGGCCAAAAACGACGGCCTGCGCCGCAGCTGTTTTCGATTCGTCCAGCATGCCGCCGATCGCAGCAACCGTTGTTATCGCCTCGGCGCCGACCGACAATTCGCCATTCGCCCCGCCGGTTGGAGCTCCATCAGCAGCATCGGCGCCCTCCCCCGCCGCGGACGCGAAGCTCGACGCGCCGTTCGTCGTTGTTGGCGCCGTTGTTGTTGGCGTGGGGGCGTCTTGCTCAGCCGCCCCTATCGAACCGGTTTTGAACAGGAAGGATTGATGGACCAGCCCAGGCATCGTCGACGAGGACTGGCTCGCTTGAGAAGCTGCTCCGCCAGTCTGCCCGCTGCGAATCGACAAATTCGAAAGAACGTCAGCAAACGCGTCGGTCGCACGCGCATCCGAGTGAAGGCCGTCCGATGAAGCGGCTTTCGAGTCCCCTGACGCGCCCGATATGTCGAGGAGCATGGGACGATTTTGGGCGAAGCCGTCGACGCTGTTCATGGCGCGCCTCGCTTCAACAGCGCCTCGGTTTGGCTGAGCGCCCCTTGCGCAGCGTCGATGAGCGCGGCGGCCGAAGAAGCGGTCGCGCCCGCATCCCGGAGAACCGGCGCAACGGCTTGGATCGGCTCAGGCCCAATTGACGCCTGCGGTTCTTCAGGACCTTTGCCGATCTGCTTCGCGATAGCGGCGACGGCCTCTTTGAGCTCCGCGTCATGTTTCGGCAGCCGCGCCCCGTCCACGCTTTGGAGTTCGCCAAGACCGCTTTCGAGAGAGCTCGTCAGGATCAGCGTCGCCGCCTCATAGAGCTTGGAACGCGCCCCCTCGATGCTGCCGATTTTCGACAAACGGACGGCCTGCTCGGCGGCGAGCCGAGCCGGCCCGATCTTTCCATTGACGATGCCGGATTGAGCAATCTTCAAATAGAGGCGGAGCCGATCCGCGGCGTCGAGCTCGCTCAGCAATTTATCGACTTTGGCGAATCTGGCGACGTCGCCGGTCAGGCCGAAATGCGTGACCGATTCCGAAAAACGCTGGCGAAAGTTGTCCGCGTAAACAGAATGCTGAAAGCGCCGGATATATTGGCTCGACAAGGCGGAGAATTTTTCCAGGTCGCCTGCTTCATCGGCAAGAAATATCTCGCGCCGCAGGGCTGCCTCCTCGACCAATGTTCCCGGCCCAAGAATGCGGGCTTCATCGAGCAGTTGCATCGCTTTGCCGGGATCATCCTTGGCGACAAGCGCCGACTGCGCGATCGCGACATGCCCCCCCAGCGTCGATGTTAAGGCTTTCGCATCGACCGGCAGCAGAATCTGTTTCGCCTTGGCCTCCCGCCCCTCGACATAGGCGAGCGCTCCTTCCATCAGATGCGCTTCGCCCTCGGGACTAACTCTAAGCTCGAGGATTTTTCTGATGACGCGTGGCTGTCCGCCGCTCAAAGTATAGACCACAGCCGCGCGGACATTTTTCGCGTCCCGCCAGGCTGCGGGATCGGCGGCGAGCAGACGCTCCGCGATCTGCCCGATCAGCTTCGGCAATTTGACCTGCGCGTCGGCGTTGCCCAGAACGACCTGATCCTGTATCGCCTGCATCGACCGAACGATCTCGAATGGCTGCTTGCCGCGGGGTTCGAGCTGACCCCGAGCTTCCTCCTGCGCAAGCGCGTCGCCGACGCCGGCGCAAATGACAGCCAGCCCGAGCGCGAGTTTCGCTACCCCTCTCATGGCCTTTCCTTTCTCAGCAAGATTTCGATCCTTCGGTTCCCGGCGGCGGTCGGATCATTGGGAAATTTCAGTCGCCGGTCGGCATAGCCCTCGATTTTCTCGAAGCGCCTTTCATCCAAGCCGCCGCGCACCAGCATGTAATGAGCCATGTGCGCCCGAGCGGCCGAGAGCCGCCAATTATCATATGTCGCCGACTTGTAGGGACGTCCGTCCGTATGCCCACGGATGACGATCGAACCGACGCGCGTCTTCAGAAGCCGCCCGATCTTCCCCATAATTTCGATGGTTTTCGGCTGCGGTTCGGCCGAGCCGACTGCAAACATCATATAGTTGAGATCGTCGGTCAGGCTGATGAGAACGCCTTCGTCCGTGCTCTGAACTTCAATGTGCGGAACATTTTGCGCGCGAGCTTCCAATTGCGCCGCATTGAATATTTCTGACCTCAACTTCACCGTCTCAACATCATTCGCTTGCGCCGCCTCGCCGCCGGCGCGTTCGTTCGCGCCCTTTGCGGAGCGCGCCCGCGGCTTGGCCTCCGGCTCCGGCGCTTGGAAAGGGGCGGCCGCATCGCTCGCCTCCAGTGAAGCGTGAGCTTCCGGCGCGTCCGTCGCTTTTGCTACGGCCTTGCCTTTCTCGGGAGCCAATGCGGCTTGCGCCTTTGGCTCGGGCAGATGCGGAACGGTCGTAAAAGGATCCTTGAACGTCTCCGACAGATCCGAAGGCGCCGCCATTGGCGTTTGAGCGGCGTCGGAGTCGAGCTTCGGGGCCTCCGCGCGCGCATCCGCCACGATCTCCGCGAGAACCGCATAAGGGTCGCGAAACAGCGCAGATTCCGAATGGGTCGGCATTCTCGCGGCTGTCTCCGAATTGACGTCCTTCATCCAAAGCGGCGATCGATTCGGCGAAGGGTCTGTCGTCGTTTCCTTGATGCTCGGCCCGGCGCCCATCTCTGTTTCCTTGGGATCGCGAAATCCCTTTTTCAACGTGGTCATATCGACGAGCTTCACCGGGTTGAAATATTGCGCCACCGCCCGCTTCGTCTTGTCGCTGGTCGAACTGATCAGCCATAGAACGAGAAACAGCGCCATCATCGCGGTCATGAAATCGGCGAACGCGATTTTCCAGGCGCCGCCATGATGCTCCTCCTCATGGGTGGCGCGCCGTCTTATGATGACAATTTCCTGGGGTTCCTTGTCCGACACGAGCTCACTCCGACAATGCGTTGATGCGCTCGATCCACGCTTCGATCCGCGTTTCGATAATTGTTTGATCGGCGACAACCTTGACGTCGGCCGACTGATTCGCCGCATATTCGATTGCGTCGGGGAAGCGCGAAAGTCTCTCGCGCAACGCGGCGAGAAGATCGGTTGGGCCGCTGATCTCGACGATTGGGTGCTCCCTGCCTCCGAGCAGCGCGCGAACGTCATCGCTGAGCTCATCGACAGCCTTGCGGCGCAGAAGATCGATGAGAAAGGCGCGCAGCACGCGCGCCACGCTCGCCGCTATGCTCGCCTCGATCGCAGCGAACGCCATAAGGAGTTTTTCGGCTAGCCTTTCGCTCTCATCCTTCGTCCATCTCTCGCGATCCGCCGAAAGACGCCCCTCGAACAGAAGCTTTTCTTGCGCCAGCGCCGCGGCATGTTCGGCGCGGGCCGCCGCCAAACCCTCGGCAACGCCCTCCTCCCGCGCCATTTGGATCAAAAGGAGATGATCCTCGGCAGGCGCCTGAACCGCCAGGGGCAAGCACGTCAATTCTTCTTGCGGGGCGGTCACGGCGTCCGGTGGATTTCGTGAACCAAACCGCGCTAGATATTGCGCCACGGGGCGAGCGGTCATGCATGCTCTCCTTGATGCATCCACTGCTTCAGAATCGCCGCGGCTTGCTCTTCGTCGAACTCGACGATTTGCTCGAGGCGCTTCTGCGGCGACCGCCTCGGAACATTGGTGAGATCCTCGATCAGGCTGATGTTCCCTTGGCCGCCCCAATTTTGCAGTTGCGGCCTCACCTCACCGTCTGTCTCGATCCCGGCGAAATTTTCGAGCGCCGCCAATTCCGCAGGGGCGTCGACCGCGTGGTCCGGGGCGACGAAGATCGCGCGCGCCGCGGGCCGCAAGCCAAACCAGATCAGCAGCAATGTTACGATCAGCACCGTCGCCGCATTCAGCACATTGCCGGACTGGCGCAACAGCAATTCGGCGACGGCCGGCGGCGGTTGCGGCTCGAGCTCATGTCCTGCATCGACGAAATCGACAGCGGAGATCTTGATGACGTCACCACGCTCCTTGTGCGCCCCCGCTGCAGAGGCGACCAATTGCTCGAGCTCGCTCATTTGCTGCTCGATGGCTTCAGGCGTCGCTTTATCGCCAAGCGAGACGGTAAGGCTGGCGCGATTGACCAGCACCGCGACCGATAGGTTGTCGATTCCATAGCCGCCGCTAACCGTGGTTATTGTTTTTGACGAAAGCTCGTAATTCGTCAGCTCCTCGCGTTTCTGATTTTCCTCATTCGACTGCTTGCCGTCATCTGCCCGCGTCGTCTCCTGCGGCAGATTTCTCTCGACGGTAGCCGGCGATTGGCTGCTGGAGTTTTGCGAGACCTGATTCTGCTTCGTGACCCGAACCGATCGTTCGACGCGCGAGTCCGGATTGAAGATCGTCTCATTCGTCTGTTTCTTGTCAGTGTTCAGCCGAGCAGCCACGCTGATCTGGAAATTGCGCAAGCCGAGATAAGGCGCCAGCGTCTTGCGAATATTGTCGAGAATTTCCTGCGACACTGTCTTTTCCAGCGTGAGCATGCCGCCGGGGGCCGTGTCGGCCAGGTCGTTGCCGGACGCCAGAAGCGCGCCCTCGGTATTCAGAACCGTAACCTCCTCCATCTTCATCCCCGGCACGGCCGCGGCGACGAGATGGCGTATGGCTCTTGCGGCGGAGACGTCGTCGCCTGTCTCGGATCGGATGACGACCGACGCCGACGGCGGCTGACGCGTGCGCCGAAACGAACCCTCGTCGGGCATGACGATGTGGACCCGAGCGGCCTTAACGCCGCGCATCAGCTGGATCGTCCTCGCCAATTCGCCTTCGAGCGCCCTCACGCGCGTCACTTCCTGCATAAAGGACGTCAGGCCGAGAGAGCCCAGCTTATCGAAAAGCTCATTGCCCGCGTTCGGGCTGTTCGGCAGCCCTTTTTCCGCAAGCAGCATTCGCGCGCGCGCAGTCTCGCCGTAGCGCACCAATATTGTATTTCCGTCGGCATTCACGTCGAACAAAATATCGGCTTCTTTGAGCGCCGAGCCGATCCGGCTCACATCCTGTCTATCGAGGCCCGCATAAAGGACCTCGAGCGCAGGCCGACTCAGAAAATAACCCGCCAGCCCAGTCATGACGAAAACCGACAGGCCGATCATCGCGAGTGCGATAAGGCGTCGCGAGCCAAGCTTTTGAAGACTGGCCCAAAGCCGCTCGATTTGTTCCCGCCCTGTCATTCACCGCCTCGATCGTGCCCGTCATTCACAAGCACAAATCTACGCCGGCAAACTTGCCCAGGGATTGCAAAAGAAAAGAGCCGCGCTCGATGACGAACGCGGCTCTGACGCACTTGGTCTCGTTTCAGGGCGCTAGAACTATGCTCCAAACAATTTCAAAATGAGCTGAGTGTTCGAGTTCGAAATGCTTAGCGCCTGAACGCCAAGTTGCTGCTGAACCTGGAGAGCCGCGAGCTTGGTCGCGGCCTCATTCATGTTCGCGTCCACGAGCGAACCAACGCCAGTGGTCAGCGAATCGCTCAAATTCGAGACATAGGTCTGCTGCGTGGAAAGGCTCGTCGTCGTTGCGCCCAGCGTGCTCGCGGCAGTTGTGATCGAGCTGAACGCGGTCTCGACGTCCTTCAGCATATTGGCGAGATCGCCAGAGGTCGCTGTGGTGATGTTGAGCGTCAGGATCGAGGCTGTCGTATAGTTGGCGCCGCTCGCGCCGAGGATGCCGCTCGTCGCACCGGTCGTCGCATTGAACAGAGCCGTGTTGGATGTATTCACGCTGAGATAGCTGACGCCCGACGTCGAGTCATAGGATGCGACAAGATTGACCGTGCCGCCCGTCGTCTCAAGAAAATTCTGCCCGTTGAAATTCGCCGAGCTGCCGATGCTGACCAAAAGAGACTGCTGCGAGCTGATGTCGCTCTGGATCTTGGTCAAATCGGCGCCGGGGTTTGAGGCCGATATAAGATCGTTCTTTATAACATCGACCACAGAAAGCGTGCTCGTCAGCGCCGAGCTCATCGTCGACACCAGCGACGAACTTTCGCTCAGCGCATCCGAGACTGCGCCGAGGGCGCCGATATTGGAATTCATCTTGGTGGCGATCGACCAATAGGCCGCATTGTCCGCAGCGCTCGAAATGCGCAGTCCGGTCGAAACCTCGCTTTCGGTCTTGCTCAAATTGCTTTGCGTCTGCGTGAGCGCCGCAAGCGCGGTCATCGCGGATGTGTTCGTCAGTAGGCTTGACATTGGATGTCCCTTGTTTGGTGTAAGGTGCGGGGACATACCGGATTTGCGCCGGTACGGCAGGGCGGCATAATGCCTTTGGATCGTTATACTCTGTCCAACCTGCCGTGCGCTCTTGTTATCAAACCATCCTTGCGCAAGGCTTAATGACCGCGTCTACATGCGCATCCACGTTTACAACGCATAAGATTTTATGCAAAAGATCGCACTAGGCTTCCGATCAGCAGGCTCCAGCCGTCAATCAGGATGAAGAAGAGGATCTTGAGCGGAAGCGCGATGACGGAAGGCGGCAGCATCATCATTCCCATCGACATGGTCAGCGTCGACACAATCATGTCGATGACGAGAAATGGCAATGCGATCAGGAAGCCGATCTCGAATCCGCGCCGCAGCTCGGAAATCATAAAGGCGGGAATCAACACTCGGATCTCGCCCTGAGACTGATCCTTCGTTTTGAAGCTGTCCTTCGCGAGCTCCTCGAAAAGCTTCAAGTCCTTGTCGCGGACCTGCGCCATCATGAAATCCCGAAACGGCTCGACTATCTTGCCGAACGCCTCCTGCTCGGAGATGCTGTTATCCATCAAAGGCTTTACGCCCGTTTCCCAGGCCCGTTCGAAAGTCGGCGCCATGACATAGAATGTCATGAAAAGAGAAAGACTGATGAGAATCAAATTGGCCGGCGTGCTCTGCAACCCGAGGCCAGAGCGCAGGAACGACAAGGCGACGACAAATCTTGTGAAACTCGTAACCATCACGAGCAAACCTGGCGCGACGGACAGAACCGTTAGCAGTGCGACGAGCTGAATAATCCTGCCTGCCGCGCTTCCGCCTCCCGCGGGAATGAGCGCGTTGAGGTCCGGCGTTTGCGCCGCCGCGGCTGTCACAGAGAGAGCCACAAGGATTAGACCGAGCGATAATCGATTCACTGCGCCACCAGCGTTTGAATGATGAGCTCGCGCACTTGCCCCTCAGAGCGAATTGCGGCGCGCTCGTTCAAGTCTTCACGCAAATGCTGCAATCCGCTCGCCCCGCCGATCTGCGCTAACGACAAGGTCCTCATAAAGCCGAGAATGTCTTCGGCAATCTGGGCGGCGACCACGTCCGGCTTCAGCATGGCTTTTCCATTGAAGACGATCGAGGCCTGCAGCCTCACCCAAGCATCGGGAGGGTCAGCGAGATTGGCGACAATCGGCGGCAGCTCCCGTAAATCCATATCGCCCGTATATTTTGGGCCGACCTCAGGCAACCTGGATTGTTCGCTATTTTGCAACGCCTTCTTCACTGTCTCCGCAATATGTTGGCCCAAAACAACGCCGAGAGCGATCGCGACGACGGTAAGACCAATCATTGCGCCAATCCAAGCAAGCGTCGAGATTCCCGGCGACGTCGAGGAACCTATGAGCCGCGCCGGCTCTTCACTCCTGGCCATCATCACGCCATCCAGACTTTTCAAAGAGGCTTGAACCAATCATAGATCTGCTGACCGATCGCCGGCTGCTGGACTTCCATGATTCTTCCACGACCCCCATAGGAGATCCGCGCTTCGGCGACCTTGTCGTAGGATATTGTGTTGTCCTTGGATATATCTCTGGGACGCACGATTCCTGCGACGTTCAGCAATCGCAGCTCGAAGTTCACACGCACCTCTTGCGAGCCGCTGACGATCAAATTGCCGTTTGGCAAAACGTCCGTGACGACGGCTGCGACCGATAATTGAATTTTTTCCGAACGATCGATGCTTCCCTGACCTTGTGTTGAAGACAGGGCGCTCGAGGTAAACTGCGGGTTAAGTTCGAAGGTGTTTTTATTGACGCCGAGCTTATAGTCGAAAGCTGCGTTGACCTGCGCGTTGAGAGAGCGATCCGTGGCATTGCCGAAAGTCGCGCTGTCGTTGATAGCAATATTGACAGTGACCACGTCGCCGATCTTGGCCGCCCTTGGGTCGCTGAAAATATCCGCGCGGTTACCGTTCCATATCGTCTGGGCGCGCGGCTTTTCTGTCTGAAGGAAGACGGCGCTCGCGGAAGGCTGCACGTCGGCCACGAGCCCGGTGCCAACCGGACTCATGACCGGCTCCTTGCCGATGTCCTGGATATAGCCGGCGCAACCGCCCACCGAGCCCGCGAGAAAAAGAACAACTGCGTATCGCATCTAAGACTTCTTCCCGTCCGGCGCGGCGTCGGGTCCCGCCATCAAGCGGGTCAAACGCGCCGCCCGGCCAGCCTCCATTTCATTGAGGAGGGCGCCGGCGACGCGTGATGAAAGCTTGGTAAGAATGGCCGCCGCCATGGCGTCGTCCATCGCTGCAAGCTGCAAAGCGGCGGCCTCCGGCCGCATGCGCGCGTAGATGGCGACGATGCTCTCCGTCGCCTGCTTCAGCGCATCGTCCCGCTTGCGCAGCCAAGCGACATATTCCGCCTTTTTCGCGTCAAGCTCGACAATGCGCCGCCGTATCTGCGCCTCCAGCTCAAGCAGCCTGGAAGTCTGCCAGCCAATCCGGGCGTCGCCGATTATCGCCGCGTTATTTGCGCAAAACTGCTGAACGTCGGTCTGGGGCGCCCTAGCATCCGCCGGCTTCGCTGTCGCCGCTTTCGTCTCGTCAAGGGAAAAGCTTGGCGTAGGCATGCAAACCATGCCGATCATCGCGCAAGCGGACAACGAGCTAAGAAGCGACAATGCACGTATCATAGCGACGAGGAACTCCAGCGCATGCCGCGAAGAATAACTCAATAAGCTTGCACAAGGCTGATCGACGGCGGCACAGGTTTATTGAACGATGAGATCAGCATGCAGGGCTCCCGCCGCCCTGATGGCTTCAAGGATCGCTATGATTCCCATCGGCTTCAGACCGATTTGATTCAATCCGTTGATCAAGCTGCGCAGACTTGCGCCCTTGACGAGCGCAATCTGGCCGCCGGTCTGATCGCCATCAATTTCCGTGCGGGGCAACACGACGGTCCTGCCACGCGAGAAAGGCGCTGGCTGAGATGCGATCGGAGTCTCGTTGACCCGGACGATTAAATTGCCATGCGTCACCGCGACAGTGGAGATCCGGACATCCTGACCTATGACGATGGTTCCGCTCCGCGCATCAATGACCACGCGCGCTGGAATGTCTGGATCGACCAAGAGATCGCCAATTTCCGCCATGAAGCGGGATGTTCCGATCCGCTGCGGCTTCATCAATGCGACTGACCTTTGATCTTGTTCATGCGCCAATCGCTCGCCATACCGCTGGCGGCCATATGCGTTGATCGCATCGACGATCCGCACTGCTGTGTTGAAATCAGGGTTCTTCAAGACAAGCGTGAGCGGCCCGATGTCATTGAGGCGGCCCGGAATTTCGCGCTCAATCAATGCTCCGTTCGAGATATGCCCCGCCGTCGCTACGTTGACGGTCACGCTCTCGGCCTGTCCCGACGCGGAAAAGCCGGAGACCGCAACCTGTCCCTGAGCAATTGCATAGGTCTGCCCGTCGACCCCCAAAAGAGAGGTTAGGATCAAGGTGCCGCCGAAAAGGGAGGTGGCGTCGCCGAGCGAAGAGACGGTGACGTCGACTCGCGAGCCCGGCTGGATGAAGGGCGGCAGTTCCGCGGTCACGAGCACCGCCGCGATATTGCGCGTGCGCTGCTGGATTGCCCGAATATTGACTCCCATGCGATCGAGCATCGACTGTAGCGCCTGTTCGGTAAAGGTCGAATTGCGCAATGTATCGCCTGTGCTTTGCAGGCCGACAACGAGGCCGTAGCCGATGAGCTGATTGTCGCGCACGCCCTGCAGGTCCGCGATATCCTTTATGCGAACCGAAGCCGCGGCGGAAAAGCCCGTCCCGCAAAGCAGAAGAATCAGAAGGATTCGCAACATCAGCCGCCGCTCACGCGAATGGAGCCGTCCGACTGGACGGTTCCGGAGATTGTCACTCCGCTATCCAAGTTGCGGACAGAAATGACCTCTCCGACGCTGCCCGATTGAAGCGCGGCGCCGTAGGTCGTGATGGTGAGGCCGCCTTCTTCAAACACCATCTTGACTTTCGCGCCGTTCGCCACGGCCTTCGGCTCCATGATCGCGTTCCATGGAATAGGCGCGCCAGGCAGCAAAGTGCGTCTTGCAACCTTGCCGACGATCGTCGCTCGACTATCGATCAGGGCGCCTTTCGCGCCGATGAAACTTGACGAAAACTCTCGATCGACGAGCCATGCGTCCTTGATCGAGTCGCCTGGATAGATCGTGATCGTCGGCACCGGAAGGACATTTGATTCCGCGGCGCGGAGCGAGCCGAAGCAGACAAACGCGCAGAACGCGCAAGCCCCGGCGACAATCGAGCGAAAGAGCGGCGTCGCCTTGTCCATCTTGGTCATCCCAAATTTTTCGATACTGTGGCGGCCATGTCGGAGGCTGCCTGAATCACCTTTGAATTCATTTCGTAGGCGCGTTGGGCCGAGATGAGATTGGTGATTTCCTGCACCGGATCGACGTTGGAGCTTTCGAGATAGCCCTGGCTTACGGTCGCAAAACCAGGATCGCCCGGCAAGCCCACAACAGGCGCGCCGGACGCCTCGGTCTGGCGGTAGAGATTGTTTCCCATCGGCGTCAACCCCGCCTCGTTGGCGAAATTCGCGAGCGTCAACTGGCCGATTTGCTGCGTCGTCGTCTGACCGCTCAAGGTCACGGAGACCAGCCCCGACTGGCTGATCGTCACATTGAGCGCATTTGTCGGGATGACCATAGTGGGGTTGACCAAATATCCGTCGGCGGTGACAACCTGCCCCGTTCCATTCGTGTTGAAGGCGCCGGCGCGCGTGTAGACAGTCTCTCCGTTCGCGTCCGTGATCTGGAACCAGCCGCGCCCGTTAAGCGCGACGTCAAGGCTATTTCCGGTATTCGCCAGAGTGCCTTGTATGTGCAGATTACGGATCGCTGCAGTGCGAACCCCGAGGCCTAGCTGCGCGCCTTCAGGAATCGTGCTGTTCTGACCGCGATTCGAGACGCCTTGCAAACGCTCGGCCTGGTAGAGCAGATCAGTAAATTCAGCGCGCGCGCGCTTGAACGCGGTGGTGTTGATATTGGCGATATTGTTGGCGATGACCTGGACATTCAAGTCCTGAGCGGCCATGCCGGTCGCGGCAATCGAAAGCGCTTTCATCTTATTTTCCTATATCGCCATCTGGCTGAGCGCTTGGTAAGCGGCGACAATCTTATCGCGGATCGCGACCGCGGTATTGAGCGATTGCTGGGCGCTCATCACCGACTCGACGACTTGCTGGACCGAAGCCTTGCCTTGAAGACCGGCGATTGACGTCGCTTCGCCGGTCTTGAGGGCGTTGACCGCATCCGCCGACGCATCGGCGAGGACCTGACTAAAATCGACCCCGGCCGAGCTCACCGCACCGGCTTTGTCAACGGCTTGCGACGCTGCGGCCGGAGCCGCAGCCCCGAGCGCTGAACCTAGAAGGGAAAGAGCGGCTATCATGATGAATTCCTCAAGAGATCTATGGTCATAGAGCACAGATCGCGGGCCTGCTTGACGATCTGCAAATTGGCTTCATAGGATCGATTGGCTTCCCTCATGTCCGCCATTTCCATGACCATGTTGACATTGGGGAGCTTGACGAATCCATTCGAGTCGGCCGCCGGATTGCCAGGGTCGTGCTCGACACGGAAAGGCGCACGATCGACGCCGACGCTTTTGACAGCCACGAGATCGACGCCAGTCGCCCGGTCCATCTCCGCCGCGAATGTCACCATTTTGCGGGCGTAAGGATTCGCGCCGGGCGTAAGCCCCGTCGATTGCGCGTTGGCGAGGTTTTCCGACACGACACGCAGGCGGGCCGATTGCGCTTCGAGCCCCGCCCCCGCAATCCTGATTGAGGCTTCGAGTGGATCGATCATGGCTTACCCCTTGACGCTCGCAGTCAACATTTGGCTGAAGGCCTTTACAATGCTCGTGTTCAACGAATAGCTTCGGTTGACCTCGCCCGCCTTGATCATCTCCTTCTCCAGGCTCACGGAGTTTCCCGAATGCGTGACCTCCCAAGCGCCGTCGTCTTTGGCCGCGACCGCGTCCGGCGCCAAAGGGTCGAGGCCGAGATGACCCGGATCCGTCGCCGCCATCCGAAGCGAAGCATTGCTGAACACCTCCTCGAACGGCGCAACCTCGCTAGCCTTGAAGCCTGGCGTATTTGCGTTCGACACATTTTCCGCGACGGTCTTTTGGCGCACTGAGAGCCAACGCGCCTGTTGGGAGGCAATGTCGAAAAGGTAAATTGGTCCCACGCCGAAATCCTCTGCAGGCCCGCGCCCAAGATCCGGTTTAAGCAAGCCACCTTGCACGAGGCTGGCCGATGCGTTGCGATAACGGACGCTTTCGTGCCGCCGCCATCGCTCTTGAAAGTCCAACAAAAAGTCTGGGTAGTCGGCCGAATTCGAAATCAACGCGCGTTTTTGCGATCAATCGCTCCAACTCCGGCGCAGGGAGGCGGCGTCAGGCATTCCGTGCGCAGGTTCAAGATCGCGCAGGACGAAGCCTAACAAGTGCGGTGGTCGGCTAGTGGCCCGCGATGGGAGTCCGCGCATCGGCTATTGCTTCGATCAGACGCGCAGTATCCTGATCCGGTCCGCCGGAAGAGCGCGAGACCGAAAAATGCTCAATCGTCACGTCCGTTTGAAAAGCGCTGAGGGTCAGTTTGAAGACGACCCGCACCGAGCGATGCCGAAACTCCATATCCAGGATGATCGTAGGCGCCCTGTCCCAGTCGAGTTCAAAATGGGCCGCGCCGCCGTAGGACAGTGTCCCGGGTTTAAAGAACGGTTCGATCGAGGAATTTACGATATCCTGGACATTGGCGAATTGGCGACAATGAATATAGGCGATGAAGTCCTCCACATCGACCAGCCGCAGTTCTGCAGCTACGGCTCCGACAGCCTCCCTGAAAACACCCACTCTGAGCTCGGCTTGATCGTCACGCTGAGCGAACGTCATGAATGGGTGCCTTCATTTTATCGATGATCTAGGGGGATTTTTAGAATAAAGAAAATGAATTAGCTCCGCCACGGCCTTATAGAATTCCGGCGGAATAGCTTGGTCGATCTCGACGCTGTCATACATGGACCGCGCAAGATTTTTGTCTTCGATGATCGGAATGGAATTCTGTTCGGCTATTTCGCGAATCTTGAGAGCTAGGAGATCCTGCCCTTTGGAAAGAACCACAGGCGCCCCGCCTTCCTCCTTAACGTAGCGAAGCGCGATTGCGTAATGAGTGGGGTTGGCGATCACCAATGTCGCCTTGGGAACCGCCGCGATCATGCTCTTGCGCACGCGATCCAGCGCGAGCGAGCGAAGCCTGGCTTTCCTCAAGGGATCGCCCTCACTCCGCTTCAGCTCATCCTTGACGTCCTGCTTGCTCATGCGCAGATCCCTTCGCCAATGCGCGCGCGCCCAAAGAAGATCCACGGCAAGGAGCAGGACTGTCACGATGCAGACCACCGACAAAAGCCGCATGGCAATCGCCAGGATCATTTCCGGAATCGCTTCTGGCTCGACCGCCATCGCGTTCGCCAAATTTCCTTGTTCCCATCTCAGGACGGTCGATATTACTGCGCCAACGGATATCAATTTGAACAACGCCTTGAGGAATTCGGCCTGACCACGCGCGCCGAATATACGACGCCAACCGTTGACCAATGATATACGTTGAAAGTCAGGTCGAATTCGATCCGGCGCGATTTGGGGCGCGTTCTGCAGGAATGAAGACAAAAGTCCCGAAACCATTAGGATGACGAACAGCGGAATTAGAAGCCGGAACATGTCCCAGGCGACGAAGGCGAGCAGCGCGACCGCGTCAAAGCCGTTGCGAAGCGGCCATTCGCTAGAGTCGCCGAACAATCTTTCAAGCGTTATAGTTATAGAGCGAGCGGACTCCCTGATCATAAAGGCGGCGATGATCAATATGCCGGCGACAGACGCGAAAATGGAGGCTTCCCGAGAAATCGGGACATTCCCTCGCTCGACCTCATCGCGAATCTTATTTTCGGTCGGTTCTTCGGTCTTGCTATCCTGGTCCGCCTGCTCCGCCATGGATGTCCAACGCGCGGCTATTCATACAGCTCATCTTCGTCCTCAGACGAATTGAGGTCGATCTCTCCATTGCTGGACAATTCGAGAGCGGTATCGGCGATCATCCTGCGCGCTTTGAGGACGTCACGCTGCAGCGCCGGCCCGCCGTTTGCCAGCTCGCTGTCAACGATGCGACGGGCCCTCGTCGCAAGCGACGACAAGATCGCATCCCGGAATCCCGCATCGGTGCCCTTCAATGCGAGCACCACGAGCTCAGTCGGAATCTTATCGAAGAGGACGCTGCGGGCCTTGGGCTGCAGCTTGATAATGTCGTCGAATGTGAACATCAGCCCTCGCAGAACCTCGACGGCTTTCGGACGCGCCGCCGCTAGGCTCTGCATCACGTCCTCCATCTGATCGCGATCCATCTTGTTGATGATATTGGCGAGGCGCACGTTTTGCTCGCTGCCGCTCTGGCGCGATAGATTGGACAAGAGATCCTCTTGCAATTGTCGTTGAATGATGCGAACGGCCGCCTCGGTGACGGGCGCGATGCTCAGCATCCGGCGCATCATCTCGTTGCGGAGATCACGCGAAAATTGTCCCATGACCTTGGCGGCGCAGACAGGACTGACTTTCGATAGGATGAATGCCGCAGTTTGCGGATGCTCCTTCACAAGATAGTTGCCGAAGATTGCTTCCGAGACATTCGACAGGCGCTCCCACATCGCCTGATTGGAATTACCGGTGACATCCGACATGACGTCGGCGATCTGCTCCGGCGACAGAACGCCATCGAGCAATTGCTCGACTTCGTTTGGCGAGCCGAGCAAATCTACGCCGCTCATGAATTGGCCGGCGAATTCCTCGACCAGCGTCTCGAGCGTTGGAACCGGCACAATTCCAAGCTCCGCAACGGATCTCGTAATCTGCTTCAGTTCATCGACGTCGAAATGTTTCAAGAGCCGGCCGGCAAGAGGCTTTCCCATAGCGAGCAGCAGCGCCGCGACTCTTTCGGGCCCCTTCAGCGACCGCGGACTTGCGCTGCCGTTCATCGAAACTGCGGACGCCATCATTTATTCAACGGATCCGGTCGGACCGACAATCTCCGTAAGGGAGACGCCGAAACGGGAATTATCGTCCTCGACCACAACAATTTCCCCGCGGGCGATCACGCGCCCATTCACGACGACATCGACCGGTTCGCCGACCCTATGATCGAGAGGGATCACCGCGCCGCGCCCGAGCTTGAGCAGATTAGAGACTGGCATTGTCGCTGAGCCAAGCACAACCTGGACGACGACGGGAATACGCAGGATCACATCGAGATTCCGATTGCCTTGCGACTTGACAAAGGCTTCTTCGCCGCTCGCCTCTGGATCAGGCGGCGCATCTTGAGTTTCGGACATGATGTTGAATATCCCCATTGTGTCATTGACGCTAGTTCGCAACAGCAACCGCTTTGACGCCCATCTGGTCAGTGAGACAGGACGTCATCGATGAATTCCTGTTGTTGGTTCACAAACTCATCGACGCGAAGCACATAGACTCCATCGGCCTGACCAAGGTTGCACCAGAAAAGCGGCTGCGCATTGCACTCCAGCTTCACTCGCGTTTTGGTCGTGGCCTGCAAGGCGAAGACTTGCCCGACTTTCAGGCTTGCGATATCCGCCAAGATAAATTGGCGTTCCTCGATTACGCCTCGGACCGCAACTTCCGTTCGTCCAATTTCGGTCTTGATCTGCTTAGTCCAGCGGGGGTCGCGCACGGACATGTCGGCTGACAGATCGCGTCCTAGATGTTGGCGAACGGAATTGAGCGCCGTTTGCGGAATGAGGACGAACATCTCGTTGCTGCGGCCCAAAATTCGAAGCTTGATTTTGGCGTTTACCCCGAATGTGTTTCTGGGCGCTATGACCGCAAAGTCGAGCCGCGTCTCAACACGCTCCAATTTGAATTGCGTATCGCACACGGTCGCAAACGAGCCCTGCAACGCATTGCCAAGCAGCTCGAAGGTCTTTTGGGCGAGACGAATTTCAAGGTTGGACAACTGACGCTTTTCGACGGTCGGAGCCTCGCCGCCATCCCCTCCGAACAAAGCCTCCGCCAGGGCGAAGACGAAATTGTGATCGAGGCCGATAAGGATGCGCGAGTCCCAAGCCTGCACATGGAATATGCCAATGACGACATTTCCTTCGTAGGCGTCGAGAACGTCTCCGATCCGTTTTGTGCCTATTGCATCGACCGAAAAAAAAGCGGGAGCGGCCGACAATTGGCGCAAGTTTTCGGAACATTGCGCGGCCATCCGATCGAAGATCACATGCAGCATCGGCATGCGATCGACGGAGACCCCCGCGGCGTCGAGAAGCCGCTCAGGACCGCTTCTCAAAATCGAATTCTTCGCGTGCGATTCTGACATGGTCGATCAAGCCGCCTGTTGTTGGCTAGCCCTGCCCGCTCCGCCCGAAACCGTCTCGTTCTCGACCATGTCGATCGACGGACGATCATGCGACGAGATGGTCTTGCGACCATGTTCGAGCGCGATTTGCGGCATGGCGCCATTCATGAAGGCGAGCAGCGTCTGCTTGACGATGACATAGAGACGGCAGCGCTGGGCCCGCGTAACCTTGATCTTATGCGCGAGCGGGGCGACCAAGGCGTAGGACATGAATATTCCGGCGAACGTGCCAACGAGCGCCGCCCCGATGAGCCCACCGAGGAGTTCAGGCGACTGATCCAACGCGCCCATCGCCTTGACCACGCCTAGGACGGCGGCGACAATCCCCAGCGCCGGCAGGCTATCGGCGATCGTGGTCAGCGCGTGATATGGCTTTAGCTTGTCATGGCTCACCGTCTGGATCTCTTCATCCATCAGAGCCTCTATTTCATGGGTTCGGGCATTGCCGATAATGATGAGGCGGCAATAGTCGCAGATGAAATTGGTCAGATCCATGTCGGCGAGCACTTTTGGGAAGTTCTTGAAGATCGTCGACTCGCTCGGATTGTCTACATGCTGCTCGACTTCGCTGCGCGCTTTGCCGCGCAATTCCCGCATCAGGGTGTAGAGAACCCCAAGAACGTCGAGATAGTCGCGCTGCGCAGGGGCGCGGTCGAGAACCGCCTCGGCGATAGCCCGGCCGGTGTCCTTGATCGTCAGCAGCGGGTTCGCGACAATGAACGTGCCGAGGGAAGCTCCGCCGATAATGACAAATTCCCAGGGCTGCCAAATCACCGAAATATGGCCGCCCATCGCGGCGAAGCCGCCGAGCATGCAGCCGACGGCGACAATCATGCCGATTAAAAATGCCAAAAGCCCGCCTCCCCCGTTAACGACCCGTGGAAATCGTTAATCGGCGGGCCTTGCTCCAAGCTGAATTGCGACGCTTCAACTCAGCGCAATTGCGTGCGCCCCAGCTCGCTTCGGCAAGAGCATCATTCTGTGAATCTGGAGATAATTCGGTTAAGAAAAAGGATCAAAGGCAAGCAAACTCGAAAGGCGCCGGCCTCGTCCTGGCCGCCTCAATACCCGGCCGCGAGCGCGCCGCGCCGACGGGTGTCGGCGGCGCCCAGCAAGAGGCCGTTCGCCCGCGCTATGCTCTGGGCCGAGCCCCACGCATCGTGCAAAGCGAGCTTGTGCCCGAGGCCTTCGAGCAGCCTGATCGTGTCGACGGAAAGGCCGCGCTCGGCTTGCAGTTCGTCCGGAGACCATTGATGGTGGATGCGCACGGCCTCCGTCGCCTCGGCGACGTTCATGCCGAAATCAATGATGTCGAGGATGATTTGCGCGACGATCGTAATGATGCGCGAGCCGCCGGGCGATCCGGTCACAAGCTCAAGCTCACCATCGCGAAACACCATGGTCGGCGCCATCGACGAGAGCGGGCGCTTGCGCGGCGCCGGCGCATTCGCGGCGCCTCCGACGAGGCCGTAAGCATTGGGAGCGCCGGGCTTCGCCGCAAAATCATCGAGCTCATTGTTGAGCAGGACGCCCGTCCCCTCGGCGACGAGGCCGAGACCATAAGAAAAATTCAGCGTATATGTGTTCGCGACCGCATTGCCCTCGGCGTCGACTATCGAGAAATGCGTTGTCTGATCGCTTTCATAAGGGGCCAGATCGAGCGGCTGGATCGCGGCGGACGGCCGCGCCCGCTCGGCTGAAATCTCCGTCCGCACGCGCGCCGCATAGGCTTTCGATACAAGGGCTTGCACCGGGATCGACGTTTGGTCGGGATCGCCGAGATATTCGGCGCGATCGGCATAGGCCAATTTCATCGCTTCGGCCAAGAGATGAATCCCGGCGGCCGAATTGGCGCCGAGATCGCCGAGCGGAAAGCCTTCGAGCACATTCAGAAGCTCGATGATATGCACGCCTCCGGACGATGGCGGCGGCATGGCGACGATCTCATGACCGCGGTAAAATCCATGCAAAGGCGTGCGTTCGATCGCGCGATAGGATTTCATGTCGTCTCGCGACATGCGGCCGCCGGCGGCGCGGACGCTCTGCACGATTCTCGACGCGACCGGCCCCTCGTAGAAAGCCCGCTCGCCATCGCGCCCGACCGCCTCGATCACCGCGGCGAGATCGGATTGAACGAGCCTGTCGCCCCGCCCCAGCGGCGTCCCATCCGGGTGCAGAAAGACCCCTGCCGCGGCGGGCCAGCGTTTCAATCGCGTTTGCGCATGGTAGAGCGAGTCGGCGAGATCGTCTTCTACCGCGATTCCCGCGCGGGCGAGCGCTACGGCAGGCGCCGCGAGTTCGGCGAGAGAGAACTTGCCCGAACCATAATTGCGCAAAGCAAGAGAGAGGCCCGCGACGGTTCCCGGCACGCCGACGGCGAGGCCGGTGTCGCGGGATTTGGCTGCCACCGCCTCGCCCTGGGCGTTCAGGAAAACATCGGGTGGCGTGTCGCTCGGGGCGGCCTCGCGGTAATCGATCGCGACGGATTTTTTTTCCTTGCCGAGATAGATCAGCATGAAACCGCCGCCGCCAAGATTTCCGGCTTGCGGCAAAGTCACCGCCAGAGCAAGGCCGACGGCGACTGCGGCGTCAACCGCATTGCCGCCGCGCCGCAGAATATCGACCCCGACTTGCGCCGCCGTTCCCTCTTGGGCGACGACCATTCCATGGCTTGCGAGCGCCGGCAAAAAACGGGCGCCCTGCGACGGGATCAGAGGCGTCAGCGGATCGGCGAGCGACGCGAAAGCGAAGAGTATGCAAAGCGCGACGGCGCAAACAGGCTTGCGCCATGCCCGCAACGCCATTGAGCGAATCGGCCCCGTTGTCATTTCAGTCTTTTGGCTCACGTCTCGATCAACCTCGAGGCTGCGCGGCGCCGAAGCCTCGCCACATATTTTCCTCTAGCCTGTCCATAGGACAGGCTAGCCGTTAAACCAATCGGGAGTTGGTGCGCGCAGCATTAACTTTTCTTAATGGCGCAGAATGCAAAAACGCTTGACGCGGAAGCTCACGCATCGTTTTCGCAGCTTGCGACGACGGCAAGAAAAATCGCGCCATAGCGCTCAATCTTGCTCGGCCCAACGCCTTGAATGGCGCGCATGTCTTCGTTGCTTGTCGGGCGTCGCCGCGCCATCTCGATCAGCGCGCTGTCGTGAAATATGACGAAGGGCGCCAGCTTCTGCGCCCTGGCGATCTCCAGGCGCTTGGCTTTGAGGGCGGCGAGGAGCCTATGTTGCGCCGCCGTCAGCATGGGAGGCGCCGCGCCCGGATCGAATGTCGCGCGCGGAAGCGCCGGATCTTTCGCCTGCGCCGCGTCGATGTCTTGCAAGCTTCGCCGCAGGTCGGCCTTGCGCCCGCTCGGCAATGTGATTTCGCCGCGCAACGTCAAAGGCGCCTTGCCCGCGAGCACAGAGCGACCGGTCTCGGTGAAGATCCAGCGGTCGCGATCCTCCGGATCTTGCGCGATCAAGTTCTCTGCGTGAAGCTGATAGAATATGCTGCGCCATTCCGCAGGCTTCAGCTCCTTGCCGACGCCGAAGGTCGGCAGAAGGTCATGGCCATGCTTTCTGATCGCCTCGGTCGCGTTGCCGACGAGGAGATTGGCGAGATGCCCGGAAAAAAATCGCCCCGATGTGCGATGAATGGCGGACATGACTTTTTGCGCCGCGACGACGCCATTGAAGAAAGGCCATTTGCCTTCGCAAATGTCGCAATTGCCGCAAGGCTGCGAGGCCTCGCCAAAGGCGGCGAGCAGAGTTTGGCGACGGCAGCGCGGCGTTTCGCACAAAGCGATCAGCGCATGTAGTTTTCGCCTCTCCATCCGCTTGCGCTCAGCCGGCGCGTCGCTCGTGGAAATTTGCCGCTCGCGCAAAAGAATGTCGCTGTCGCTAAACAAGGTCAGCGTATCGGCGGGCAGGCCATCGCGTCCGGCGCGGCCGATTTCCTGATAATAGGCCTCAATGCTTTGCGGCAGATCGGCGTGGCAGACGAAGCGGACATTGGGCTTGTCGATCCCCATCCCGAAAGCGATCGTGGCGACAATGACGACGCCGTCATTGCGCAGGAATTCGTCCTGGTTCGCCGATCTGATTTCCGCGTCGAGCCCGGCATGATAGGCGAGCGCGGGGACGCCGTTCGCGCTGAGCGTCCGCGCGAGTTGTTCGACGCCGTTGCGCGAGGCGCAATAGACAATGCCGCTTTGGCCCTCGTGGCGTTTGACCGCGGTTTCGATTTGCCGCGCGGCGTCCGACTTGCGCCGCATGGCGAGACGCAGGTTCGGCCGATCGAAGGAGCGGATAAAAACGCGCGGCTCCGCGGCGAATAATTTGCGGATGATGTCCGCGCGCGTCGGCGCGTCGGCGGTCGCGGTGACTGCGATGAGTTGAAGATCGCCGATTGCTCGCGCCGCCTGCGCGAGACCGAGATATTCGGGCCTGAAATCATGGCCCCATTGGGAAACGCAATGGGCTTCGTCGATCGCCAAGGCGTTCGCGCCGGCTGCCCGAAGAAGCGCCACCGCGTCAGGGCGCACGAGGCGCTCCGGGGCGACATAGACGAGGCGATAGCGGCCTTGCCGAAGGCCTCTTTCGACCATCGCGTTATCTTCGCCGCTGTTGGACGAATTCAGCGCGGCGGCCGGCACTCCGGAGCGCTGCAATTGCTGCACCTGATCGCGCATCAGGGCGATCAGCGGCGAGACGACGATCGTAAGGCCCTTGCGAACGATCGCCGGCAATTGATAGCAGAGCGACTTGCCGGAGCCCGTCGGCATGACCGCCAGAATATTTTCGCCGGAAAACACCGCCTCGAGTATGTCCCGCTGCCCTGGCCGAAAGCTTGTAAAGCCGAATATGCGCTCTAGCGCCGCCTCCGCCTCATTCATTTCCGCAAGCACGACGCCCCCGATTCGCCATCCGCCGCGACCGAGGATTTTTAGAGCAGATGTTCTTTGGACGAAAGCGCGATGCGATCCGACGCGGTCGGGACCATCCCGAAAAACTGGTCAAATCACGAAGCCGCTTTTGCGATGAGCGAAGCGATCTCGGCCTTTATCCCCACTGCGCGGGCCGGCGTCAGCGCAAGGCGCGGCGTCTCGATGGGCCGGTCGCCAATGATGCGCCCCGGCGCGCCCGACAAGACGATTATGCGGTCAGCGAGCGAGATCGCTTCTTCTACGTCATGCGTGACGATCAGAGTCGTCGCTCTATGCGTCTCGACAAGCGCCATGAGCTCGGCACGCAGGCGCATGGCGAGGGCGGCGTCGAGCGAGACAAAGGGTTCATCGAGAAGAAGCAGGTCTGGCTTGACCGCGAAAGCCCGCGCGATGGCGACGCGCCTGGCGAGGCCCAGCGACAATTCGCCCGGAAAATGATCGAGATGAGCAGCAAGGCCGAGGGCAGCGACGATCTCGTCGAGGCCGGTCTCCGGCGAAGCGCCGGCGAGCCGCAGATTCTGCGAGACGGTTCGCCATGGCAGGAGCCGCGGCTCCTGGAAAACCATTCCGAGTCTGTGTGGAGACGGAAGCCAGACGCGGCCGTCGAAATCATGGTCGAGCCCAGCGACAATGCGCAGCAATGTCGTCTTGCCGCAGCCGGAGGGCCCAAGCAAGGCGCAGACTTCGCCCGGCTTCAGCGCGAAGCCAACGTCGCGGAGCGCGACGCGGGTTTCGCCAGAAGCGGCGCGAAACGCCTTCAGCGTAATGGCGACCTCAAGCCCGTTGCGGCCGCCAGCGGGAGACATGTCGCTCGATGGGTTGGACAATGAAAGTCTCTATCGCCAGCATGAGGCCGACAAAGGGAAGCGCATAGGCCAAAAGCCGCGTCACGTCGAACAATTGAAAAGCGACGCCGATTTCGAAGCCGACGCCGTTCGAGCGGCCGAGCAACTCGACGACGAGGACGATCTTCCAGACGAGAGACAGGCCGGACCGCGTCGCCGCCGCGAGATAGGGCGCGAGCTGCGGCAGGAGAATATGCCTTACTCTTACGCCGAAAGGCATGGCGAAAACGCGCGCCATCTCATCGAGGCTCGCATCGAGCGCGCGGGCGCCTTCGCGCACGGTAGCCGCCGTGTTCGGCAATTTATTAAGCGCGACCGCTCCGATCGCCGCGGTTTCGTTGAGCCCAATCCAGATATAGGCGAGCACGATGATGACAAGCGCCGGCAGGTTCAGCAGAATGATCAGCCAGGGATCGCATAGGCGGTCGACCGCCTTGTGGCGGCCCATGGCCATGCCGAGCGCGGTCCCTAACCCCATGGCCAGCGCGAAAGACGCCATGACGCGGAGAAGCGTGATCGCTAGATTGAGGAAAAGCGCGCCCGAACGCGCTTCCGCGCCGATGACGGTCACCACGGCGAGCGGCGCGGGCAGCATGCGCGGTCCGGCGAGGCTCGAGCCCAATTGCCAGATGAGCAGAAGGACCAGGAGCGAAGCCAATCTGAACAGCACGAGTCAATAGTCCTGAGGAGCCTGATAATAGGCGCCGGCGTCAAGCTCCTGCGCCGGTCCGACAAGCTCCGGCCCGCCGATCTTCGCAAGGACGCGGTAGAGTTCACGGGCGTCGGCGGCCTCCGCCTCGATCGATCGGCGAGGAATGCCATCTATATAAGCTTGGCGATAAAGCGCGAGTTGCGCGGGATCGCTCACCCCGATCCGCGGCGCAAGCTTCTCCCAATCCGCGTCGGAGCTGGCGAGGCTTTCCTTGGCTTCAGCCGCGATCTTGAAGAATCGCGCGAGGGCGGCCGGATTTTTTTGCGCAAAACTTTCGTCGAAGACATAGCCCACCATGGCCACCGGCCCCTTGGCGCCGAGACGCCGCTCCACCTCCTCCATGTCCAGGAGCCGCCGGAAGCCGCGCGCCTCGAGAGCGACGCAGAAATTCCAAAAGTTGAGGCTGGCGTCGGCTTCGCCATTGGCGGCTTTTTCATAGAGAAGCGCCGGCGCTCCATAGACGATATGCGTCTGCGACTTCAAATCGAGATTGGAGCGTTCGGCAAGCGCTTGCAGCAGGAGCCAGCTCTTGTCCAAAGGGCCGCCGGCGACCGCCAGGTTGCGGCCCTTCAAATCGGCGAGATCATTGATCGGCGAGGCGGCCGGAACCATCAGCGCGCCAAGCGCGCTGGAGTAAGGCGCAAAGACCAGCCGCGCCCCAAGGCCTCTTTCCCGCGCCACCCACAATAAGTCGGAGAGGATCATGTCGACCGCGCCGCCGATGAGGGCGATCTTTCCAGCTTCGGGGGAGGCGAGCTCGGCAATTTCTATGTCGAGGCCGGCTTGCCTGTCCAGACCTCCGGCCTTGATGATCGCGAGCTCCCAGGCGAAGGTTCCCGTCCTTTGCACGCCGAGGCGCAGTTTTTCGGCGGCTACGGCTTGGCAATTGAAAAATAACGCGAGGGTAAGGTAAAATGCGGCCCGGCCCGAAGCGGCGCCCGCCGCTTTGGCCTTCGACCCAGGCGTCATTTTCCGAATGCGGTCGCCGGATTTCGGGAAGATCTGTGGGTTGTCTTGAGGCATGGTGTCAGGATACATGGATCGTGGCGCGAGCCCTAGCGAGGATCGCCGTTTTGGCCATAACGACGGGCCGTCAGCGAGAGCCTTATCAAACGCCTTTCGCACAAAGGGAAGGAAACGGGATATGAATTTGAAACTTATCTGCATGGCCGCCTCGGTCGCTTGGGCCGCATCCGCCGCCGGAGCCATGGCCGCGGACGCCGCCGCCGGCGAAACAATCTTTAATCAGAAGTGCAAGGTCTGCCATCAGATCGGCGAAGGCGCCAAGAACTTTGTCGGTCCCGAGCTGAACGGCCTGATCGGGCGCAAGACCGGCGCCGTCGAGGGCTATAGCTATTCCGACGCCAATAAGAATTCCGGCATCACTTGGGACGAGAAGAATCTGAAAGAATATCTCGCCAATCCCAAGGCCACCATTCCTGGCACGAAAATGATTTTCGCGGGCCTGCCCAAGGAGTCGGACCGAGACAACCTCGTCGACTACCTCGAGGAGTTCGGCGCCGACGGCAAGAAAAAGTAAGACGCAGCCTTTACAATCCCTCGCGCCGCATGAGCATGCCGCGCGAGGGATCATAGGCCAGTATGGCGGCGGCGAGAAAAACCGCCGTCGCCCCAAGCACCACCGCAAGAGCCAGCGGATTGACCTGTTGATATAAGGCGAAGCGGATCAGCTCGACGGCATGGGTGAAGGGATTAAGCTCGCAGAAGAATGCGAGCCAGGGACTGCCCTCCTTGACGCGCCAAAGCGGATAGAGCGCCGAGGACGCGAAGAACATCGGGAAAATGACGAAATTCATGACCCCGGCGAAATTCTCCAACTGCTTGATCAACGAAGACAAGAGCATGCCGAGGGCTCCGAACATCAGCCCGGAGAGAATTAGCGCCGGAAGCACGGTCACATAGCCCCAAAGCGAGGGCGGCTCGATCTCCCAGAGGTAAGCCACAAGCAGAAACGCATAGACTTGAAGCAGCGACACGGCTGCGCCAGCGACGAGTCTCGAGGTCAACAAGAACCATCGCGGCAAGGGGCTCACGAGAAGCGTGCGCATATTCCCCATCTCTCGGTCATAGACCATCGAGAGCGAGGATTGCATGCCGTTGAAAAGCTGAATCATCGCCATCAGCCCAGGCGTGATATAGACTTCATAAAGGACGTAAGTGTCATAGGGTGGAATGATCGATACGCCCAAGACCGAGCGAAAGCCCGCCGCGAAGATAAATAGCCAGACGAGCGGGCGGACCAGCGCGGAAATGAAACGTTCGCGCTGCTGAAGAAAGCGCAAAGCCTCGCGCCAGACCACACCCTTGAGGCAGATCGCATATTGGGCGACGCCAAAGCCCTTGGCGAGCGCCACGGCGTTCGGAGCCTGGTTCGTCATCTCGCCTCACCTTCAATCCGGCTCGCGCCGGTCAGCTTGGCGAAGGCGGCGCCCATGTCGGGCGCCCCCGCGCGCGACGCGACTTCGCCGACATTGCCTTTGTCAAGCAGCCGGCCGCGATGCAAGACGACCACGTCGTCGCTTGTCTCGACCTCGTCGATGAGATGCGTCGCCCATAAAACGCCAATGCCTTCGCGCGCAACGAGTCCACGCACATGGGCGAGAATATCGGCCCGCGCCTTGATGTCGAGACCGACGGTCGGCTCATCAAGCAGCAGCATGCGGGGGCGATGCAAAAGGGAGCGCGCGATCTCGACGCGGCGCATCTCGCCGCCAGAGAGATCGCGGACCTTGTCCTTTGCGCGATCGGCCATCTCGACCTGCTCCAGGACGCTTTGCATCCGATCCCGCGCCTGCCGCGCGCCAATGCCATGCAGCGCCGCGTGATAGGCGAGGTTTTGCGCGATCGAGAGATCGAGATCGAGCGTTCGCGCCTGAAACACAACGCCGAGCCGGCGGAGCGCTTCGCCAGGCGTGCCGCCGACGTCAAAGCCGAAGATTCGGATCGCCCCGGATCGCGTGGCGAAGAGCCGCGTGATCAAGGAAAACAGCGTGCTTTTGCCTGCGCCGTTGAGGCCGAGCAGGACGGCGAAGCTCGAAGGCCTTACGCTGAACGAAACATTATCGAGAGCCCTGCGCCTGCCGTAACTATGGCTGACGCCGACGACGTCGAGCGCCGCCGGAGCCTCCGTCGCGGGGTCCGTCGTTCGCGTCACAAAGCTCATTGTCTTGCAATCGCAACGCCCCAGGGAAACGACCCGACCGCGATCGATTTCAAGACCTTGAGCGCAGCCACGTCGATCACCGACACGTCGTTCGACACGCCATTGGTCGTATAGAGATATTTTCCGTCCGGCGTGAACGCCAACTGCCAGACGCGTTGTCCAACGAGAAGATATTTTTCGACTCGTTTCGTGACGGCGTCGATCACCGCGACGCGGTTCGCGGGGCCAAGCGCCACAAAAGCTCTTTTCCCATCATGCGAGAATCTTATTCCGACCGGCTGAATGGCCTCCTTGGAAAGGCCAGGGATCTCGAAGGCGATCTTCTGCTTGACCTGATGGCTGGCGGCGTCGATCACGCTGACCGTGCCGCCAACCTCGGCCGAGACCCATAATTCTGAGCCGTCCGCGGTATATTGCGCGGAGCGCGGCCTTGCGTCGACAAGGACATTGGCGAAAATCTTGCGCGTTTGCGTGTCGATCAGATGCGCCATATTCGTCGTTTCCGACGTATTGACGAGCACCTTGCCGTCAGGGCTCAGCGCCATGCCCTCGGGTTCGACGCCGACCGGAATTTCCGCGACGATTTTCCGCGACGCGACGTCGATTGCCGTAACGAGATTGTCGTTTTCGTTCGACGTATAAAGAAGCTTGCCGTCGGGGCTCAAGATCAGCAGCTCCGGGTCAGGGCCGGACGGCAGATCGCCGACGATCGTCAAACTCTTCGTGTCGAGGATCTGGATGGCGTCGTCGTCGCCGGCGCAGATGAACAATTGGTCGCCATCCTGGCTCAAGGCGATTCCGCGCGGACGCTGGCCGACCTTCACCGTCTTCGTGACTTCCAGCTTATCCGTATCGATGATCGAGATGGAATTGCCCTTCTCGTTCGAGACATAGGCGGTGAACGCCTTGGCCGGCGCAACAGCTGCAACAGCCAGAACGGCAAGCGCCAGGGCGCCGAGCCGGAAAAGATGCGAAGGAAAAGCCGTCATTCCGCGGTCCGCAATCATTGCAATTTGCATTTCGTTTCCGGCTGGTCGAAGCCCAGAGTATCGAGTTCCGATGTCTGATGCAGGAAGCCTTCCTGCGGCGAAACGGAGACAATCATGCGGCCGTCGCCGAGCAGGATCGGCTGACGCAATTGCTGGTTCCACCGCCGCAAGGTCTGCTTCTGGCCCTTGAACGCGGCGATGGAAAAATCCGGCCCGACGAGATAATCGCGGATGATCTTGGGATCGCTCGAACCCGTCCGGTTCGCCGCCTCGCCAATCATGCGCATCGCGACCCAAGCCTGATTGTCGCGCTCATTCATGCGTCTTGCGGCGAGCTTCATGAACCTGTTCTGCAACTGGATCGCGCCCCATTGCTCATGCGCTCCATCCCAGCTCAGGGGCTTCAATCCGGCCGAGCCCGCGACCAGGCGCGGATCATAGGTGCGATAGGGCAGATAATTGGCGAAGACGTCGCTTTCGTCGGCTGCGACGAGGACGTCATAGGCCGGCGCGTTTTGCGTCGCGACCGGCACGAGCCTTTGCGTTTGCACGCTTCCGGAATCGGAGCGGCGGCCGCCGCCCGTGTCCTCATAGACGCGCTCCTCGACGATCTTGGCGCCGAATTTTTTTGCCGAACGGCGCAAGGCGTCGGCGAAAAGCTGGTCCTCGGGATGCGATCCCTTGATCAGCAACCAGCGCTTCCATTGCTTCCAGACCAGATATTGGGCGAGGCCGTCGGCGAGCATGGAATGCGTCGGCGCGACATGGATCACATCGGCCCGGCAGTTTTCCTCGCGCAGCGAATCATCCGGCGCGCTTGTGTTGAAAAGCAGGATATTCCTGTCTTTCGCCGCATTCGCGAGCTTGAGAATCTCGGAGGCGGGAAGGTCGACGAGGACCAGCGAAACGCCGCGCTCGGCGAGGCTGTTCAAGGCGGCGACAGGGTCGTCTCCTTGCTTCAGGCGAATATCCTCGATCGAAAAGCTCTGGCCGAGGAAGCGGCCGGTCGTATTATTGTCCTCGGCTGCGAGCCTAGCGCCGGCGACGCCATCGTCATCCACCGGAATGTCGAGGATCGAGACCGTCTCCCGCACGTGCGGGGCGCGGATGAAGCCCGCCTTGACGCTGAGGACTTCGCCCGCTCGCGCCGAGTCAATCCCCGCCGCTTGGGCCAAGGCGAGAAGGCCCGCGAGAAGGGCAAGCTTCAACATCATGATAGGATGATGATCCAGCGCGGCCGCCTAATCAAGATCGCGCATCGCGGTGCGCCAAGGATGTTTTCGCCTTCGCCGCCAGCGCGGCGACGAGGGTGAGCACCGCCTGTTCATTAGGCTTTTCGGCGACATGCACCTCGTTCAATCCAGCGGACCGGAGCGGCGACGCCGCGTCGGACGAAATCGAAACATGGGGGAGCCTCGAAACATCGACGCCTGCTTGCCGCGCAAGGTCCAGGAAGATTTCCGCGCTGCGTCTGGAATAATGCAGCACGGCCCCAATCTCCCCCGCATCGAGAAAACCGATGGCCTCTTCGCTTAGGCCCTCCGCCGCCTGCGCCGAATAGACTTCGATTGTCTCGACGCTCTTGCCCGCCTCCGCAAGCGTCCTCTCGAGATCGGGCTTGCGGTCGCGTCCGGCGAGATAGACCAGACGGCGCGACACATCGACATTCGCAGCCACGCTTGCCGCGAGCTCTTTGGCGTCAGGCGCGATCGTGGCGGGCCCTTCGAAGCCGCGTTCGCGCGCGGCGTCTCGCGTGCGCTCGCCGACGAGAAACAGAGGCATCAGGCGGCGCGCCTCCGGCAAAGGCCAATCCGGCGTATCGGAAAACAGCTCGAAAGCTTGCGCGCTCGTCGCCAACACGCCGCCGACGACGCCGCGCGGCCATTCGGCGCCGGTCGGCACCATGTCCAGAACGGGAGAAAGAACCGCGCGATGGCCGTTCGCGGCGAGCTTGGTGGCGGTGCGCATGCCTTCGTCCAAGGCGCGGGTGAGCAAGACCAGCATGTCTCTAGTCCTTGAAGAAATCGGCGGGAAGCCGGGCGAGCAGATCGGATCCCGCCGCCGCGCCGAGCGCCGCCGCCTCGCCCGAAGGCCCGCGCAAGACGGTTTCAAAAAACTGTGATCCGTCCGTCTTCAGCACGACGCCGTGGAAAACGATTTCGCTATTCTCGAGCCTTGCATAGGCGCCGATCGGCGTTTTGCAGGACCCGTCGAGGACATGCAGGAATGCGCGCTCGCCGCAAGCGCCGCGCCGGTCGCCGCGTCGAGGATCGGCGCGAGCGCGTCTTGCGCCCTCGTCGCCGGCCCGGGCCGTGACGGCGATCGCGCCTTGTCCAGCGGCCGGAACAAATTCCCGCACGTCGAGGACGGCCGTCGCTCGGGCTTCGAGGCCAAGCCGCTTGAGGCCGGCGAGCGCCAGAAGCGTGGCGTCGACTTCGCCCGCCGCGAGCTTGGCGAGGCGCGTCTCGACATTGCCGCGCAAAAGAACAATCGACAGATCGGGACGCAGGCGCTTGACCATGGCGCCGCGCCGCAAGGACGCCGTGCCGACGACCGCGCCCGACGGAAGCCCGAGCGGATGCGGCGCATGCGGGGAGATCCAAGCATCGCGCACATCCTCGCGCGAAAGATAGCCGGCGATCACGATCTCAGCGGGCAAATAGGTCGGCACATCCTTGGCGGAATGTACGGCTATATCCACGTCCCCGCGCGTCAAGGCGAGGTCGAGCTCCTTGGTGAAAAGCCCTTTGCCGCCTGCCTCGCTCAGCGAACGGTCCTGGATCGCGTCGCCGCTCGTCTTTATGACGACGATCTCGATTGCGTCTTTCTCGATGCGATGCGCCGCCGCGAGGCGGTTTCTAAGCTCATGCGCCTGGGCCAGCGCCAGAGGGCTCCCGCGCGTTCCGATCTTGAGTTCGAGCGCCTGGTCGCGATGGGAGCTGGAGCGAGAGATCGGCGGATTTCCTTAATTGAATGGATGGTTCTATAGCTTGGAAATTATCGCGGCCGATGTTAGACGCCAACATCTATCGGAAGATCAAGCGCATTTTCAAGCGAAGCGGATGTCGCCCCGGCATCGGGAATGCGTTGCGGAAAATATTGGGAGCAATCTCACGATGGCGTTCGTCGCGAAATTGCTCATGAGGCAGCACTGAAAGGCGCCTATGCGCGTTCTCGGAATTGAAACGACTTGCGATGAAACCGCCGCCGCCGTCGTCCGGCTGGAGCCGGGCGGAGCCGGCCAGATCCTCTCGAACGAGGTCATGAGCCAAATCGCCCAGCATGCCGCCTATGGCGGCGTGGTGCCGGAGATTGCGGCGCGCGCGCATATCGAAATCATCGATAGGCTGGTCCGCCGCGCGCTCGACCGCGCCGAGACAAAATTGGCGGATCTCGACGGCATAGCGGCCGCAGCGGGCCCGGGCCTCATCGGCGGCGTCATCGTGGGCCTGACGACGGCCAAGGCTTTGGCCCTGGCGAGCCGCAAGCCTTTCATAGCGGTGAACCATCTCGAGGCGCACGCCCTGACGGCGCGTCTGACCGACGAGGTCGAGTTTCCCTATCTGCTTCTTCTCGTGTCTGGCGGCCATACTCAGCTCGTCGCCGTGAAAGGCGTCGGCGACTATCTTCGCCTCGGCTCGACCGTCGATGACGCCGTCGGTGAGGCCTTCGACAAGGTCGCCAAAATGCTCGGCCTGCCCTATCCGGGCGGCCCAGAAGTCGAAAAGCTCGCGGCGGAGGGCAACGCCGCCCGTTTCGATCTTCCGCGGCCCATGCTTGGCAGGCCGAAGCCGGACTTTTCGCTTTCCGGCTTGAAGACCGCGGTTCGGCTCGAAGCGGAGCGCATCACGGCTTTGACCGCAACCGACGCCGCCGATCTTTGCGCCTCTTTCCAGGCGGCGGTCGTTGATACGATCATCGACCGTTCGCGCGCCGGCTTGCGTCTCTTCCGCGAAACGGTGGGCCCCGCCAACGCCATGGTCGTCGCCGGCGGGGTCGCCGCCAATGGCGCGATTCGCCGTGCGCTGATGCGCTTTTGCGGCGAAAGCGGGCTGCGGCTCATCATGCCTCCGCCGCATCTTTGCACCGATAATGGCGCGATGATCGCCTGGGCCGGAATCGAGCGGCTGTCGCTTGGCCTGATCGACGACATGACCTTCGCCGCGAGGCCGCGCTGGCCGCTCGACTCCAATGCGGAAGCGGCGCATCACGGCAAGGCGTGACGCGCAGACGTCACTGCGCCAATTCCCTGAGTCCGCGCCGGATCAACTCCGCAGCCGCGGCGCCCTCCCCGAGCGCCGCCACCGACGCGGCCACCGCCGCCGCCGCCTGCGGCCGGCCATAACCCAGATTGACCAAGGCCGAGATCGCGTCATTGATGGCGGCGGAGCGGCCTTGCCGTCGTCAAAGCCAGGGCCGCGCAAAAGGCTCGCATCGGCCGCGCCGCCAACCGCGCTTATCTTTCAATTCCGCCACGATGCGCGCGGCGAGCTTCGGGCCGACGCCGGACGCCCGCGCGATCGCCGCCTTATCCTGAAGCGCGATCGCGGCGGCGAGCTCGGACGCGTCGAGAATGGCTTGAACGGCGAGCGCCACCTTGGCGCCGACGCCCTGCACTGATTGCAAAAGCCGGAACCAATCGCGTTCCGCCTCCGTGGCGAAGCCGAACAAGCGGATGGAATCTTCGCGCATTTGGGTCTCGATGGCGAGCGTGGCGGCCTCGCCGGGTCGCGGCAGCCTTTGCAAGGTGCGGCCCGAGCAATAGACAATGTAACCGACGCCGTTCACGTCAAGGATCACAAAATCCTCGCCGCTCGAATCGATGACGCCTCTAAGCTTACCGATCATGGTTGCGCGAATCGCCGAGCCTGTGAGAGGCGACCGGCTTTCGTCGGCTCCTCGTAAGTCAAATCGCCCTCCCCCGCCTTTGGCCTTGAGCCACATGGGCTTTGGCGCGAAATGCGCGAAGCTGCGCGTGGGTGATCGCCACGGCGAGCGCGTCCGCCGCGTCGGCGCTTTTCGCGCCGCTATTGGGCAGAAGGAATTTCACCATCATCGCGATTTGCGTTTTTTCTGCATGCCCGCTGCCAACCACGGTCTTCTTGATGAGATTGGCGGCATATTCGGCGACCGGCAAGCCCGCGATCGCCGGCGCCAGGAGCGCAATCCCGCGCGCTTGGCCGAGCTTTAGGGCTGATTGCGGATCGCGGTTGACAAAGGTCTCCTCAACCGCCGCCTCGACCGGCGCGTGACCCGCAATGACGGCGGCCAGACCCTCGTGCAGCTCGCATAAGCGCTCGGCGAGCGCAGCCTTTTCATTCGAGCGGACGCAGCCGCACGCCACATAGGCGAGCCGCGAGCCCAAGACCTCGATGATCCCCCAACCGGTGTTCCGGAGGCCTGGATCGATGCCGATAATGCGAATCGCCTTGTCCTGCATGGGCGGAGCCTACCCCCAATCAGGGCGGATCGGGAGCCCCAGGACGAAGGCGCGCGCCGTCACTCCATCAGCATGCGCTTCAGCAGCTCGAGCTCCTCGGACAAGGTCCCGTCGGAAGTTGCGAGACCCTCGATCTTGCGCACGGCATGGAGCACGGTCGTATGGTCGCGGCCGCCGAACCGCCGGCCGATTTCCGGCAGCGACCGCAATGTCAGCACCTTCGAAAGATACATCGCAATCTGGCGTGGACGCACGACATTCGCGGTTCGCCGCGAGGAAAGAATGTCGGCGCGGCTCACATTGAAATGGCTCGCCACCAGTTTCTGAATATCCTCGATCTTGATCCGTTTCGGCTCATGCGTTCGCACCAAATCCCTGATCGCGAGCTCGGCGGTCTCCACGCCGAGCGGCGCGCCGTTCAACGAGGCATGGGCGAGCAGCCGGTTGACCGCGCCGTCGAGATCGCGGCCATTCGTTTGAATGACGCTCGCGACATAGGCCGTGACGGCGGGCGGAACCTCGAAATTCGGATGCACCTGTTTGGCGGCGGCGATGCGCGCTTCGAGAATCTTGATTCGGAGCGGTTCGTCGAGCCCTCCCATCTCGACGCAAAGGCCGCCAGCCAGCCGCGAGCGAACCCGTTCATCGAGACTTTCCAGATCGCCCGGCGGGCGGTCGGCCGCGATCACAATCTGCCGCCTGGCGTCGATCAAAGCATTCAACGTGTGGCAGAACTCCTGCTGGATCGACTTGCCTTGCAGGAACTGGATGTCGTCGATCACGAGGACGTCGATGCCGCGCAGCTTTTCCTTGAAGGCGATCGCCGTCTGCGCCTTGAGGGCGGAGACGAAGCCATACATGAAGCGCTCGGCGGTGAGGTAGATGACTCGGCGCGTGACCGCCGAGGCCGCATGCGCGACGGCTTGGAGAAGATGGGTCTTGCCGAGTCCGACCGAGGCGTGGAGATAGAGCGGATTGTACAGAAGCGGCTCTTCGGGCGCCGCCGAAGCCACTCTTTGCGCCGCCGCGTGGGCAAGCTGATTGGACCTGCCGATGAGGAAATTGGAAAAATTCAGCCGCCGATCAAGCGGAGAGCCGGCGATGATCTCCGCGTCGCCACATTCGGCGGATGCTCTTGCGACGCGCTCGGACGTCCTGTGCTGGGAGGGGAATTTTAGCTCGGCGTGAGCGGAGTCGGAAGCCGGCGCCGAGGAAGCCACGCTTCTGTCTCCAGCCGCATGCGCGTCGGTCGCCTGGGCGGATGCGGCGAGGCCGGATGCGCGGCCGGCGGTCGTCCGCGTCGAGGACCGAACAGTGATCGACAAGCGCTTGACGTCGGGAAATTCGCCGGCGAGCGCAAGCAAGATCTTCTCGGCATAGTGCGACTGAATCCAGCTCTTCAGGAACTTGGTCGGGACCGAAAGATAGGCGTTCGCCTCGGAAAGATCGTCAAGTTCGAGGCGGCCGAACCAGGAAGAGAAAACATCGTCGCCAAGCTCGGCCCGCAAGCGGCGGCAGATGCGCATCCAAGCTTCCTCTTTAGAGGCGGCGCTGTTTGGAGAGGTCGAATTACCTCGGTCTCGAGGTTCGTTCATTTGTCTGCGCCAATCCAGCATTGGTCTTCTTCTATGAATCGAGACAAAATAGAGGCGTCCGCTCGCTTTGCGGCGCCAAAACGTCTCTTAAGAAATCATGGGATTGAGGACGTCGCGAAACCTAGTCGCGGAAGCGCCGACGATGCCGCGTCGAAGCCCAACGGGCCACGCGCCCGCGCGCTGGCTCACGCCAATCTGACGCCGTCTGAGGATGAAAAAGCCGATATCGCGCAAACAGATTCACGGCCACGGACCCCCCTTGCACCGCATGGTATATCAAGGACCTCGCATTCAGGTAGCAAAACAAAGCTTCAGATCGGCGACAGCATAAACTCAAAACTCAAGGATTCTCTGCTCATCTGAAAAGTTTCGATTGGGCAAGCTGCCGTCAGAGACTGTGCGTAAAAACGCCCAAACAAGTTTAGCACACGCCACCGTTGCGCGGTTACGCGCTCTACGCAAAAAAAAACCGGAAAGCGCGTCGGAGTTGTGCCTTCAGCTCTTCGGTTGGTGCATCCCGAACGCAATAAGACTTTAACATAGGCCGGGGGCTCCGCAAGGCTCCGCTTTGCGAAAAATTCACTGCCCCAACGCGCCTTGTGGCTATCGCTCTCGAACGACTCAAGCGCTGCTAGCGTAAACGTCTGATTTCGTGCGAATCCGCCATCGGCGTCGGAGGCGGCGCGGGGCTCTCAGCCGAGCGTAGATGAGAACCAAAAAAGGCCTAACGCCGCGCATAAAACTGTCGCAATGGGGGCCGAGCTCTGGTCTTTGGCTACAAGCTATTGAGTTGCATGGAAAATAGATGTTCGATGGAATCACGGGCGCGGCGATGCGGCGCTATTTCTTTCGTTGAAGCCGCGCAAAGAAAAAGCCTAGCTTTCGCTAGGCTTATGAATGAATACATCAATCATCGATCGAGCTGGATAATCACTTGCCCAAGGCGTTTACACGGTGGCTCAGCCGCGAAACTTTTCGTGAAGCCGTGTTTTTATGCACAATTCCTTTTTGTGCGGCCCGCATCAACAGCGGCTCCGCCGCCCGAAGCGCCGCGACGGCCGCGCCCGAATCTCCAGACGCAATCGCCTCTTCGACCTTGCGGACATAGGTGCGCATCTGACTGCGGCGCGACTTGTTGATCTTTGTGCGACGCTCAATCTTGCGGACGGCCTTCTTGGCCGAGGGAGTATTCGCCATCTAAACAATGTTCCTGGACAATGGCCGTCGCATTTAAGGGCGGCTCACAAACAGCCGCTGACGCATGGCCTCGAGAGGTTGTGCTTATACTCGTGAACGATCCGGCCCGTCAATGCCGGAGCGGGATCGAATCGGCGCGTTATTTTGCGACCGCGTCAGGGCGGCCTTCTCGAGAGCGGTCCGCGCGACGGAGGGGCGCGTCCGATCGGCGAGCCCTTCCTAAATCGGAATTGCTCGTTTTGTCGCGCTCATTCCGAACCTATGCGGCCCCGACGCCCGTCGCGGCGCGAAGATTCGAACGTCCAAAGGAGGGAATGGAAGCTTAAAGGCGTTCATTGCGCCTTCGCCGCGTAATCCAGGATCGCATTCACGCCTTCTATGGGAACGTCGACCCAATCGGGCCGGAAGAAGGCTTCGCGATTGATTTCGTCGAGCGCTTTGACGAGCAGGTAAAGGATGAGCAGCCGCCTTCGCGTGGCCGGATCCTCGATCCAAATCGGGTTATCGCGCGCCGCCTCCATATAGGACTGGACAAAGATCTGGGAAAACTCGAAGAGCTGCTCGCTCAGCCTTGCCCCTGCCGTCAGCGGGTCCGGCACGAGCTTGGCGACATCGCGTCTCGCAGCAGTGGCCACATAGGCGAATGAGCGCAGCATGCTCGCGACATCGCACAGAGGCGAGGTCTTGGCGCGCCTTTGCTCGAGGGTTTTTTCCGAAGGGCCGCCCTCGAAGCCGACGATGATAAGATCGTCCTTTGCGACAAGCGCCCGACCGAGATGATAATCGCCATGAACTCGGATCTTGATCGCGCCCAGCGGCTCTTTCGCCAGACTATCGATCAAGCCGAAACACTCCGGCCGCCGGGCGAGGAGTCGTTCGGCCCCGATTCTCGCTTCATGATTCGCGGCCGTATCGATTGTTTGCAATCGCGCGAAGGCGAGCTCCGCCAAGTCTCGCGCCTCGTCGACGATCTGGAGCACGTCGGCGAAGGTCAGAGGTTCGGCTTGGAAGATAGCGTCATCGGTTGGCGTCGCCAGGGCTCTGTGCATTTCGGCGGTTCGCCGACCGAGCCGCTGCATATGCGGAACATAGGTCGAGAAGCTTTCCGGCGCCGATTGGTCGTCTTCCGCCCGCCCGAGGGCCAGAGCCTCCAAAACGCGCTTCAATGCTTCAAGCGTCCAGGTCCACGCGTCGCCTTGGCAACGGACAAAAGTTTGAAAGACGGCCAGCGTGGTTCGGACCCCGTCGCAGTCGATGTGCTCGACCGTTCCGAGCAAGGGCGGCGTATTGGCGAAATGCGCCGCATCGGTCAGAAAGCGGCTGATCTCGACCTCGGGAAGAATGCCTGAATGCAGACGACGGTAGACCCTCAGAGCGATCTGATTGGCCAAGACGAGGGAGGTATGGCGCTGGTCGGCGCCAAAGCGGCGGATGTCGCTGGCGTCGATCGCAGGCTCGGCGTCGAGATGGCAGGTCGGCGCGAAGACGATTGCGCCCCTGCTGGCGTCCAACGTGTCCCCGCGCCGGAGCGCTGCGAGCATGGAGGCGCCGAACCGCGGGCTTGCGTCGCCGTCATAAAGCAGGCCGGCGAGGGCGCCGCGGCGCAGCTTCGCCACGACGGAGGAAAGCTCCGGCAGGTCTTCGCGCTCCTCCTCCGCCGCAAGCGGCGTGAAGTAAGTCTGGACCACCCCGCTGGCCAGGGCGACGTCGAGCATCGGGAGCACGAAGCGGCCCCGCTCGCCATCGCGAAGCACAGCGAAATCTTTCACAGAAACGCTCTGGATCGGCGTCCCATGACTGTGGAACCAGCGCCGCGACGTCAAGAATCGCGGCGCCACATCTCGCTCGAAAGCAATGAGCTCGCGCCCGGAAAGGATCGTTTCGAGCTTGCCGGTGGCGACGAGCGTGAATAATTCGGGCGCGAGTTGCGGCGCATATTGCGCGTCCTCCGCCTCGACCGTTTCAAGCCTGAACCAGAAGAAGCCATAGGCCGGGAGCGTCAAAAGATAGGGCGGCGCGCCAATCGGCGGAAACAGGCTGCCGGCCGTGAGCTCGACCGGGACGGAGCCCTTGAACTCCCCGAGATCGAGCTCCACGGCTTGCGGCGCCCGCGAGACGTTCACGACGCAGAGAATGCTCTCCGTGTCCGTCTCGCGTAAATAGGCCAGAACCTTTCGGTTCGAAGGATAAAGAAAGCGCAGTCCGCCGCGCCCAAACGCCAGATGCGAGCGCCGCACGGCGATCATCCGCCGCATCCAAGTCAACAAGCTGGACGGACTTGCAAGCTGGGCTTCCACATTGACGGCGCTGAAGCCGTAGACCGGATCCTGGATCGTCGGCAGGACGAGCTTGGCCGGATCGGCGCGGCTGAAGCCGCCATTGCGATCGACCGACCATTGCATCGGCGTGCGCACCCCGTCGCGATCGCCGAGATAGATGTTGTCGCCCATGCCGATCTCATCTCCGTAATAGATGACCGGCGTCCCAGGCATTGAAAATAGGAGCGAATTCAAAAGCTCGATCTTGCGCCGATCATTTTCGAGCAAAGGCGCAAGGCGCCGGCGAATGCCAAGATTGAGCCGCGCGCGCCGATCGGCTGCATAGAAGGACCAGAGATAATCGCGCTCCTTGTCGGTCACAACCGCGAGCGTCATCTCGTCATGGTTGCGCAGGAAGATCGCCCATTGGGCGCCTTCCGGAATTTCGGGCGTCTGCCGCATGATGTCGGTGATCGGGTGGCGGTCCTCCTGGGCCAGCGCCATGTAGATGCGCGGCATCAGCGGAAAATGAAAGGCCATATGGCATTCATCGCCGTGGCCAAAATATTGCGCCGTCTCTTCCGGCCATAGATTGGCTTCGGCGAGCAGCATGCGGTCGGGATAGTCGGCGTCGACCGCCGCCCTGATCTTCTTGATGATCGCATGGGTTTCCGGGAGGCTTTCGCACGACGTGCTCTCCCGCTCGATCAGATAGGGGATGGCGTCGAGCCGCAATCCGTCGACGCCCATGTCGAGCCAATAGCGCATGACGTCGAGGACGGCTTCCAAGACACGAGGATTGTCGAAGTTCAAGTCGGGCTGATGCGCGTAGAAGCGATGCCAATAATAGGCGTTGGCTGTCTCGTCCCAAGTCCAGTTCGACTTTTCCGTATCGAGAAAAATGATCGGCGCGTCCTTGTAGCCGTGATCCGCATTCGCCCAGACATAGAAGTTGCGAGCGGCCGACCCCGGTCTTGCCGCGCGCGCGCGTTGGAACCAGCGATGCTGATCCGACGTATGATTGATGACGAGCTCGGTGACGACGCGCAGGCCCCGCTCATGCGCCGCGCGCACGAAATATTTGAAGTCGCGCAGATTGCCATAGGCGCGATTGATCCCGCGATAGTCCGAGATGTCATATCCGTCGTCGCGCAACGGAGAAGGATAAAAAGGCATCAACCAAATCGCGGTGGCGCCGAGATCCTTCACGTAATCGAGCTTCTGCGTGAGGCCGCCGAAATCGCCGACGCCATCATTGTCGGAATCGAAAAAGGACTTCACATGCAGCTGATAGATTATTGCGTCGCGATACCATTGCACATCATTGCGATCGATCATGATGCGGCTTTCCTGGCGGCCGGAGCGAAATCGCAGTCGAGCGTCAATCGACGCCGGGCGACATCCGATGCGTCTCGCCGCGGCGCCAGAAACGCCGCCGACCCCTGAAGCGTTCCGTCACGCTTAGGGCTCGCTGCGATTCGCTTTGGGGATGAGATTACAGGGTATGCTCGCACGGGGCGATCTTATTGCCCACATTTGTTCGCGGCGCCAGTGTCGCGCTCAGCCGAATCGAGCCAAGCCGACGCGCCGCCCGAACCTATTTGCGAGGCGGCGCGCGGCTACCATTGCAGCCAAGTTATAAGTGAAAAGTTTTCCAGCCTCGGCGACGGACCCTGACGTGCGTCCAATCCCGGAGTCAATGACCCAAGCTTGGCCCCAGGGATGGCCAAATCGGCGACGCCGCGCGCCAGGGTTCGGATTCTGCAACGGCGCCGGACCTCACAACGCTGCGAGCGGCGGGGAGGGAAGGCTCCAGCTCCTGCAAATCAGCGTCGCCGCTGAGAACCTGAAGGAACCTATTAGTCCAAGCCTCGACGCTGTTGCAGCGCAGCGTCTCCATCATAGCGCTCCAGCGCTCTTTGCGCTCTTTGAGCGGCATCGCGAAAGCCCGGGCGATCGCGTCCGCGGTCGCTTCGACGTCATAGGGGTTGACGATCAGGGCCTGCTCCAATTCCTGTGCGGCGCCTGCGAATTGCGACAGAATCAGAACTCCAGGATTTTCCGGAGATTGCGCCGCGACATATTCCTTCGCGACCAGATTCATGCCATCCCGCAAAGGCGTCACGAGGCCGACGCGAGCGACCCTGTAAAGGCCCGCGAGGGCCGACTGGCTCATGACTTTATTTATATAGCGTACAGGCGTCCAATCGACATCGCCCAATTTGCCATTCACATGGCCGACCTGCTCGGCGACCTCGCGCTGGATCTTGGCGTATTCCGGGACCTCGGAGCGCGACTTGGGTGTGATCTGCAGCAACGTCACCCGCCCCCTGGCGGCTTGCGGCGAACGCTCCAGAAAGGCGGAAAACGCCGCGATTCGTTGCTTGACGCCCTTCGAATAATCGAGCCGATCGACGCCTATGATCATCTCACGGCCTTCGAGGCTCGCGCGCATCCGCTTGACGACGATATTCCTTTCCGCGACGCGCGCCTCCTGGGCGAAGGCTTCCGCGTCGATGCTGATCGGAAACGCGTCAACCTGGAACCTTCGGCCATAGGCTTCGCAACAGCCCCCGTCGACGATGTGGCCAGCCTTGGCGTGAACGAGACAGTCGCGGAAGTTTTCTGCGTCGACCGGAGTTTGAAAACCTAGAACATCATAGGCCGCAAGCGAGCGGAGAATTCGGTCATATTCCGGAAGCGCGGCGGCGATATCCGGCCCAGGCCATGGGATATGCAGGAAGAATCCCATCCGATTGGCGCATCCGAGCCGACGCAGGCAACTCGCGATCGGAATGAAATGATAGTCATGCACCCAAACGATGTCATCCGGACGCAGCATCTTGGCGAGACGCCGGGCGAATTGCTCGTTCACGCGGAAATAGCCGGAGGCGTCGCGAGCCGACAGATTGGCGAGATCGAGGCGATAATGGCAGATCGGCCAAAGCGCCCGGTTGGCGAAGCCGTGATAATATTCATCAATATCGCGGCGTGAGAGGTCGGACACAGCATAGCTGATGGATCCAAACGTCCTCACCTGCAGGGCGGGGTCGGGGTCCTGACTCACCTTGCCCGACCATCCGAACCAGACGCCGCCTCGTGTCTTGAGCGCCGCCTGCAACGCGATCGCAAGCCCTCCGGCCAACGGCTCCGCTGAGGAGGTCGGGACGGGCACACGGTTCGAAACCACCACCAGCCTACCATGCGACCCCTTGCGATCGGTCGCAACGGGCTTGTACAGAAGTTCGAGATGAACCATGGACGAGACCACTCTGATTTCTTGACGGGACTTACATCCAAAACGCTTAAACGTCGTGATGGTTGCAAGATGCCTTTAACCATACTCGCATTAACTAAATTTAGTTAGGCTTTATTTCGAAACAACAATGGCGAAGTTACGGCTTCTGATAATTGTTTGTTTTTCCCGAAAAGCCCAAAACGCCGAGCCTCGTTTCGACTCGCGCCCAACCGCGAGCTCCCGCTTTGGAGCCTGCTCTTATGCAAAACTATCATATTAAATCAATAATTTAGGTGCGATCTGGTTCAATCCGACTTGGCGAAACTATTTCGTGCCGAACATTCGGTCGCCGGCGTCGCCGAGGCCCGGGACGATATAGCCATGCTCGTTCAACCGGTCGTCAATTGCGGCGGTCCAGATCGCCACATCGGGATGCCCAGCGCGAACCTTGGCGATTCCTTCGGGGGCGGCGAGCAGGCATACGAATCGAATGTCCCTTGCGCCCCGCTTTTTCAGCCCGGCAATGGCGGCGCTGGCCGAATTGCCCGTCGCCAGCATCGGATCCATGAGGATCACAAGACGCTCGCCGAGGTCCTGCGGAGTCTTGAAGTAATATTCGACCGCTTCGAGAGTTTTGGGATCGCGATAGAGTCCGATATGCGCGACTCGCGCGGATGGCACGAGGTCAAGCATGCCGTCGAGAAAGCCCGCGCCGGCGCGCAGGATCGGCGCGAAAATCAGCTTCTTGCCGGAGATCACCGGCGCTTTCATCTTCGTCAGCGGCGTCTCGATGTCGACCATCTCGAGCGGCAGGTCGCGGGTGACCTCGTAACAGAGCAACATGCCGATTTCATTGAGCAATTGCCGGAAGCTCTTGGTCGACTGGCCGCTGTCGCGCATCAAGGTGAGCTTATGCTGCACCAAGGGATGGCGAATGACATGGACCCCGTCCGGCGCGTCTTCCCCCATGCAATGCTCCTGTAGGCCGCTACAAAAATGACGCTCCGCTGGCGGTGGCCGGCAAGCCCAAATGAACCGCAAGGCTCGCGCCAATATCGGCGAAGCTTTCGCGCCGCCCAATCGAGCGGCCGGCAACGCCAGGCCCGAAGGCGAGAACCGGGGCATGTTCGCGGGTGTGGTCCCAGCCGGCCCAAGTCGGATCATTGCCGTGATCGGCGCTTATGACCGCGAGATCGCCGGGACGCATAGCGGCGAGAAGCTCCGGCAGGCGGGCGTCAAAAGCCTCGAGGCAATGGGCGTAGCCGGCGATATCCCGCCTATGGCCGAACTCCGTATCGAAGTCGAGGAAATTGGCGAAGATCAAGCCGCCGTCGGGAAGCTCATGCAGCGCTTCGAGCATGGCGTCGAAATGCGCCATATTGCCGTCGCGCTTGATCTCCCGGCCGGTGAAGCGATGCGCGAAAATATCCCCGACCTTGCCGATCGAAACCATGGCCCCGTCAGCTTCCCTGACCCGCTCAAGGAGGTTGCCGGACGGCGGCGCAACCGCGAAATCCTTGCGATGCGGCGTGCGCGTAAATCCCTTGCTCGGATCGCCTTTAAAAGGACGCGCGATAACGCGTCCAATGTTCAGCGGATCACATAAGCGGCGCGCGACGCGGCAGAAATCATAGAGCCGCTCCAGCCCAAATGCCTCTTCATGCGCCGCGATCTGGAAAACCGAATCGACCGACGTGTAGCAGATCGGCGCTCCGGTACGCAGATGCTCCGCGCCGAGCCTTTGGATGATCTCGACGCCCGACGCATGGCAATTGCCGAGGACGCCCGGAACGCCGCCCTTGGCGATCAAGCCCTGCGTCAGTTCCAGCGGGAAACATGGCTGCTCTTTAGGAAAGAAGCCAAAGGCCGAAGCTGCCGGCGCGCCCGCCATTTCCCAATGGCCGGCGGGCGTATCCTTGCCATGCGCGCGTTCAACCGCATAGCCCCAGAGCGCCTTTGGCTCGATCCCCCGGGAGAACCCGGGCGGCCAATCGCCGCTCGAAGCCTCGACGACGAAGCCGAGGCCCAAGGCGTCAAGGTTAGGCGCCTGCAAATGCCCGCGGCGCAAGCCTTTGCGATCGCCCTGTCCGGCGGCGCAGGCGCGGGCGAGATGGCCAAGCGTGTTCGCGCCGGCGTCGCCATAAAGGGCGGCGTCCCGCGCGCCGCCGCAGCCAACCGAATCGAGAACGAGAATGATCGCGCGGGCCATGGCTTTCCTTCGCCCGTTCAGGAACTCAAAACCGCCCCGTCCTCGGCCTTGATGTCGAAAGCCGCGGCGAAGAGCGCCTTTGTGTAAGCGCTTTGCGGCTTTACGAGAAGCTCGGCGGCGGGCCCCGCTTCGACGACCTTGCCATGACGCATCACGATGATCTCACTGGCCAGAGCGCGCACCACCCGGAGGTCATGACTGATGAAGAGATAGGCGAGCCCGCGCCGCTTTTGCAAATCGCGCAAGAGATCGACGATCTGCGCTTGCACCGACATGTCGAGCGCGGATGTCGGCTCGTCCAAGACAATGAATTTCGGCTCGAGAACGATCGCCCGCGCGATGGCGATGCGCTGTCTCTGGCCGCCGGAAAACTCATGCGGATAGCGATCCATCGCCGACGGATCGAGGCCGGTGTCGTTGAGCGCGCGCGCGACAATCTCGCGCCGCTCCGCGTATTTGAGGGCCTTGTTCTGCACGCCGAGGCCCTCGGCCACGATGTCGCCCACCGAAAGCCGCGGCGACAACGAACCATAAGGATCCTGAAACACGATCTGCATGTCGCGCCGCAGCGGCCGCATCGCCTTGAAGCGCAATCCATCGATCCGCCGCCCGAGAAAGACGATCGCCCCTTCCGAATGAACGAGCCGCAGCAGAGCGAGGCCGAGCGTGGTCTTTCCCGATCCCGATTCGCCGACGACCCCGACCGTCTCGCCTTCCCGCACATTTACGGAGACGCCATCGACCGCCTTTACGAAACCCACGGTCTTGCGCAGAAACCCGCGCTTGATCGGAAACCAGACGCGGACGTCTTCCGCGCTGAAGATGGTCTTCGCAGCGAGGTTGACTGTGGGCGGCATCCCTTTCGGCTCGGCGGCGATGAGGGCCTTGGTGTAGGGATGGTGCGGCGAGGCGAAGATCTGAGCTACATCCGCAGCCTCGACGATCTTGCCCTTTTGCATCACGGCGACGTCGTCGGCGATCTTGCGCACAATGCCGAGGTCATGCGTGATGAAAAGCATAGCCATGCCGTAACGCGCCTGCAGCTCCTTCAAGAGGTGTAGAATCTGCGCCTGCACCGTGACGTCGAGCGCGGTCGTCGGCTCATCGGCGATGAAGAGATCCGGGCGATTGGCGAGCGCCATGGCGATCATCACCCGCTGCCGTTGACCGCCCGACAATTGATGCGGGAAGGCCCCGAGCCTTTGGCTCGGATCGGGAATCCCGACTTCCTCGAGAAGCTCGACAATGCGCCGGCGAATGTTCTGCGCGCCCCGGGCGCCGTGCAGCTCGAGGATTTCGCCGATCTGGCGCTCAATCGTATGCAAAGGATTGAGCGAGGTCATTGGCTCCTGGAAAACCATGGTGATTTCAGCGCCGCGAATCGCCCTGAGCCGCGAGTCGCCGCAGGTCAGAAGATCCTCGCCCTTGAACAGCGCTTGACCTTTGGGCCGGACGCCAGGCGGAAGCAGACGCACGATCGAGAGCGCCGTGACCGATTTGCCCGAGCCCGACTCGCCGACGAGAGCGAGCGTGCGCCCGCGCTCCAGCGTGAAAGACACGCCATCGACGGCGGGCGGCTGCGCGGCCTCCGTTTGAAAGGAAACCGTGAGGTCGCGGACATTGAGGAGACAGGGTTCAGGCACGGAGAGCGTCCAGGATCGTGGCGACGCCGGGTTGGTCAGGCAGGATGCGTTTTATTCCATGAGGAGATTGATTCATGTCCCTATCGTTCGACATGAAAAATGCGCAGCCTGCATGGAGCGCGCTGACCATATGAATAGCATCGGGTAGCTTGCATAACCAATTTTGACGCAAAACAGCGGTTCCAATCAGAACCTGTCGGCTGACTGGCCAAAGGTCGATCAAGCCGCTCCAGATCAGCAAATTGCCATAAAGCTCAGCCTTCCGCGCGAACGGGAAGTCGTTCTCCCTCTTGGGCGGAGCGAGAAGCTCGGCCAGGGTCAATTCGCTCGTTACGATAGCTTTCGGGACTTCTTTGAGCGCTGTCAAAAGTTGATGGACCGGCTGCGCTTCAACCCCCCCGAATTCAAATCCGAGAATAAAAACATTCGTGTCGAGATACACAAGCGATGACGCCGACATTCTTTGGCTCATCCCCATTCGTCTCGGAGAGCACGAATGTGATCATTAATTTCATCGATCGAGGAGAACACGGGACGTCGCATGGCGAACATTTCCTCCAGGCTCAAGACACGTTCGGGACGCCGTATGAGCCGAACGAGTTCGGCGTTCTCGCTAATATCCTTATCCAGATCGGATGCGGACTCGATCGTAACTCGGACCTGTTCCTCGGGTTTCAGCCCTTCTCGTAAGTCTTCGGGAAGTCTTGCGGCCGGATAGTGCTCCCGGACAATTCTATTCATGACTTATCCTCCCGCTTCATCACAGCGCGCCCCTATTGCAGCGTCTTCCTTGGATCGAAGGCGTCGCGGACGGCTTCTCCAATGAAGACCAGAAGCGACAGCATGGCGGCGATGACGCTAAAACCCGTCAGGCCGAGCCAAGGCGCCTGAAGATTCGACTTTCCCTGCAGCAAAAGCTCGCCGAGCGAGGGGGAGCCCGGCGGCAGGCCGAAGCCTAGGAAATCGAGCGCCGTCAGAGTCGTGATCGAACCATTGAGCACGAAAGGCAGGAAGGTCAGCGTCGCCACCGTCGCGTTGGGCAGAACATGCTTGAGGATGATCGCGGCGTTGGACAGTCCAAGCGCCCGCGCCGCATTCACATATTCGAAATTGCGCGTGCGCAGGCATTCGGCGCGCACGACATGCACCAGCGACACCCAGGAAAACAAGAGCAAGATGCCAAGCAGCACGAAGAAGCTCGGCGTGATGATCGACGACATGATGATCAGCAGATAAAGATGCGGCAGCGAGGACCATATCTCGATGAAGCGCTGAAAGACGAGATCGGTCCAGCCTCCGAAATAGCCCTGCACCGCGCCCGCCGCGATTCCGATGACCGAGGACACGCCCGCCAAGGTCAGGCCGAACACAAGCGAAAGGCGAAATCCGTAGATCAATCTGGCGAGAACGTCGCGGCCTTGATCGTCGGTGCCGAGCCAGTTCCATTCGATGGCCTCGCAGCCGCGCGCCGCCTGCTCCTTGTTGAACCTCGCGGCGGCCGCGCGGCATTGCGCATCGGTCAGCATCCATGTCGGCGGCGAGGGCGCGGGCGTCGGCAAGTGGCGGTTGATCGTCCGGTAGGAATAGCGAATCGACGGCCAGATCATGAAGCCGTGCTGATTGATCTCCTTGTCGATCACTTCGTCGCGATAGTCGGTCTGGGCGAGAAAGCCGCCGAACTTTTCTTCCGGGTAATCGTGGAAGATCGGGGTCAGGATCTCGCCTTTGTAGACGACCAGGATTGGCTTGTCGTTGGCGATCACTTCGGCGAAGAGCGACAGGACGAACAGACACATGAAGATCCAGAACGACCAATAGCCGCGCCGATGGCTCTTGAAATTGGCGAGGCGCCGCCGGTTGACCGGGCCCAAGCGGAGCCAACCTCGAGCAGGCTCGGCGGTCGCGAGGCGCTTCACGGCGAAGCCGTTCTGCAACACAGGCGCGCTCATGCCCTAGACCTCCCTGGTCTCGAAGTCGATGCGCGGATCGATCCACATATAGGTGAGATCGGACATGAGGTTCACGACGAGGCCGAGCAGGGCGAAAATATAGAGATCGGCAAAGACGACCGGGTAATCACGGTTGACGATCGATTCGAACGAGAGAAGGCCAAGACCGTCAAGCGAAAAGATCGTCTCGATGAGCAGAGAGCCGCCGAAAAACGCCGCGATGAAGGCGCCTGGAAAGCCCGCGACGACGATCATCATGGCGTTGCGAAACACATGGCCATAGAGAACGCGCCTTTCGGTGAGGCCTTTCATGCGGGCGGTTTGCACGTATTGCTTGCGGATCTCGTCGAGAAACGAATTCTTGGTCAGAAAGGTCGAGGTGGCGAAGGCGCCGAGCGTCATCGACGCAACCGGCAAAGTGATGTGCCAGACATAATCCGTGACCTTGCCGAAGAGCGAAAGCTGCGGCCAATTCTCCGAGGTCAGGCCGCGCAGCGGAAAAATCTGCCAGAACGAGCCGCCGCAAAAAAGCACGATGAGGAGAATCGCAAATAGAAAACTCGGAATCGCATAGCCCGTGATGACAACCGCCGAGGTCCAGACGTCGAAACGAGACCCGTCGCTCACAGCTTTCTGGATTCCGAGAGGAATCGAAATCGCGTAGGAGAGAAGCGTCATCCAAAGACCGAGCGAGATCGAAACAGGAAGCTTTTCCTTGATGAGCTGCAGCACCGGCACGTCGCGGAAATAGGATCGCCCGAAATCAAACGTCGCGTAATTCCTGACCATCAGAAAGAAGCGCTCATAGGCCGGCTTATCGAAGCCGAATTGCTTTTCGAGCTCGGCGATGAATTTCGGATCGAGACCCTGCGCGCCGCGGTATTTCGAAGAGAAATCGCCGCCGGCCGAGGCGCCGACCTCGCCGCCGCCGCCAAAATGCGCCGTCGCGCCCGCGTCCGTTCCCTGCAATTGCGCCAGGATTCTCTCCACCGGCCCGCCTGGGGCGAATTGCACGATCGCAAAAGATACGAGCAGGATCCCGAAAAGCGTGGGAATCATCAGAAGGAGACGGCGCGCGATATAGGCGAACATCAGGCGCGGTCAATGACTGGCGAATTTGATGCGCTTGGCTTTTTCTTCATCGTACCACCAGGTGGAGACGACGCCCAATTCATATTTGGGGCCGCGTTCCGGACGGCTGAATATATCCCAATAGGCGACAAGATGGTTGGATCTATTCCACATCGGCGTCCAATAATGACCGGACCTTAGGATGCGATCGATTGCGCGGCAGATTACGGTCAATTCTTCGCGCGAGCTCGCGACCAGGGCCTTTTCGATCAATGCGTCGACCACGGGGTCGGTAATGCCGGCGACATTGTGCGACCCGGGCAAAGACGCGGATTCCGATCCGAAGAAAGAGCGCATGCCGTCTCCCGGAGTCAGACCGAGATTCAAATGCAAAGGCAGAACGTCATAGTCAAACTCGTCCATCCGCCGCTTATATTGGGCCGGATCGATGACGCGAAAGCGCGCTGATACGCCAAGCAGTTTCAAATTCTTGATGAAAGGCGCCATGCTCGGCTCGAAGGCGCTTTCGAAGTCCAGGAATTCGAGATCGAAGGGCTGGCCATTTGGCAGGAGCAAAACGGAATCCTGGCGTTTGCAGCCCGCCGCCAGCAGCAAGTCGCTGGCGCGACGCAAAAGAGCGCGGTCCTGACCGGAACCGTCCGATTTCGGCGGCACATAGACTTCGTCGAACACGGACGGGTCAAGATCCTTGCGATAGGGTTCGAGCAATGCAAGTTCCGCCATCGACGGCGCGCCGGCCGCCATCATTGGAGAATTCTGAAAATAGGAGATCGTTCGCTGGTAAGCGCCATACATGATATTCGCATTGGTCCATTCGAAATCCATGGCGAGGCTGATCGCCTCGCGGATCCGACGGTCCTTGAACTTGTCGCGACGGGTATTGAAGAACCAGCCCTGGGTTCCTTGGGGCGAATCGTCGCGTAAAGCCTCGCGCTTGACGCGACCTTCCTTGACGGCGGCGAAATCATAGCCTTTCGCCCAGACCGCCGAAGTCGCCTCTTCACGGAAGGTGAAGACGCCCGCTTTGAAGGCCTCGAAGGCGACATTGCGGTCGCCGAAATATTCAAACCTTATGCGGCCGAAATTCGCCTGGCCGCGATTGACCGGCAAGTCCCGGGCCCAATAGTTCGGCTCCCGGTCGAAAGTGATGAAATGGCCCTGATCGAAGCGCCCGACCCGATAGGCGCTTGATCCGAGCGGCGGCTCCAAAGTCGTCTCATCAAAGGCGTGAGTCTGATAATAGGCGGCGCTGAAGATCGGTTGACTGGCCACGATCAGCGCAGCCTCGCGGCTGTGATTGGGCTTCAATCGCACGCGCACGACGTCGTCCGCCTCGACCTCGACCGCGTCCATGTCGCGCAGAGCCTGTCGAATCGAAGGATGCCCCTTGGTCTGCAGGATATTCAAGGAAAAGGCGACATCGCGCGCGGTCAAAGGCGAGCCGTCGTGAAAGCGCGCCTCCTTGCGCAAAAGGAAGCGATAGACATTCTTGTCGGGGGAGACGCGCACGGCGCGCGCCACGAGCCCGTAAAGGCTATCCGGCTCGTCGGCGTTTCCGGTCATGAGCGTATCAAAAATAAGCGCCATGCCCGCGGCGCCGTCGCCTCTCAAGATATAAGCGTTCAACGTATTGAACGTGTTGAAATTTTGGTTCGCTCCAACGGCGCTCACCTGAAGCGCGATCTCGCCGCCCTTCGGGGCGGCTGGATTGACATAGGCGAAATGGTCGAAATCGGGCGGCAGCGCGAGATCGCCGAAAACCGACAGACCGTGGGTCTCGACCTCCTCCGCCGCGGCGGCGCGGCGCGTCAAGAGCTGCGGCAGAGCAAGGCCCGCCGCGGCCACGCCCAAGACAGATCTGCGGGTGAATGAAAGAGGAAGGGGCGAGGATCGTTTCGCGGTCAAATTTGCCTCTCGGCGCAAGATTGCCTTTCGGCGGAAAGCGCGGCATGGCGCGCCGCCCGGATGCGCGCATGATCGGGCTAGTTTATGTCGGCATTCTGGTGACGAATGGCAAGCGCGTTGACGTGATCATAAACGCGGAAACGCCGCGCGGAAACCCGGCGGCGTCGCCCAACCCTTGCAAAAATGCGCTGCGAAAGCTCTATTTGGCCCGCACGCGCCGCGGATGATTCGACAAGGCGCGCAAATATTCGACGATGTCGGCGCGTTTAGCGGAGTCCAGATCGCCGCCCGCTTGCGGTCCGCTCGCGTAGCCATGCGGGCTGGCGAGGAACTGATCGAGATCGTCAGCGGTCCAATTGACTCCTTCGGCCCGGAGCGAATTTGAATGGGCCAAACCGGCGACGGAGCTTTTCGGACGATCGACAATCGCGAAAAGCGGCGGACCGGCCTTCGCGGCGGCGCTTTTTTCGGTCGCATCACAGGCTTGGCAGGTTTTACCGTCCGCCTCAGCCTTTCTATCGTCCGCCACCGGGGCGCCGTCGAATGCAACCGCAGCGGTCGGAGCAGTAGCGTTAGCATCGGCGCTCGGCGCGCCGCTCGCCACGGCCGACCCCGCTTCGACGCTTGGCGTTTCGCTCAGGGCGACCGCGCCGCCCTCGGAAACCGGCTTGTCCGCCACAATCTCCGCGCCGCCTGCCGCGCTCCGCGCGTTGTTCGCCGCAGCTGCGGGAACCTCGGCGCTGCGGCCATCATTCGCCGCAGCAATGACATAGGCCGGAGTCGCGAGCTTCCCATGGATGAAGATGCGATTCGAAATGCCCGCCAGAGCCAGGGCCAGAACCAATGCGCCGAGCAGACCGCCGGCTATTTTACTTGTCTCGAAAAAAAACGATCCCATTGCCGCACCACATTACCCATTAAGCTCGGCCGTTTGAGGTCATGCCTCCGGCCGAGGCGCGCAGCGGTTCAGCGACCGATTCTCTTGGGACTCCGATCTCGCTGCAGCGCAACATTGCTTAACCTCTACATACATTGCATTGCAACATAAGTGAAGGGGCGCCCGATGCTACTTTTTGTCGCCCATGGGATTCGGCAAGCTAAAAACGCGCCAGACCTTTTCCGCCGGGCCCTGAACATGCCATAGGCTTGCGCGTCCAAGCTTGCGCGAAAGGCTCCCGCCAAAAATGACCGTCAATAAAATCGCCTATCAAGGCGAGCCCGGCGCCAATTCCGATATCGCCTGCCGGAACGCCTATCCGGATTGGGAGCCCCTGCCCTGCGCCACATTTGAGGATGCGCTCGCGGCGATCACCGACGGCGCGGCGCTGCTCGGCATGATCCCGATCGAGAATTCGATCGCGGGCCGGGTCGCCGACATCCATCATCTGCTGCCCAGCGCCAGCCTGTTCATCGTCGGCGAATATTTTCTGCCGATCCATTTCCAGCTGCTCGGCCTGAAGGGCGTCGGGGTCGAGACGATAAAATCCGTTTACAGCCATGTTCACGCGCTCGGCCAATGCCGCAAGATCATCCGCAAGCTTGGCCTCGCGGCGCATGTCGCCGGCGACACGGCCGGCTCGGCCCGTGAGATCGCGGAATGGGGCGACCCTACGCGCGCCTCGATCGCGACCGGCCTTGCGGCGGAAATCTACAAGCTGGACGTGCTCGCCGCCGACATAGAGGACGAGCCGCATAATACGACCCGCTTCGTGGTGCTGTCGAAAGCCCCGAACTGGGCGCCGCGCGGCCTGCCCATGGTGACGAGCTTCGTCTTCAGGGTGCGCAATGTGCCGGCCGCGCTTTACAAGGCGCTCGGCGGCTTCGCCACCAATGGAGTCAATATGACGAAGCTCGAAAGCTATATGGTCGAGGGCGAATTCACCGCGACGCAGTTCCTGGCCGATGTCGACGGCCATCCGGAGGAGCCGGGGCTCGCCCGCGCGCTCGAGGAGCTTGCCTTTTTCTGCAAGGAATTGAAGATCCTCGGCGTCTATCCGGCGCATCCGTTTCGGATCGAGAGCCAAATGGCGGCGAGGCGCGAATGATGAGCGAGGAGCCTGCCAGCGAGGAAGAGATCACTCTGTTTCCGCTCGTCGGCTTTGCGACCCATACGCTTCCCGGCGCGCTCGTGATGCTGACCCTGGAGCTGCCCGTGGACGCGGAGGCGCCCGAAGGACCAAAGACCTATCTTCGCGTCGGGCTTCGCGCCAACGGCGCGCGTCAGCTCGCCGAAAGTCTTTTGCGCGCGGCGGAATCCGCAGAAATGGGCCTGGCGCCGACTCGGACGCCGAGTTGAGCCTTCTGCTTTAGAGCGCCTCCCGATCGGATGGACTCATCTGATCGAAAAGGAATCGCTCAAATTCAAAGAGTTGGAGCATGTTCCGATCGAAAAAGTCGATCGACTTTCTCGGAACATGCTCTAGGAAGCGGGCAAGGCGTCGAGCGGTATGAACACCACGAACTCTGTCCCAGGATTCTGAGGATGCACGACGATGGTCGCGTTCAATTGCTGCGCAAAGGCGGAGATAATACGCATGCCTAGTCCCTTGGCTTTGCCAAGGTCGAAGTTTGCGGGAAGCCCGGCGCCTTCATCGCGAACAGAAATAGCAAAATCATTTTCCCCTGAACGGGAAACCCTGATTGAGATCTTTCCCCCAGATTGATTCGGATATGCGTATTTGGCCGCGTTCGCTATGAGCTCATTGACGATCAATGCGGATGAAATGGCCCGATCGGTCGGAATCTCAATTCCTTCGTCCACATCCGTATGAACTTCGCAATGCGCGACGCTTTCGTCCAAATCTTTGCAGACCGCTTCAATATATTTGCCAATATCCCTTCGCTCGACGTCTGATCCTTGGAAGAGCTGATCATGAGCTCGTCCAACCGCAGCCACCCGCCGCGATGCTTCATTCAGATGTTCAATCAATTCCCCATCGCCAACGTCTCGGGCCTGAAGGCGCAGCATGCTGGCGACAATCGCCAAGCTGTTCTTCACCCTATGATTCACCTCTTTCAGAAGCACCTCATCGCGCTCCAGCGCAGCCTTTAGCCGACGCTCGTATCGCTCCCGCTCGATCGCCATGCCCAAAATGTTAGCCGCGCCCTGCAAAAATGCGAGATCGTGCTCCACAAATTCATTTTTGGAGCGACTATCCACCTCCAGAACCCCGAAAGGCTTTCCGTCGCCTTGCAAAATGACGTTCATGGCGCGACGGACGCCGTGTTGCTGAAGGATTTCCGGGGTCCTAAAACGATCTTCGTTCTCGAGATGGTTCGAGATGACGGGCTTGCCGGTTCGCAAGGCGAATCCAGCGGGAGAAGCGAGGTCTGCGCCAACGCTCGCAACGCCGATTATGCCTGGATTCCAACCCACTCCCGCCCGAACGAGGAAGCGGTTTTCGGATGGAATGTGTTCGAGGACCTTGCAAAATTCCGCGCGCAGGCCTTGCGCGGTTAGCCGCACCGTGGCTGTCAGCAGCTCATCGAACGAGGCGCCCTGCAGCGCCGTTACGCCCAGCTCCGCGAGAATCTCCTGCTGACGGATGCGCTCCTCGAGAGCGCGAAGCGTCAAGTCCGGACCTTGGTCGTTAGGCTTCGACTCAACGATAGGATCATCTCCCTTATCGGTCGCACCCATCGGCAATGATCCCTGGAACGCCGCTACTGCCTAACCCATCTGTCATCATATGAGTCCCGGCGCAAGGCTCCCTCCCATCCAGCACTTCAGCTAACGACTAGCCGCCCTCGCCCTCGGCGAAGCCCTCAAGCGTCTGGACGAACCAACCTGTTCACTCCAGCAGCATCAAAAGGTCCCTGGCGTCGATCTGCTGGCCGGGCGCGACGAGGATCTCCTTGATCTTGCCGTCGCGCGGCGCATGCAGCGCGGTCTCCATCTTCATGGCCTCGAGCGTCGCGACAATGTCGCCCGCCTTCACGTCCTGACCCTGACGCACCGCGATCGTCGAGACCGCCCCCGGCATGGGCGCCCCGACATGCGACTCATTGCCCTCCTCGGCCTTTCGGCGCGTCACAACCTTCACCGAGGCCGCGCGGTTCTGGACCCGGATGAGGCGGGGCTGGCCGTTCAGCTCGAAGAAGACCTTGACCTGCCCGTCTTCATCCGTCTCGCTGATCGTCTGCAGAAGCAGCACAAGCGTCTTGCCAGGCTCGATCTCGATAGAGAGTTCGTCGCCAGGCTGCATGCCATAGAAGAAGACCGGCGTCGGCAGCACCGAAACGGGGCCATAACGGCGGACGGTCGCGGAAAATTCCTGGAAAACCTTGGGATACATCAGCCAGGAGGCGAATTCATCGTCGCTGAGCTGGCGCCCGCAGGCCTTCTCAGCCTCGGCGTGAGCGGTAGGGAGATCGGTCGGCGGCAAAAGCGCGCCAGGCCGCACGTCAATCGGCTTCTCGCCTTTCAGCGCCTTGGCCTGCAAGGCCTTGGGCCAACCGCCGGCGGGCTGGCCGAGATCGCCTTTCAGCATCTCGACGACCGAGGTCGGAAAAGCGATCTCGCGCTTTGGATCGAGCACGTCCTCCGGCGTCAGATTCTGCGAGACCATCATCAGCGCCATATCGCCGACGACCTTCGAGGACGGCGTCACCTTGACGATGTCGCCGAAAAGATCGTTCGCGGCGCGATAGGCCTTGGCGACCTCGTGCCAGCGCGTCTCGAGGCCGAGGCCGCGCGCCTGCTCCCTGAGATTGGTGAACTGGCCGCCCGGCATCTCATGCAGATAGACCTCGGAGGTTCCCGCCTTGAGATCGCTTTCGAAAGCGGCATATTGCGCCCGCGCGGCCTCCCAGTAGAAGCTCAGCTGGCGAATGGCCTCAGGATCGAGACCAGTGTCGCGGCTGCTGTTGCGCACGGCCGCGGCGATCGAACCGAGGCAAGGCTGCGAGGTCATGCCCGACATGGAATCGATGGCGGCGTCGACGGCGTCGACGCCCGCATCGATCGCGGCGAGCACCGTCGCCGCCGATATGCCGGACGTGTCATGCGTATGAAGGTGGAGCGGCAGGCCGACGGCCTCGCGCAAGGCCTTGACGAGGACGCGCGCCGCGGCGGGCATCAACAGGCCGGCCATGTCCTTGATCGCGAGGATGTGGCAGCCCGCGCGCTCGAGCTCCTTCGCGACGCCGACATAATAGTCGAGCGAAAATTTCGCCCGCGAAGGGTCGAGAATGTCGCCGGTGTAGCAGATCGCGCCCTCGGCGAGCTTGCCCGTCTCGCAGACGGCGTCGATCGCGACGCGCATGTTCTCGACCCAGTTGAGGCAATCGAAAATGCGGAAAAGATCGACGCCAGCAGCGGCCCGGCGCACGAAATATTTGACCACATTATCAGGATAGTTGGTGTAGCCGACGCCGTTTGCGCCGCGCAGCAGCATTTGCATCAAGAGATTGGGCGCGCCCTCGCGCACAAGGGCGAGGCGCTCCCAGGGATCTTCCGAAAGGAAGCGCATGGCCACGTCGAAGGTCGCGCCGCCCCAGCATTCGAGCGACAAAAGCTGCGGCAGGCCCTTGGCGTAGGCCTCGGCCGCCGCGGCTATGTCCTTGGTGCGCATGCGCGTCGCGATCAGCGACTGATGCGCGTCCCGCATTGTCGTGTCGGTGACGAGCACGCGTTCTTCGTTGCGCATCCATTCGGCGAAGCTCTTCGGCCCGAGCCGTTCAAAATGCTGGCGCGCGCCGTCCGGGACCGCGGCGCCGGCGAATCGAGGCGGAATCGGCGTGCGCGCGGTCGCGGGCGGGCGGGCCCGGCCGCGGGTCTCCGGATGACCGTTGACGGTGACGTCGACAACCCAGGTGAGCAGCTTGGTCGCGCGGTCCTTGCGCTTCTTGAAATCAAAGAGAGACGGCGTCTCGTCAATGAAACGCGTCGTGTAGTCATTGGCGACGAAACGCGGATGGTTGATGATATTGTGCAGGAAGGCGAGATTGGTCGCCACGCCGCGGATGCGATATTCGAGCAGGGCGCGGTCCATCCGGCGGATCGCCTCTTCAGGCGTCGCCGCCCAAGCCGTCACCTTTTCGAGCAAGGGATCATAGTAGCGGGTGACGATCGCGCCCGAATAGGCGGTGCCGCCGTCGACGCGGATGCCGAAGCCCATGGCGCCGCGATAGGCGGTGATGCGGCCATAGTCGGGAATGAAATTATTCTCCGGATTTTCCGTCGTGATCCGGCATTGCAGCGCATGGCCTGACAGGCGGATGTCTTCCTGCTTTGGAATGCCTGTCTCTTCGGGCCTGCCGATGCGCTTGCCCTCGGCGATGCGGATCTGCGCCTTCACAATATCAAGGCCGGTGACGACTTCCGTGACCGTATGCTCGACCTGAATGCGCGGATTGACCTCGATGAAATAGAAAGCGCCCGCATCGCCGTCGAGCAGGAATTCAACCGTTCCCGCGCCGATATAATGCGTCGCGCGGCCAATCTTCAAAGCCGCCTCGCAGAGGGCGGCGCGCGTAGCCTCATCGAGATAGGGCGCTGGCGCGCGCTCGATGACTTTCTGGTTGCGGCGCTGGATCGAGCAGTCGCGTTCGAAGAGATGCACCAGTTCGCCATGCGTATCGCCGAGGATTTGCACCTCGACATGACGCGCGCGCCGCACAAGCTTTTCGAGATAGACCTCGTCCTTGCCGAAGGCGTTTTTCGCTTCGCGCTTGGCGCTGACCACGGCGTCGAGGAGCTTGTCCTCGCTCTCGATCGGCCGCATGCCTCGCCCGCCGCCGCCCCAGGAGGCTTTGAGCATAACCGGATAGCCGATCTCATGGGCGAGGCGTTTCACAGCCTCGGGATCGTCGGGGAGTGGCGGCGTCGCCGGCATGACCGGGACGCCGCAGGATTCCGCGAGATTGCGCGCCGCCACTTTGTTGCCGAGCGCGCGCATGGTCTCTGGCGTAGGCCCGATGAAGATGACGCCCGCGGCCGCGCAGGCTTCGGCGAATTCAGGGCTTTCAGACAGAAAGCCATAGCCCGGATGGATCGCATCGACCTTCGCTTCCTTGGCGATGCGGATCACTTCGTCAATCGAGAGATAGGCTTCGAGCGGTCCCCTGCCGAAGCCGATCTGATAGGCTTCGTCGGCCTTGAAGCGATGCAGCGAGAGCTTATCCTCTTCCGCATAGATGGCCACCGTTCGAATGCCGAGCTCGGTGGCCGCGCGAAAGACCCGGATTGTGATTTCAGACCGATTGGCGACCAATAGACGACGAATTCGGGCCATGGATGCTCGCTACCATTTGGATGCTCAATGTCTCGCCGCTGGAAACCATGCCTTGCTTCGCAGGGTCAAGCCCGCGCCAATCAGGACGCAGCGGGTCGGCGCCGTCGCGGCGGTATGGCGCCGCCCAGATCTCTTGCATTTGCCGAGAACCGGACGGCGTTCCGACTCCATTCGCAAATCTTTTGCCGCTCGGACGACACCGTTTTTTCTAGAGCATTTTCAAGCGAAACGGACGCCGGTCCATATGATGAAAAATTTTCCAATTCTATGGAATCGAAAGCTTTCTCCAGAGAAGGACAGGGCCTCGACGCGCAAAATAGCCCAACTCCCGCCGATGCGCGACTCGCCGTCGCCCCGGGGCCCACGCGGCCTGGGGAATGTTCGATCGAAGGGAAAAACAGGCCGCGCTCGGATCATGCCCCGCGAGCTATTTGAAGATGCGACTCGATGGTCGCGAGCGGATCTTGCGTCTAGCCAGCCAAGCCCTCACGCCGGAGCCAGCAAACAAAAACGCCGTCAAACCAAGGCCTTCCGCAGCCTTGCGAATTCAACAGCCGCCGGCCCGCCACTAAGGCGTCACTTGAAAAAATATGGAATCCAAAAGACGAGCACCAGCAAATATCCAAGGGACAGCGCAAAGGATAGGACTGCGCCGACAGCGAACGCGCGACGATAGATGGACGCGTAAACAACGACATTCCACAGGAAAATGGGAAAAAGAAGAAAGCTCGCCAATTCCTGGGCTGGCAGGTCCTCGCCAACGAAGGCGAACCCCTGCACGAGCAGAAAGCGAAAGAAGAAATTGACGAAAGCCACGACCGCGCCGGCGGCGGCCAAAGCCGTAAGGGTCTGGGTCAGGCGCTCGTCGTGTCCGAGAAGCCGGGCGGCGAGCGCCGCGACCAAAATCAACAGCGCAGCTGCGCTAATTCCTATCCCGGCCGCCCCGACCACAGAATGCGTCGCAAGTTTGATCGCAAATTCAATTAGAACGAAAAGGCCCAGGCTCACCCTAAGGAGCAGGCTCGAATGAGGCAACACCTCCGGGCCTACGTCCGAGCGTAGAATGCCGACGAAATTATGAATGAGCGGAGGCAGCTTTATCTTCATTGGCACACTCGGTCGTTCAGGAAAGATCTTGCGCTTCTGGGACTTTCGTCCCGCCGCAACGGCGCGCAACGCGTGGAATTTGGAAAGTCGAGCTTAAACTAGATCATCTCATAGGCATTAGGATCGGCGCTCGCCCGACTGGAAATCGGAATAGAGCAACTTGTCCGACTCCCGACCTTCGAACGGCTGTTAAGCCCTTGAAATGATCATGTCTGGGCCAATTCGCAGGAATCCGCAAATCCTCGTTTAGCCTCAGTCCGCCATGCGCTTGCGCGCCCGAGTTTTCAGAAAGGTCAATGCGAGGAGGCCGGCGCTCAGGCCGCGCACCGCCATTGCAACGCCTCTCAAATCAATTCCCCCGCCGGTTTCAGAAAAACCGGCGGGGGAGGCATTCATCTCATCGCTGTTCACAACTCGTCAAAGCGACCTTGCTTAGACGGGCAGGAACTCAGGAATGACCGGTCCGCCGACTTCGACCTCGTAGCGACCGCCGCTCGGGGTGAAGAAGAACAGGAGACCAGCAAACGAGCTGTCGACGTCATAGGCCAAGTCCGCCAGACGTTCCGTATCCCAACGGGCGTCCTGAACCTTGACCGTGATTTCCTTCGTCTCGCCGGGCGCGATCGGGCTGTTGTCGCTCAGCGTCAGCCCTCTGTCAGCCAGGAGATAGTCCGGATAGTCGACTTTCTGCGTATAGACGTCGGCGTTCAGGAAGCGAAGGCCAGCAGTCGCGAACTCGCCAATGCGGACCGGCTCCTTGCCGTTGTTGGTGATCTTGTAGGTCGCAACGAGTTCGCGGCCCGGCACCTTATAGGTCCCTCTTTCGTACGTGATCTTGAGGGGCGCTTCCGGAATGTCGAGAGCCGGGATGGCTCTGATATTGCCGGCCTGGAGAGGAATCGTCCGGGGGAATTCGCTGGCGGTGATCGCGTAGGAAACGATGACGACCAAGAGCGTGGCCGCGAGGGCCACGGCGCCAATCTGGCGCTCTTGAGGCGTAATCAGTTCCTCACCCTTGCCGCTCGCTACGGAGATGTAGCGGCCGACGAAGCCGCGCTTGCGGAACCAATAGCCGATCCAGACGATGCCGGCGAGGAACCACAGAGCGTGCCAGAAGTAGATATTGCTGATCTTGTAGCTCTCGAGGTCGATGATCTCGCCGTTGAGCAGGGTGACCGGATTGGTGAAATTGGCCATGTCCCCCTTGATCTCGATCCATTCGCCGGGCCCGATGATGGGACCGCCGGTCTGGACGCTCAGCTGGGTGTGGACATGGAAGCGGCCGGGCCGACGGCCCTTGAGCAGAACCCGGAACTCATAGGTCTTGCCCAATTCGAGCGACAGCGAACGTGGGACAAATTTCCCACCGAGCCAAGAGCCCTCTCTGACGAGCACCGGTCCGGGCTCGCCGACGTTGAGGAAGGCGACTTCCGGCTTCGCGACCGCCACCGGCCAAGCGTCCATGATATGGAGCTTGCCGGTGATTTCCATCTCTTCGTTGACGTTAACGGACGTCTTCGACCATTTCACGTCATACCAGTTGAGGGTGCGCATCCGGAGGAACGCGGCCTGAGATTTTTCACCGTGGGCGTCAGCCGGTCCCGCGCCCGTCATCGACGCAGCGAGGCCGACGGCCAAGCCCAAGGCCCAGAGCCTCCCAGCCTGGCGCTTGGCGTGGCGCGCCAGTGTACTAAACATGGATGTTTTCATTTAAAGTCTCCCACACGGCCGAGCCGTGGCATTGTCCGTATTCAACGAGTACTTATTCGACTTTGCGACGCTTAGACGCCGGTCGTATATTTCGTGGTCGAGAAGAGCTTGCCCACGTACCACCACCAGAAATACACCAGGATCGAAACGAAGCCGGAGAAGAAGGCCGCCACGGCGACGACGTCCTTACCGAAGGTGCGCATCGTGCCGCGCTCGACGAAGCGGAGATATTCCGGCATCGACGTGCGGACGTATTCAAAGCCGATCAAGTCAGCGAGAGACATAAGGAGGCCGTATTGTTCGGTCGCCTGATGATAAGGCGCAAGAATTGGCCAGTTTGTGGGATAGAGGAGCAGACCCCAACCCATCGCGCCGACGATCGCGGTGACGATGAAGCTGCGGCTGAGCAGCAGCACGATGTCGAGGAAAAGCGCGCTCGGGACCAAGGAGGTCGGCCAAACAAGGCTGATCGGGAAATAGGTCCAACCCCAGAAGTTGGTGTACCTATTGATCCATTCGCCGGTGAGGAGCGCGATGACCAGGAAGGTCGCGCCGAAAGGAAGCCGGTAGCTTTCCCAGAAATAGGCCTGGGCGGCGGCCGGGAAGGTCACGAGAACGATCGGCAGAACCGTCGGCCAGAAGCGCCGATCTTTCCAGTCGATCCAGAAGTCCCAGTCACCCATGGTGAGCATGGCGTGAATGTGGTAGCCGCCGAGGGTGATAAGAAAAAGCGACGCCAAGAGGAGAATGTCGGCGCTCTTTACGAGCCCCGCAGCCTCGGCCTTGGAGTTGAATGGGGTGCCGGCAGCGGCGCGCGCTCCGCCAGCAAGCACGCCAGCATCCGCAGCGAGCGCCGGCGCATTGGCCCCAGCGCCGCCTTCGATACCCGGCGACGCCGCAATCGATTCGGTCACAGGACCGGTCGCGGCCAGGTTTGGTTTACTTCTAAACATTACAATCCTCCCTATTGCTCCGCCGGACTCGATTGCCGGATTTATCGGAGCAAATTCCAGTTGGTCTCAGTTTTACCGCTCGACCCTAGAGCGGCCGTTCCTCAATCCGGTTATTCTCCGAGAAACGACCGCGTCCTCGGTCATTCGCCAGCGGTTCGGATCGTCAAACAATCCTCGCCGCCAACGCTCATTATTATTCCGCCGGCTCGAGGCCGACGACGTCCTCATAGCCAGCGCAAAGCTCCTTGATCCGGCCGAGGATCTGCAGCGACACGCCGAACACCGCGAGGGCGAACCAGCCGAAGAACACGAACATCCAGTGCAGAGGAGCGACGAAGAGCTCTTCCATGAACCAGAACGTGTGGCCCCATTCATTGAGCGCAACGTTCGGGAAGATCATGAACGGGCCGACGAACAGCAGCAGATAGGCGATCGAATAGCCATGCGAGCCGAAGGTCGGGAGCCGGGTCCGAGCATAAACGAAGCCGCCCACACCGATGATGATGTAGATCGGATAGCTCATGTAGAACTCGATGATGTGGCTTGGCGTGAAGTCGGTGTCGCGAATGACCGTCTGATGCCAGGTGCCGTCCTGCTCGGTGAAATAGCTGGCGCCCCAGTAGATCGCGAGGCCGTAGACGAAAATCCAGTTCAGCAGGTAGAAGATGCGGCGCAACTCTTCGCGCGGGGCGACGGTTGCGAGATCATTCGGGCGCGTCTTCCAGAGATAGCCGATGATCCCGAGGAAGGAGATCAGCTCGAGCGGCTCCTCGATGTAGAGGATGGTCATCCAATATTTCTGGAATTCCGGGGAGAACGAGTCCAGCCCGGCGTACCAGCCGAAGACTTGCTCGTAGATGCGCACGCCGACGTAGAACAAGGACAATATAACGCTGCCGATGATGAAGGGCTTGGGGTCCCATACCGGCGTAGCCGCGGAGAGCGCTGCAGCGTCCGCGCGGCTAGGGGCTGTTTCAGTAATTAAACTCATCTCACTTGCCTCTCAGCTCTTGGGGATAAGATCGTTTTTGTTGTGGGGATTTAAGACCGCGGACCCGGCCGGTGGCCACATTCTGCTCCAATGGACCAGGTTCGTCGCCAGCGCCATTGCGGCCAATGACGCAGACAGATCGGTCGATCGTCCGCCCCAACGATTAGATCCGACCAGTACCACGAACAATATTCGGTCAGGCGGGTGTAAATGACCTTTGTTTGGGTAGGAATGAACTACCTGAAAGGATAGGACCTGTCGCCCGCCCTGCTTCAGGCGCTTTTGGGCGGGATGTTTCGGGATAGTATGGGGAGGGCTCAACGCCAGCCGCCTAGCGCGCCCGTCGTCGGAAAACGCGCCTGGATGCTGCTAGATGCCAGATGACGGAAGCCCAATGACGGGGGTTCGGATGGCGGGGAGGCGCGCGGCGACGCGATCGAAAAGGCTGCGAACGCAAAGCCAAGGCTCCGCTGCGGCAAAGCGTCGCGGCGACGCTTGGCGGGCTTGCATGGCGGGACTTTGCCTTATGCAGATTTCTGCAGGCGTATCTCCAGCCATAGCCGAAGACCCTTGCTCGGCCGTCGGGGCGCGGCGAGGCCTCGTCCTATCCGTCAACGAGAGGCTCGAATTGGCGCTCAACGGCGGCGAGGCCCTAAAAATTGCCGGGATCGATCCGCCCCGCCCGACGCCCGACGATCCGGACCTCGACACGAAATCGCGCGATCGGCTTGCAAGCTGGCTCGCCGGACGAGAGGTTCTGTTCCGCCCGCTTGGCGAGCGCCAAGACCGCTGGGGGCGCACGCCGGCCCTTGTCTTTGCGGCGGCCGGGCCCCCAGTTCGGCGGTCCTTCAGGTTGGCGAGGCTGTGCTCGACGCCGGCCTCGCCCGGTTCGAGCCGAGCGCCGATGCGCGGCCCTGCCGCGCCGCCCTTCTCGCCGCGGAAGCCTCGGCGCGCTCCGCCGCGCTTGGAGTTTGGGGCGATCCGTATTATGCGGTTATCGCCGCAGCCGACCGGGCGTCCTTCACTGAAAAGGCCGGAACGTCGGTGATCGTCGAGGGCCGCGTGACCCATGTTGACGTCGGCGGCGTGCGCATGACGCTTCTTTTTGGACCGCGCCGAGGTTGGGATTTTTCACTCACGATTTTGCAACGCAACATCAAAAAATTCGATGCGGCCGGATTGAATTTAGCTGGATTCGCCGGCCGCGTTCTTCGCGTGCGCGGTCTTCTCGACATGCAGTTCGGACCGCAGATCGAGATCTCGGGTCCGGACGCGATCGAAGTCATCACGCAAGACCGAGACGAAGCCGCGGCCGATCCGGCTCCCCCGCGGCGCTGAAGCGGGTCGTCGGCGCGATATGAACGGTCTCTTGGACATCGCCCTTTCGCGGCGGCCGGAACGCCCTTCGCCCCCGGCGCGCGGGCTCGGCGCAAGAGCCGCCCTTGGCCGCCGCCGCGCTCGCCCTGGCCGCCTGCGCCACGATGGAGCCGCAAGGCGGCCAGCCTTTCCAGGCGGCCGCGCCGCCGCCGCGCCCCTCCGGAGCCGAGGCGAAGCGATCGGCCGAACATGCGCGCATGATCGCCCTTTTCGACGGCGAATACAGGGACCCGGCGGCGGAGCGCTATCTCAATGAGGTCCTGGTCAAGCTCGCCAATGCGGGCGAGCGCGGGAGCGAACCCTATAAGGTCACGATCCTGAATTCCCCGATCGTGAACGCCTTCGCGCTTCCGCCGGGAAACCTCTATGTCACGCGCGGCCTTCTGGCGCTCGCCAATGACGCCGCCGAAGTGGCCGCGGTCATGGCGCATGAGATCGCCCATATTACCGCAAAGCACGCCGTTCGACGGGAAGAAGAGGAGAAGCGCGCCGCCGTGATCAGCCAGGCCGCGAGCGTGCTCCAGAACAAGCAGAAGAGCGAGGAGGTCGAGGCCTCGGCGCGGCGCACGATCGCAAGCTTTTCGCGCCTGCAGGAGCTCGAAGCCGATCAGATCGGCATCAAGGTCATCTCCCGGGCGGGCTTCGACCCATATGGGGCGGCGCGGTTCCTGGACGCCCTCGGCCGCTCGGCGGCGCTGCGGACCTCGCTCATCGGCCAATACGCCAGCGCCAACAAGCCGGACATTCTTGCGACCCATCCCTCCACCCCGGAGCGGGTCGCGGCGGCGACCAGCGCCGCCCGGCAGATAGGCGCGCCAGGCCTCGGCGCGACGGACAGGGCGTCCTATCTCGCGGCGATCGACGGCATGGCTTTCGGCGACAATCCGTCCGAAGGGTCCATCCGCGGCCGCAAATTCGTGCATGGGCGGCTCGGTTTCGCTTTCTTGGCGCCTGACGGCTTCGTTCTCGAAAACTCCTCCCGGGCGCTGCTCGGCGTGACCTCCGGGGGCGACGAAGCCCTGCGCCTCGACAGCGTCAAGGTGGCCCCTGCGACGACGCTCCAAGCCTATATGACCTCGGGCTGGATCGACGGCTTGGAGGAAAGCTCGATCGAGGCGACCGAGATCAACAACTCACCGGCGGTGATCGCGACCGCCCGCGCTGGCGAGTGGAGCTTCCGCCTCGCCGTGATCCGTTTCCAGCCGTCCGAAGTCTATCGGCTGATTTTCGCGACGCGCGCTTTGACGGACGCCAGCGAAAAGCGGTTTCGCGCCTCGATCGATTCGTTTCACCATGCTTCCGAGGAAGAGATTCGAGCAGTGCGTCCATGGCAGATCGCCATTGTCGCCGCTAAGCCCGGCGACACGGCCGAGACGCTCGCGGCGCGGATGGCCGTCCCCGACCGTCAGCTCGACTTTTTTCTGCTCATCAATGGCCTCGAACGCCGCGGCCCTCTGCAGGCCGGAGAGCGCTACAAGATCATTGTAGAGCAACCCTCCGAATAGCCTCTGGACGAAAGCGGATCCGTCCGGCGCGGGCTCCCGGCTCGGATCATGCGGCTTCGCTTATCCGCCGAGCGCTGCGAACCGTTTCTCCACGGCTCAGCTATCGCCTGATTGATTTCGGGCGCAAAGACGGGCTAGCATTTATATCGATATGGTCCGCTTTCGCGCTGAGCTTGCTGGCTTCTCTGGGAACGGGATTTGAACGGGAGATTTTCCGCGTGCGCTTGATCTGGCTCCTTCTCTTAGTCCCCTACGCCGCACTGCTTTGGGTTCCATTCTACAATCATAGATTGCCGGATCTTTTCGGTTTCCCTTTCTTTTACTTGTATCAATTGGCCTTTGTGCCGATCACCGCCCTGCTGACCTATATTGTCTATCGGCGGGTCCGCCATGATCGGTGAAATCGATTACCCGGCGCTCGCTGTCTTTATCTCCTTCTTCGCCGCCGTCACAGCGATGGGCTTCGCCGCAGCGCATTGGCGGCGGCCGAAAACCCTGGCGCATCTCGACGAATGGGGTCTTGGCGGGCGCCAGTTCGGCCCTTGGATCACCTGGTTTCTCGTCGGCGGCGACATCTACACCGCCTATACAGTCATTGCAGTTCCCGCTCTGGTCTATGCGGTCGGGGCCTTCGGATTCTTCGCCCTGCCCTATTCGATCCTCGTCTTTCCCTTCGTTTTCGTGGTCATGCCGCCCTTATGGAAGGTCGCGCGGGAGAACAATTACGTGACCGCGGCAGATGTGGTCCATGGCCGCTACGGCTCGCGCGCGCTCGAGCTCGCGGTGGCGGCGACCGGCGTCATCGCCACCATGCCCTATATCGCCTTGCAACTGATTGGCATGGCCGCGGCTATTCACGCCCTGGGCCTCAAGGGAGAGATCCCGCTCGGCGTCGCCTTCGTCATCCTGGCTCTTTATACTTACTCTTCAGGCTTGCGGGCGCCGGCCCTGATCGCCTTCGTCAAGGATGCGATGATTTATATAGTCGTCGCCGTTGCGATCGGGCTGATCCCCCTGAAGCTCGGCGGCTATGGCGCGGTGTTCGAGGCCGCCGACGCCGCGTTCAAGGCGAAGGGTTCGGGCGGCATTCTGCTGAGGCCGGACCAATATGTCCCCTATGCAAGCCTCGCATTGGGCTCGGCGCTCGCTTTATTCATGTATCCGCATACGCTGACCGCGATTTTCGCGAGCTCCGGCCCCGACACGATCCGCAGGAACGCTTATCTGCTGCCGGCCTATACGATTGTGCTCGGCCTGCTCGCGCTCCTTGGCTACATGGGCCATGCCGCGGGCCTGAAGCTTTCCGATAATAATGACGTCGTGCCGGCTCTGTTCAAGATCCTGTTTCCGGGGTGGTTCGCGGGCTTCGCCTTCGCTGCGATCGCGATCGGCGCGCTCGTTCCCGCCGCGGTCATGAGCATTGGAGCGGCCAATCTCTTCACCCGCAATTTCTGGAAGGCCTATGTCAATCCCGAGGTCACCCCCCACGGCGAGGCGAGAGTCGCGAAAAACACGTCGCTCGTCGTAAAGATCGGCGCGCTCTTCGTGATCCTGTTCCTGCCGACCCAGTTCGCGCTCGACCTGCAATTGCTCGGCGGCCTGTGGATCCTGCAGACCTTTCCAGCCGTGGTTTTCGGCCTTTTCACCGGCTGGTTCCGCGCCCCCGGCCTTCTCGCCGGCTGGGCGACGGGCTTCTTGGGCGGGACTTGGCTTGCCTGGGCGAATGGCCTCAAGCCTTTGCATACGCTGACCTTCGGCGACAATCGCGTCACCCTTTATTCCGGCCTGCTGGCGCTCGCCGCGAATATTCTCGTCGCCGTTTTGGTCAATGCAGCGCTCCGACTGCGCGATTCTCGCAGGGGGGCGCCGAGTTCCGCCGGCGCGGTCAAATAGGGCGCCCGCCATTCACCCAGCTTTGACGACTCATATCTATGGTCCCTGGCGCTCAAGACGAAACGGGAACATGACGATGAACGAAGCTGCGCAAGGAAACCCACGAGAAAACGCCTCCTGCCGCTGCTGCGTCGTCGGCGGGGGACCGGCGGGAATGATGCTCGGGCTTCTTCTCGCCCGCGCCGGGATCGACACGATCGTTGTCGAAAAGCACGCCGATTTCCTGCGCGACTTTCGCGGGGACACGATTCACCCCTCGACTCTCGAAGCCCTGCATGACCTCGACTTTCTCGACGATTTCCTGAGGCTGCCCCATCAGGAAGCGCGCGTGCTCGAGGGCAGGATCGGCGACGTCACGATTCCGCTCGCCGATTTCTCGCACGTCCGAACGCACGCCAAGTTCATCGCCTTGATGCCGCAATGGGATTTCCTCGATTTTCTCGCCGAAAGGGCCAAGCGCTACCCGAGCTTCCGGCTTAAGATGTCCACGGCGGTCGAAGGCCTCATAGAGGAAGACGGCCGGGTCGTCGGCGTGACCGCCAGGACCCAGGAGGGCGTCTTGACGATCGGCGCCGATCTCACCATCGGCGCCGATGGCCGCCATTCAACGGTGCGCGAAGCGGCCGGATTCGCGCCGCAGGACATTGGCGCGCCAATGGATGTGCTTTGGTTCCGGCTGTCTCGCCGGGAAACCGACCCTCTGGAGACTTTTGGCCGGATCGACGCAGGGCAGATCCTGGTGCTGATCAATCGCGGCCAATATTGGCAATGCGGCTATGTGATCGCCAAAGGGTCCGCCGATCGGCTGAAAGCGCTTGGCATAGGGGCGTTGCGCGAACGGCTTTCGACGCTGGCGCCGTTTCTCGCCGATCGCGTCGCCGAGCTGGACAGTTTCGACGCCGTCAAGCTCCTGACCGTGACCGTCGATCGGCTGCCGCTGTGGCATAGGCCCGGCCTCTTATGCATCGGCGACGCCGCGCATGCGATGTCGCCGATCGGCGGCGTCGGGATCAATCTCGCCATCCAGGACGCGATCGCCGCCGCCAATCTTCTCAGCGAGCCTTTACTCGACCAAGGAATTCCGACCGACGAAACGCTAGCCAAGGTGCAGGCCCGGCGCGAATGGCCGACCAAGGCGACCCAGGCGATCCAGGTCTTCATTCAAAAGAACATGGTTTCGCGCGTTCTCGCCGGCTCGGGCAAAATCAAGCCGCCCCTGTTCCTGCGGCTTTTCATTTATTTGCCCATCCTGCGGCGGTTGCCCGCCCGCATTATCGGAATAGGCGTCAGGCCGGAGCGGGTTGCTGCGCCTGCCCGCGCGCCCAATTCCGTGGCCGCCAAATCCTGACCTCGTCGCCTGGCCAAGCGCAAGCATCGCCTCGCCGCTGAGCATAGAGCTTTTCATTCGCGCTTACCCGGGTTAGGAATGAGAACAGGCAACGCTTCGTTATGGCTTTCTCGATGCCGCCAGGTCTCATGATAGAAGTATCAAGAAACAGGGCTCCGGGAAGCCGGCGCCCAGAGCCCGGTTCGGCGCAGGGCGCGAAAGCGCCGTCGCGCGGTCGCGGACTCAGGCGCCGCTTCGCCCTCCTCCTGACCGCAGCCCTGTGGCTTTGCGCCGCCCAGACCGGTAAGGTTTCGGCCGCGCCGGCTTTGGTCGTGGAATATCCGTCAGGCGCGGTCCTATACGAGGATCACGCGACGCAGCCCTGGTATCCGGCGTCGCTGACCAAGCTCATGACGGTCTATGTCGCGCTGAAGGCCGTCCGCGACCATCGCCTCACCCTCGACACGCCGCTCGCCGTCTCGACCCGCGCCACGGCTATGCCTCCGTCGAAAATGGGTTTCAGGCCAGGAACGCTGGTGACGCTCAACAACGCCCTGAAAATGCTGATGGTGAAATCGGCGAACGACATAGCCGTCACGATCGCGGAAGGGGTTTCCGGCTCCGTCGAGGCCTTCGCCGACGAGATGAACGAGGCCGCTTCTTCGCTCAACCTCAACCAGTCCCATTTCGTCAATCCGAACGGCCTGCCGAACCCTCAGCATGTCTCCTCCGCGCGGGATCTCGCGATTATCGCAGTCGCCCTCTATTCGACCTATCCGGACCAGGCGGACCTATTCAACATTGGCGCTTTGCGTCTCGGCGGCGAAATCATAACCAATCACAATAATCTCCTCGGCCGCTATCCGGGCGTCGATGGGATGAAAACCGGCTTTACCTGCGCCGCCGGCTTCAATGTCGTCGCAAGCGCCACTCAGGGAGGCCGGAAGCTCATTGCTGTGGTGCTGGGCGCGCCGAACGTCATGCAGCGGACGATCAAGGCCGCCGCGCTTTTCGACCGCGGCTTCGCCGGCGTCGACCGCCCGTCGGCGCCGGTAGCGAGCCTCCAGGCCCAGCAAAACGCGGCGCCCCCGACGCGGCGGTTTGCCGCAAGCGCGGCAAGGCGGTCGTCGAATTCAACGCCGAAACCGAACGTCTGATCGCGCCGCTCAGATCGGGCCAGGCTTCCGCCGGCGGCGACCGTCCTTGCTTTATACCAATGCGCTCGCCAGGCCCGCGCCGATGGCCCGCCGGATCGCCTTGGCGCCTATGCCCTCCTTCGATCCGACGCCGGTCTTTGTCGGCGCCCCAATGGCTACATAGGACCGATCGCCCAGGCGCGCCCCCCGCCCATTCTCCCCTCGGGACCGAGCCTCCGCCTGAGGCCGCGCGCGCCTATGCGCCGACCAGCCCGACGACGCTCGCGGAGGGCGCGGCGCCTCGCCGCCGATGTCGCTCCGCGCCCGACAAGGCTGCGCGGCAGGCGCGCCCATGCCGCGGCTATCCACGAACATGGGCGCAGGCGTCATGCGGCGCAGGCGGAATCCGAGCCCATCGGCAGCAAGGATGCGGCGGCATCGCCGAAAAAGGCCAAGCCGGCCAAAGGCAAAGCGGCTGAAAAGAGCCGCGCCGCGGAAAAGACAAAGGCAGTCGAAAAGACCAAGACTGCTGAAAAGAATAAAGCTCCCGGGAAGACAAAGACCGCCGAAAAGGCCGAAAAGAAAGCCGAGCCCGCCAAGACCGCGACAGACAGGCGCCAGCACGCCAAACCAGTGACGAAGCTCGCGCAAAAACCAGCCAGCGAGACCAAGACCGCGGCGCACGCCAATAAGCCTAAGCCGGGTCATCCCGACGCCGCCGCCCGACAATGATGGGCGCGTCATGCCGCAGCTCGAGGCTCCCCGAGCGATGAACCCCAATCAAGAGGCGGGCCAGGCGACGGCGGGCCAGAACAAGCGGCCGCCGCCGCCCTTCCCGCTGACGATCGTCACCGGTTTTCTCGGCGCCGGAAAGACCAGCCTGCTGAACCGCCTGCTGCGCGATCCGGCGCTCGCCGACACGCTTGTCATCATCAATGAATTCGGCGAAATCGGCCTCGATCATCTCCTTGTCGAGAAAGCCGTGGGCGACATGCTGGTCATGACGTCGGGCTGCCTCTGCTGCTCGATTCGCGGCGATCTCATCACGACGCTCGAAGACGCCTTGCGCCGGCGCGACAATGGCCGCATCACGCCTTTTCAAAGGGTGGTCATCGAGACGACGGGGCTCGCCGATCCGGCGCCGGTTCTGCATACGATCATGTATCACCCCTATCTCATGCTCAGGTTTCGCCTCGATGGCGTCGTGACGCTGGTCGACGCCGTCAACGGGATGGCGACGCTCGACGCGCATGAGGAGGCGGTGAAACAGGCCGCCGTCGCTGACCGGCTCGTCCTTGCCAAGACCGATCTTCTCGACGAAGCCGCCAGCCTGCGCCTAAACGATCTGCGTACGCGTCTCGCGAGCCTCAATCCCGGCGCTCGCCTCCTCGACGCGGCGAAGGGAGAAGCGACGGCGAATTCGCTTCTCGACGCGGGACTCTACGACCCCACGCGCAAGAGCCCCAACGTGCAGGGATGGCTGAACGCGGAGGCCTTTCCCAAGGACGCTGCAAAATCCGCCCATCATCATGACCGCCATCATCACGAGCCGCATGACGTCAACCGTCATGACGCGCGCATCCGCGCCTTCTGCTTGCGCCATGACGCGCCGATTCCGCCTGCCGCCTTTGACCTGTTTCTCGAACTGCTGCGCAACGCGCATGGGCCGAACCTTCTGCGTGTGAAGGGGATCGCGGCGCTGGCCGACGACCCCTCGCGGCCCGTCGTCATCCATGGCGTGCAGCATGTCTTTCACCCGCCGGCGCGTCTCGCGGCCTGGCCCGACGGCGATCACGGGTCCCGCATAGTCTTCATTTTGCGCGACATGGAGCCGGCGTTCGTCGAGGGCCTATGGAACGCGTTCGTCGGCCTTCCCGCGCCCGACAGGCCGGACGGCGAGGCCCTCGTCGCCAGTCCCTTGGCTCCGGCGAAAGGCGGCCTGCTCGCTTGATACGGGCCCGGGCGATGATTACATTGCAAGGCGCGCCTTCGTCGTGAAGGAAAGGCATGGACGAACGACAGCGGCTTGACAAATGGCTCTGGTTCGCCCGCGTGGTCAAGACTCGAAGCCTCGCGGCCCGGCTTGTGGCGGAGGGCTATGTGAGGCTGAATGCGCGGCGGATCGAGACCCCCGCCAAATCGGTTGGACCGGGCGACGTGTTGACGATCGCGCTGGAGCGGCAAGTGCGGATCCTGAAGATCCTTGCTCCAGGGACGAGGCGCGGCGGTTTTTCCGAAGCGAAGCTGCTGTTCGAGGAGCTCACGACCGGCGCGGCGCAGCGAGAGTGACCGCAAGACCTCCTCGCAACATCAGGCGACTGTTTCGCGCGTCGAACGTCCTTGCTTAGGTAGATCAAAGGCGCTAGTGCATCGTGCCGGCCGCGCCCCATCCGGGGGAGAAATTCATTTCATAAAATCAAGATGTTGCGCTTGAGCCTCGTTCGTCGGAGGGGAGCTATCGCCGGGCTGGACGATTAGGCGGACCGCAACCTGCTGGAGAAATGACGGGGTGGCGAGATTTCGCTGGCCTCGCCCGCCCAAGGAACATGCTCATGACCTATGTCGTCATCGAAAATTGCATCAAATGCAAATACATGGATTGCGTCGAAGTCTGCCCCGTGGATTGTTTCTACGAAGGCGAGAACATGCTGGTGATCCATCCGGATGAATGTATCGATTGCGGCGTCTGCGAGCCGGAATGCCCCGCCGAGGCGATCAAGCCGGATACGGAACGCGGACTCGAGAAATGGCTCGAGCTCAATGGCGCCATGGCGAAGGCCTGGCCAAATGTGACGGTCAAGCGCGACCCCTTGCCTGACGCGAAGGCGTTCGATGGCCGCCCCGGCAAATATGATGAGTTTTTTTCCGCCGAGCCCGGCAAGGGGGATTAACGTAGCGGCGGCCTCGTATTTAGGCGCTGAGAAGAAGGCCGCTCCTGGTTCGGAAATTCTTTGGCTTTGCGGCAAACCAGGATCGGGCTTCGCGGCAAACCGCGATTAACGCCGCAGCAAGCAGCATATCTTTTGATTTTCGATCTTTTCCGTGCTATGTTCTTCTGATCGTCGGCAAAGCGTAAGCTTGCGGCCATCTGTCAGTCATCCGCGTCTTGGTAGGCTCTGCAAAGCACCAAGGCGATTATTTTTTATGATGCCCAGCGCGGGTCGAAGCCTCGTCTCGCCAATCCCGCCACGTCATAGACGGATGATCATCGTATAGGAGTGACCCGCTTCGCGTCTTTCCAGGACCCGACTGCGGCGTTCTCTGAGCGGCGGACATGTTTTCCGCCGTTAATGACGCGTCCCGTCTCCAAAGCGGGACAAAAATAAGGAGCGCGCTGCTTATGGCGTCCGTCAAGAAGACTGTGAAACCATCCAAGGCAAAGGCTGCTCCCCGGCAGGCGGCGCGCCCCAGCGCGGGAAAGTCAAAAACGAAAACGGCCAGGGGAGCGGTGGAGCCGAAATCGAAAAGGGCCGCCGCGGCGACGGCGCGGATCGGGACAAGCAAGCAGAGCGCCAGCAAGACGAATTCGAAAGCCGCAGCCAGGTCGAAGGGCGCGGCAGCCCGGAAGCCGGCGACGGCCAGATCAGGAGCCGCACATAGCAAGAGCGGCGTTCAGCCAGCGGCCGCCAGCGCGAGAAGGAAAGCGCGCGGCGAGACGACGAGCGCTGCTTCCGTTACGAGCGCTGCTTCCGTTAAAGGCGTAGCCCGGACGCGATCCGCGGCAAAAAGCGCGGCCAAGCTAGTCAAGACCGCGCCGCGAACCGCAGCGTCCGCCGCCAAATCGACGACGGCAAAAAAGGCGACGAGGGCGCTCGGCCGGACAGGGAGCCGAGCACAGACAAGCAAGATTCAATCCGGCGCGAAATCCGCCAAGGCGGCGGCCGCACGTAAGGGCGCCGATTCGACGCGTTCGGTTGTCGGGCGTAAGGCGATCGCCGCCGCCAAGGCCGCTGCGGCGCCTCGGGCGGCGAAACCGAAAAATCCTATTAACCCGGCGGTCGTCCTCAAGGCGCCCGCCATATCCTTGAACCCGACCCCAGGGGAAAATGAGCGGACGACGGTGACAAAAAAAATAGAGAGAAAGACATCAGTGAGATCGGTCGCCACGGACGCCTTGCTTGCGCCAATCAACAGCAACGCGGCGCATGTAGCCCCGGAACCCGCCGACAAGACTGCGGCCAAACCGGTGAGAACGCCGCCGGCCAAGGCTACGGCCCCGATCGCGACGCCGGCCAGCGCTGCCGAGTCCGCGAATGTGATAACCGCACCCGCGAAAGCGGCGGAGGCCCAGCCTGTGGAGACGAAGCCAATTATTGAGAAGCCAGTCGCCGCGGCGAGCAAATCGGGCAAGAGCGGGAGCGTTGCTAGGCAGGGCTTCAAGCCGCTTGAATTCATCGTCTATCCGGCGCATGGCGTTGGCCAGATCGTCGCGGTCGAGGAGCAGGAAGTCGCCGGTTTCAAGCTCGAGCTTTTCGTGATCAGCTTCATCAAGGACAAGATGATCCTGAAAGTGCCGACGCCGAAGGTCGCGAGCGTCGGCATGCGCAAGCTCGCCGACGCCGATGTCGTCAAAAAGGCGCTCGACACCTTGGCCGGCAGGGCGCGCATCAAGCGGACCATGTGGTCGCGCAGGGCGCAGGAATATGAAGCCAAGATCAACTCCGGCGATTTAATTTCGATCGCCGAAGTTGTGCGCGATCTTTATCGATCCGATGCGCAACCGGAGCAATCCTACTCCGAGCGGCAGCTTTATGAAGCCGCGCTTGATCGCATGGCGCGCGAAATCGTCGTCGTGCAAAAGCTGACGGAAACCGAATCACTGAAGGTGATCGAAGCGCAGCTGCAAAAGGGTCCGCGTCGCGGCAAGGCCGAAGAGATCGAACCGGACGACGCCGATATCGAAGAGGCGGCCTGACCCATCCCAACAGATATTGAAAAGCCCGGCTCGCGCCGGGCTTTTTATTTTCCGCTCATGAACAGCCCGATTCGATTTTCGTCGCCGCCAAGCGCCAGGCTCGTCGCGGGGCTCGAAAGACAACGGCTGAGCGAAGATCTCGCCAAAACGAAAGCGCAAAGCGAACCGATCTTCTAAGAATGCTTTTGAACATTCGTCATCCATCCATCAGCTAGGCATGGGTGGAAGCATAATGCGACGCGCCCACCTTCGACTCACTCAGATCGGTCTTGAAACGGCGCCGGCTGTAGCCATATTCGATTTACGGCAAGCGCCGTGGGACGCCTTTCAAGGGTCCCTTTTAACGAAGGCTCGAGAGCTTCGCCGATGTCGCGCGCACCGACTTTGAAGTCGCCAATTCTGCTGCGGTTCGACGCCGTCGAGCGGGCTTTCGAAAGGACAGGCGGAACCGGGTCCGATGGCTATCCGCCCTATAACATAGAGCGGATCGCGAGAGACGGAATCGAAACTCGACTGCGGATCACTTTGGCCGTGGCGGGGTTCACCGCCGATCAGCTCGAGATCACGGTGGAAAAAGGGCAGTTGGCGATACGCGGCCGTCAAAAGGAAGAGCGGGAGCGGGTTCATTTCCATCGCGGAATCGCGGCGCGGCAATTTCAGCGGATTTTCCGCATCGCCGAGGCCATGGAAGTAGCCGAAGCGACTTTGCGCCACGGCCTTCTTTCGGTGGAGCTGGTTCGCCCCGAGCCGGAGCCGAAAGTCCAAAAGGTCGAGATAAATGTGCGAGACTGAAGGTTCGCACGAATGCGGGTCTGATCGAGACCGCAATGAAGGAGAAGCCACGATGTTGAATGAAACAAAAGACGAGGCCGCCGCACTGCTCACGAACGAGCAGCTCGCGAGCTTGGGCGGCGGGCGCGTCGCTTATCTTAAGCCGATCCTTTCGGAAGAAGTGAGCAGAATGTTTCCTGCGGTTCCGCCGCTGCAGCCCGGCCTGAAGCTCTTCGCCCTATTGGCGGCTGACGGCACGCCGATCGCCGTCACCGATTCGCGCGACGCGGCCGTAGCCAACGCGATGCAGCATGAGCTCGAAATGGTGAGCGTGCATTGACGCATGCGCCACTGGCGAAGCTGGCGCTCGTGCGTATAGAATTGTGGTCCCAACATATGGTCCTATCTAATTGGGCCATTTGCTGGGACCACATAATTTATGGAGAGTCCGGGCGCCCATCCGGCGCCTGCGTGGGAGCATGGGCAGCGCAGCTTGAAGCTGGCGCTCAGCTCTGACCCACGCTCGCGTAGCGCTTCCTTCTTCCCAATTCGTCTAAACTCTCGAACGTTGCGAGCGCTTCCTTGATTGAGCGGAGCGACAACAGGTTTAAACGACGCCGTCCGCTTCTTTTCGCAACTTCCGCCTATCCCCCGACGTTGAGTTAAGGCCTCGGATCCCCAAATATCGCGGGATCAATCGGCGGGAGAGCAAGATGCTGAAGGCCGGTCCAGTCAATCCAAAATTCCAAGCCGAGTCTTTCGGACTCGAGGACCTGAGGAGCGTTTCCTACAATCTGGAAGCTCCACGTCTCTACGAGGAAGCGATCCGGCGGGGCGAGGCAAGGATCGCGAGAGGCGGCGCCCTGGTCGCCGAAACAGGCGCTCATACCGGGCGTTCGCCGAAAGACAAGTTCATTGTGCGGGATGCGCTCACCGATCGGTCGATCTGGTGGGACAATTGCCAGCCGATGGCGCCGGAGCATTTCGATAGGCTCCGCGCCGATATGGTCGCCCATGCCAAGGGGATGGATCTCTTCGCGCAGGATCTCTATGGCGGCGCGGAGCCCGCGCATCAGCTGAAGGTCCGCATTTATACCGAATATGCGTGGCACTCTCTCTTCATCCGCAACCTGTTGATCCGTCCGGCCACGGCGGAGCTTATGAGCTTCGTCGCCGACCTGACGATTCTCGATCTGCCCTCATTCCGGGCCAATCCGGCGCGGCACGGTTGCCGGTCGGAAACCGTCATCGCCGTCGATTTCAGCCGCAGAATCGCGCTGATCGGCGGAACAAGCTATGCCGGAGAAATCAAGAAGGCGGTTTTCGGCTATCTCAATTTCGTTCTCCCAGCCAAAAGCGTCATGCCGATGCATTGCTCGGCGAATGCCGGCCCGGGCGGCGACACGGCGCTTTTCTTCGGCCTTTCCGGAACCGGCAAAACCACTCTTTCGGCTGACGCGTCACGCAGCCTGATCGGCGACGACGAGCATGGCTGGAGCGCGGAGGGCGTCTTCAACTTCGAGGGCGGATGCTACGCCAAGGCGATCAAGCTCTCGCGCGAGGCGGAGCCTGAAATTTTTGCGACGTCCGAGCGTTTCGGCGCGATCATGGAAAATGTCGTGGTCGATCCTTTGACGGGGACGCCGGACTTCGACGACGATTCGAAAACAGAGAATACGCGCATCGCTTATCCGCTCGACTTCATCGCCAACGCCTCGGCGACCGGACGGGCCGGCCATCCAAAAAACATCGTCATGCTCACATGCGACGCCTTCGGCGTATTGCCCCCGATCGCCAAGCTCGATCCAGCCCAGGCGATGTATCATTTTCTATCCGGCTACACGGCCAAGGTCGGCGGGACGGAAAAAGGCGTGCGCGAGCCGCAAGCGACCTTTTCGACATGTTTCGGTTCGCCTTTCATGCCGCGCCACCCTTCCGAATACGGCAATCTTTTGCGGGACCTCATCGCTCGGCATCGGGTCGATTGCTGGCTCGTCAATACCGGCTGGACGGGCGGCAAATATGGGGTCGGCAGCCGCATGCCGATCCAAGTCACGCGTGAGCTCTTGCGCGCCGCCTTGGACGGCTCGCTCGCCAGAACGAGCTTTCGCATCGATCCCGCATTCGGTCTGCTTGCGCCGCGCTCGGCCCCAGGAATTGCGCCGGAGCTCCTCGACCCGGCAAGGACCTGGGCCTCGAAGGAGGATTTCGCCGAGACGACGCGGCGACTCATCGGAATGTTTCGCGAGAATTTCGTGAAATTTGAGCCCTATGTCGATCGCAAAGTCGTGCAAGCCCAGCCGGGACTCATTGCCGCCGCTTGAAAAGGCTTCAGCGCGAATGTTGCGGGTCGCAAATGAGGCTGCAAAGCGCCGCCGCGCTTGCGGCCTTGCGCAATTTCGCGGCGAAATCGCGGTCGCGCAAATTCCTGGAGACGGCGGCCAAAGCGGCAAGATGCTCGCCGCCGGCAGTCGCCGGAATCAGCAGAAGGAAAACGAGATCGACCGGCTTGCCGTCGATCGAGTCGAAATGAATCGGCTTGTTGAGCCTTGCGAACATGCCGAAAAAATGGTCAAGCCCCGGAATGCGGGCGTGCGGAAGGGCGAAACCTTCGCCGAGCCCGGTCGAGCCGAGCTCCTCGCGGGCCAGCACAGCGCTGGAGATGGTCTGCGCGTCAAGGTTGAGCTGGCTCGCGGCCCGCGCCGCAAGATCGCGAAGCAACTGCTCCTTGTTGTTCGCGCGGGCGCCGAAAACCACCCGGTTCGGATCAATGAGGTCGGCGAGATCCATAAATATGCCTTCGCATGGATTTTCGAGCCGAACTAATCGGGCTCGCGGAGACGATACCCGACGCCGGTCTCGGTGAGAATATGCTGAGGTCGCTCCGGGTCCGCTTCAATCTTCTGACGCAGCGCGCGAATGTAGATCCGCAGATATTGCACATCCGCATCCCCGCCCCAAATCTCGCGCAACATGAAACGATGCGTGAGGACTTTTCCGGCATGCGCCACCAGGAGGCGTAAAACCTCATATTCGCGTGGCGAAAACTTGACCTCCTCACCGCGCACGGTCACGATCCGCCGGACGAGATCGACGCAAAGGTCGCCGGCATGGAACAAGGGCTTTTCGCCCTCCTGCTGCAACCGGTGCCGCTGCGCCATGCGAATTCGGGCCAGCAGCTCATCAACTCCGAACGGTTTCGTGACATAATCGTCGGCGCCAAGATCGAGCGCCGCGACTTTGGCGCTTTCGTTTTCGCGGCTCGAGAGAATGATGATCGGCAGGGTTGCGCCGCTCTCCCTGATCTTCCTGACGACATCGAGGCCGTCCATGTCCGGCAATCCGAGATCGAGCACGACAAGGTCAGTCGCGCTTCTGCGCACGACTTGAAGAGCCGAGGCTCCGTCGACGGCCTGAGCGACGACATAGCCCTGGCTTTCCAGGCTGGCGCGCAAAAAACGATGGATTGCCGGCTCGTCGTCGACGACAAGCACGCGAAGCGGACCTGCGCGCGGCGTCATGAAAGCGTCTCCGGCGCTGGCTTGCGCGCGGCCAGCGCGGGAAGCCTAATCGTGAAGACGGCGCCGCGCCGGTCGATGCGGTTTCCAGCCGTGATCGCGCCCCCCATCGCCTCGACAAAGCCGCGGCAGATCGCGAGGCCGAGGCCGGTGCCGGCGCGCTGCCGATCGGTGCGGCGCACCCGGTAGAACTTGTCGAAAATCCGCTCGAGATCGGCTTCGGGCACGCCATCGCCCTCGTCGAGAACCCGTATGACGACGAACCCGTCCTCATGGTTCGCCGTGACCGTGATGCGCGAATGAGGCGGCGCATATTTCGCCGCATTGTCGAAGAGATTGAACAGGACCTGCTCCATCAGCACCATGTCGAGATCGAGCATGGGCAATCCGTCCTCGAGTTCGATTGCGACCTCGTGGTTTTGAAGTATCTTGGCCGCCCTTTGCAACGCCGCGCCAATAACATCGGAAAGGTCCATCGGCGTCGCTTGCGGCCTGAGCGGACCGGATTCAAGCCGCGTCATGTCAAGCAGATTGCCGATAAAGCGATTGAGCCTCTCGGCCTCCTCTTGAATGGTGCGCATGAGGCTCGCTTGAACGTTTGCGTCGAATTCTCGCCCATGGCTGACAAGGCTCGTGGCGGAGCCGATGATCGAGGCGAGAGGCGTGCGCAGATCATGCGAGATCGAGGTGAGCAGCGCGCTGCGCAGGCGATCCGTCTCCGCCGCCAGGCGGGCGCGATCGATGTCTCGCGCAAGATTGACGCGATCGATTGCGAGGGCCGCCTGATCGGACAGCGCGTCGAAGAGACGGGACTCTTCCGGCGTCAGGAGAAGCCCTGGCTTGTCGCGGTCAATGCCGACGACGCCGACGGCGCCGCGGCCCGTGCGCAAGGGCATAAAACGACGCTTCGCGCCCGGCAGCGTGTCGGCGCCGCGCCCGGTCGACTGGTTCTTTTCAAAGCACCAGCGCGCCGCGGCGAGATCGGCGTCGTCGAGCATGTCTTCGGGCGGAAATCCCGCCTTGACCGCAAGGCCGCCGTCTTCGGGCAGAAGCAGGACGACGCGAACCTTCAGCATCAAGGCGATCTGATGCGCAGTCGCCCATAGGAGATCGTCGAGCGTCGCGACCCCCGCGAGCTTGCGGCTGAAAAGATAGAGCTCCTCGGTGATCCGCGCCTTTTGCCTTGCGGCGATCGCCTGGGCGCGCAGACGCGCAGCGAGATTGCTCGCGATGATCGCCACAATCGCGAAGAAGAACAGGTGCACGACATTTTCGGGATCAGCAATCGTGAACGTGTAGAGCGGCGGCAGGAAAAAGAAATTATAGGCGAGAACGCTGACCAGACATGCAAGCAGCGACGCCCATAGGCCATAGGTTACGGCGCTCGCCAGGACCGCGACCAGAAACGATAATGCGACATTCGCAACGCCAAGCGTTTGCCGCAGCAGAATGGCGATCACGGTCGCGGCTGCGACAAAGAGAAGGCTGACGACATAGGCTTTGAAGTCGATGCGCTCCCTTCCAGCTTCAGGCGCTTTGATTGCCGCTGAGGCGCCGCCGGTCCGGTCGGCCGGACGGGCAATGACGTGAACGCTCGTGTCGCCGGCGATGCGGATCAGCTTTTGGGAGAAGGACCCCCGGAAAAAATCGCGCCAGCGCCCCGGCTCCGATTTGGCGACGATGATATGAGTGAAATTATTGGCTTGCGCATATTCGGCGACCGTGTCGGCGACATCCTGGCCAGGGATTGAAATGGCCTCAGCGCCGAGCCTCTGCGCAAGGCGCAAGGTCTGCGCAACGCGGTCTCGCTCGTCCTCGTTCGCGCGCGCTTCGGCCGGCGTCTCTACATGGATCGCCGCCCATCGCGCCTTGAGTCGATCCGCCATTCGCTTGGCGTAGCGCACGACGGCGTTGGCGCTTCGCGCCGCATCGACGAGGACCAGCACCTGCTCGCTGGCGGGCCATGGCCCTTCGATGGCGTGCTGCCGCATGTAATCGACCATCTGCTCGTCGACGCGCTGCGCGGTCCGGCGCAGCGCGAGCTCCCGCAAGGCGGTCAAATTGCCGGGAGAGAAATAATGCTGAATGGCGCGTTCGGCCTGGTCCGGCACATAGACCTTGCCTTCCTGCAGCCTGACGATCAGATCTTCCGGCGTAAGATCGACGACTTCTATGTCATTGGCGCGGTCGATGATCGAATCCGGCACGGTCTCGCGAACCCGGACGCGCGTAATCCTGGCGACGACGTCATTGAGGCTCTCGACATGCTGGATGTTGAGCGTCGTAAAGACGTCTATCCCGGCCGCGAGCAGCTCCTCGACATCCATGTAGCGCTTCGGATGCCGGCTCTCGGGCGCATTCGTATGGGCGAGCTCATCGATGAGAACGAGCCGCGGACGCCGCTTGAGTATGGCGTCGAGATCCATCTCGGTGAGAACATGTCCCCTGTAGGAAATGCTCTGGCGCGGGATGATTTCGAGCCCTTCCAGAAGCGCTTCGGTCTCCTTGCGCCCATGGGTCTCGACGACGCCGACGACGACGTCGACGCCTTCGGCTTTCTTGGCTCGCGCCGTCGTCAGCATTTCATAGGTCTTGCCGACGCCCGGCGCGGCGCCGAGAAAGATCTTCAGGCGGCCCTGCTCGCACTGCTGCGTCTCGCGCAGAAGGGCGTCAGGCGAGGGCCGCCGATCGGCGCTGTCGCGTTTCTCCATACTTGGCGGCGCTTTCGCTTAGAATGCCTCGCGTTCAGCTAATGTGAGGCGCTCTATCCTTTATCCAAGAGAAAACAGCTCCAGGCGAGAAAAAAAGCGGCGTCGAAGGACGCAGGCCTTCTTGTTCATGCGTCCAGATCAACAGCTTGCGTCAGCCTTTTAAATGCTTCTTGCATTCCTTCCAATAGTCCGTCCACTTCAGGCCGCCATTGGCGTTGGTCGTCGCATTGGCGTGGAATTGGTCGGTGCAGGTTTTGAGTCGCGCGACGCCGGGTTTTTCAGCAGCATGGGCCGGCGAAATCTCTGATGGAAACACGATCGCGGATTTTGCAGGCGCCTCGACCGCGGGCGGCGGCGCGGCGAGTTTGGCTGCAGGCGGCGTGGACTCCGCGACCTCCCGCGGGGCGACCACAGGGGCTGCGGGCGTCTCAGTCTCAGCGGCGGATGAAGAGACGTCATCGACAGCCGCCTCCGGCTGCGGTGCAAGCGCAGCCGTCGAAGAGGCCGGAGCCGCCTGAGTCGCCGCCGATGGAGTCTCCTTGCCCTCGCGGCTCTCGCGCGTTGGGAAACTCTTATCAAGCGCGAGATTGAGCTTCAGCACATTGACATGCGGCTCGCCGAGGATGCCGAAGAGCCGACCCGCAGTGTTATCGTTGACAAGGCGGCGCACCTGGTCCTCGGAAAGCCTGCGCGCTTTGGCGACGCGCGGGACCTGAAACAGAGCCGCAGCGGGCGTAACATCCGGGTCGAGGCCGCTCGCCGAGGTTGTGACGAGATCGACCGGAACCGGCGCGGAGGGGTTCTGCGCCGCGAGCGCTTGCGCCTCCTCCTTCACCCGATCGACCAGAGCCTTCGAGGTCGGACCATAATTCGAGCCCCCCGAATTACTGGCGTTATACGGCGCCGGCACAGTTTTCGTCGGATCATTCGGATCGGTATCCGTGGTGGCTGAGGGCCTGCCGTGAAAATAACCGTCCCCGGCGAAATTCTGCCCGATCAGCTCCGAGCCTATAACCTTGCCGTCGCGCTCGATGAGGCTGCCATTGGCTTGATGCGGGAAAAGACGTTGGGCTATGCCCGTCATCGCAAGCGGATAGGCGAGCCCGGTCAGCGCGGTCATGAGAATGGTCAACATGATGGCTGGAAGCAAATGCTTGATCATTTCGCTTTGTCCTCAAGCAAGACCGACGGCGCCGATCACGAGATCGATCAGCTTGATGCCGATGAAGGGAACGATGATTCCGCCAAGGCCATAGATCAGAAGGTTTCGGCGCAGAATGGTCGCGGCGCCGACCGGCCGGTAGGCGACCCCGCGTAGCGAGAGCGGGATCAGCGCGACAATGATCAAGGCGTTGAAGATGATCGCCGACAGGATCGCGCTCTGCGGCGTGGCGAGATGCATCACGTTGAGGCTTTGCAGCTGTGGGTAGAAGGCGATGAACATCGCCGGGATGATCGCGAAATATTTCGCAACGTCATTGGCGATGGAAAAAGTCGTCAGCGCCCCACGGGTCATGAGAAGCTGCTTGCCGATCTCGACGATCTCGATCAGCTTCGTCGGATCGCTGTCGAGATCGACCATATTGCCGGCCTCGCGCGCGGCCATGGTTCCGGTGTTCATGGCGACGCCGACATCGGCCTGCGCCAAGGCGGGCGCGTCATTGGTGCCGTCGCCGCACATGGCGACAAGCTTGCCCTGCGCCTGCTCCTCGCGGATCAGCTTCAGTTTCGCCTCGGGCGTCGCTTGGGCGAGAAAATCATCGACGCCGGCCTCGGCCGCGATCGCCGCGGCGGTGAGAGGATTGTCGCCGGTGATCATCACCGTCCTGATGCCCATCTGGCGCAAGGCGCCGAAGCGCTCCCGGATGCCGCCCTTGATGATGTCCTTCAGGTAAATGACCCCGAGCAGACGACCGTCCTTGGCGACCGCGAGCGGCGTCCCGCCCGATTTCGCAATCTTGTCGGCGCTTGCCGTCAAGGAGCGCACGGTCGCGTCCGACACAAGGGCGCGGGCCGCCGCGACCCCGCCATCCCCCTCGCGCGCAGAGTTTGACGCATCAGAGCGAACAAAGGCCAGGATCGCATCCACCGCGCCTTTACGAATGACCGAAGTGTCGGTGTCGATCCCGCTCAATCGGGTAAAGGCGCTGAAAGGAATGAATTTGGCGTTGAGCTCGCCCATGTCGCGGCCGCGAATGCCGTATTTTTCCTTGGCGAGCACCACGATTGAGCGGCCTTCCGGCGTCTCGTCGGACAGCGAGGCGAGCTGAGCCGCGTCGGCGAGCTCCATGGCGCTGACCCCGGGAAGCGGAATGAATTCCGCGGCCTGGCGGTTGCCCAAGGTGATGGTGCCGGTCTTGTCGAGAAGCAAGGTGTCGACGTCCCCCGCGGCCTCAACCGCGCGCCCCGACATGGCGAGGACGTTGAACTGCACCAGACGGTCCATTCCAGCGATGCCGATCGCCGAAAGAAGCGCGCCGATCGTGGTCGGGATGAGGGTGACGAAAAGCGCGACAAGGACGATGACCGAAACCTTGCCGTCGGCGTAATGCGCAAAGCTCGGAATTGTGGCGACCGCAAAGACGAAGATCAGCGTCAGGCCGGCGAGAAGGATGTTGAGCGCGATCTCGTTCGGCGTCTTCTGCCGCTCGGCGCCTTCCACCAGAGCAATCATGCGGTCGAGGAAGGTCGAGCCTTGCGCCGCAGTGATGCGGACCTTGATCCAGTCGGACAGAACGCGGGTGCCGCCCGTCACAGCGGAGCGATCGCCGCCGCTCTCGCGGATGACCGGCGCGGATTCGCCGGTGATCGCCGATTCGTCGACGGAGGCGACGCCCTCGATGATGTCGCCATCGCTCGGAATGAGGTCGCCGGCCTCGACGAAGACGAGATCGCCCTGCTTCAGAGCCGCGGCCGGGACCTGCTCGGTGTGAAAGCCCTCAGCGGCGATGAGACGTTTTGCGACCGTATCGGTTCGCGCCTTGCGCAATGTCGCCGCCTGCGCCTTGCCGCGGCCTTCGGCGACGGCTTCGGCGAAATTCGCGAAAAGCAAGGTGATCCAGAGCCAAAGCCAGATCTGGAAGGTGAACTTCAATGAGGCCGCGTCTACCCCGGTCACGAGGTCCCGCAGGTAGAGGATCGTCGTCAGCACGCTCACGATCTCGACGACGAACATGACCGGATTGCGGATGAGAAGCCTGGGGTCGAGCTTCCGGAAAGACCCTGCGATCGCAGGCAGAATGATCGCAGGGTCAAATAGGGACGAGACGCCGCGTCGCACCATTGTCTTGTGCGGCAATGTTCTGGTTTCCATTGGTTTGGCCTTGCAGTTCGCGAGAATTGCTTTTGCAGCGATCAGTAGAGGAGGCCCGCGTACATCGCGAGATGCTCCTCGATGGGTCCGAGCGCGAGCGCCGGGAAGAAGGTGAGGCCGCCGATGATCAAGATCACCCCGATCAAAAGACCGACGAAAAGCCCGCCGTCGGTGGGGAAGGTTCCGGCCGACGCCGGAACGAGTTTCTTGCCGGCGAGAGATCCGGCGATGGCCAGCATCGGCGCGATGAACAGGAACCGCCCGATCCACATTGCAAGGCCCAGCGTCGTGTTCCAGAATGGCGTATTGGCGCTGAGGCCAGCGAAGGCGCTGCCATTATTGCCGGTCGCCGAGACATAGGCGTAAAGCGCCTCGCTGAAGCCATGCGGGCCGGCGTTGGCGAGGCTGGCGAGGCCGGGAGCCACGACGACGGCTATCGCGGTGAAGCCAAGCATCGACAAAGGCAGGATCAGAATCGCGAGCATGGCCATCTTGACCTCCTTCGCCTCGATCTTCTTGCCGAGATATTCCGGCGTCCGGCCAACCATGAGGCCGGCGACGAAGACCGCGACGATCGCGAAGAGAAGCATTCCATAGAGACCGGAGCCGACGCCGCCGAAGATGATTTCGCCGAGCATGATGTTGATCATCGGGACCATGCCGGCGAGCGGCAGCAGGCTGTCGTGCATCGTGTTCACGGCGCCGCAGGAGGCGTCGGTCGTGATCGTCGAGAAGAGGGAGGAATTGGCGATGCCGAACCTGACTTCCTTGCCTTCCATGTTGCCGCCGGCCTGGAGAGCGCTTGGCGCGACATTGACTGGAAGGTCCGCGAAAGCCGGATTGCCGTGGCTCTCGACGGCGTAGACCGTGAATGCGCCCGCCAGAAACAGGATGCCCATGACGGCGAAGATCGCCCAGCCTTGACGCTCCTTGCCGATCATCCTGCCGAAGACATTGGTGAGCGCCGCGCCGATCGAAAAGATCAGGACGATCTGGATGAAATTTGTCAGAGCATTAGGATTTTCATAGGGATGCGCGGAATTGGCGTTGAAGAATCCTCCGCCATTGGTTCCAAGCATTTTGATGACTTCCTGCGAAGCCGTCGGGCCCTGCGCGATCACCTGCTTGGCGCCTTCAAGCGTGGTCGCCTCGACATAGGGGTTCAGATTTTGCGGCATGCCTTGCCAGACGAAAACCAGGCCGACGACGATCGATATCGGCAAAAGCACATAGAGAACCGCGCGGGTCATATCGACCCAGAAATTGCCGATCGTGTGGGCGGAGCGACGAGCGAAGCCGCGGACGAGCGCAATGGCGAGAGCGATGCCGGTCGCAGCCGACACAAAATTGTGCATTGTGAGCCCGGCCATCTGGGTCAGATAGCTCATGGTGGTCTCAGGCACGTAGGATTGCCAATTGGTGTTGGTGACGAAGCTCACCGACGTGTTGAAGGCGAGATCCGGCGCAACGGCGTCCAATTGCTGTGGGTTGAACGGCAGCACGGCCTGTAGGCGCTGCAGCGCATAGAGGACGATGAAGCCGGCCACGCTGAACGTAAGCATGGCGAGGCCATAGCCGCGCCAATCCTGCTCTTCATGCTCCCTCACGCCGCTCACGAAATAGAACGCGCGCTCGATCGGCCGCAAAACAATGGAAAGCAGTGTGCGCTCGCCGTTGAAGACGCGGGTCATGTAATAGCCAAACGGCCGGACCAGCAGCGTGACGATCACGCAATAGAGCGCGATTTGAATGAAGCCATTGGCGGTCATGGAAAGCCTTCCTCAAAAGCGCTCGGGACGAATCAAGGCGAAGACGAGATAGACAAGCAGGCCGATCGTCACGATCGCGCCGAGCACGAGGTCAACTGTCATGGATGAGGCCTCACAAGCTGCCGCAAGCGTCGAGATAAAGCGAAGTGACGACGAAAGCTGCAACGCCGATCGCGACGTAGGCTACGTCGGGAAGGTAACTGAACATCACATGGTCCCTTTTTGCGCCTCCCCGGCTAAGCGCGGGGCGAGCGTAGGCGCGGTTATTGCGCCCGCCGCGTATAGGGTCGAGCGCGCTTGCCGGCACCGAAAATATAAATTTCGTATAAGGAAAGGGCGTTGACGCAGGTCAAGGCGGCTGCGCTATCGCTCACAATTTTCGCCGCCTAGCGCTTTGCGCGCCATCCAAGCGAAGTGAGACGGGGACATTGATTATCGCAGACGGCGTATAGGTTCGATCGGGCTCGACGGCCCTGCTGCATATAAATTTCGTATAGGCGAACGACCGCTTTCGACGCCGGCTCGAAAAGCGATGGATAGAGAGCATGTGAACGGGACCGTCAAACGGCCCCGTTCAAGAACGCCCCTCAGAACTTGACGATAATGTCTCCCGCGAATGTGAATTGCGACGCTTTTCGCCCTGCGTCGAAAGGGGTCGTATGGCTCAAGGACGCGTCGTAGCGAATTTCTGGACGGACGATCAGCGCTTTAATCAACGGAAGCGCCGGATCCGCCGGAAGCGTCGGCGTAATGTTGAGGCCGGCGGTCAGCTCCAAATAAGTGGTGGGCGCCGGCGCCGAGATAAACCCGTATGAGAAGAAGCTGCCGCCGCCGAGGTTGAGAAAGTTAAAGCCATGCTCAACATTGACGAAGTCGAAATTGCCTGGATAGGCGGCGACGAAGAAGCCTTCCGCGTCGCGCCAAACCTCCGCGCGTCCCACAATCTTCAGCCAGTCAGTGATTGCGTAGGCGGCATATTGGGCGACGCCATAGCCGCTCGCATGGAAGGCGTTGTCGTGGATATAGTTGATGTCGTTGATCAAGGTGAGCTTATCGGTCACCTTCCAGGTAGTGGTGACGTCGTCGAGGTAGCGAAGCGCCCGGTTCGGATTGCAGGCGCAGCCCGCGATGACGGCGGGCACGTCCGGGTTTTCGGGCCCGATATGGGTGGTCGCCAAGATGGTGAAATTTCCATCGAGCAGGTTGAGGCCGACGCCTCCATGGAAGGCCACGCCGCGGTTATTATCGCCTGGCCATCCGACCGAGGTGTTCACGCCGGAATCGACGCCCGCGTAAATATCGACCAAAGGATCGATATGCGAGATCGTCATGACGCCGGTATGCTTCAACGGAACGCCGAAATTGAAGATATAGGAATGCGAATAAAGCAGATTATCTGAGGCGGAGATGACTTCGGCGCCTTCCAAAGTGACATATTGGCCGAATTTGACGTCGACGCCGCCCTTGTAGAGCCAGGGCAAATGGACAACGCCATAGGCCTCGACGACGTCGAATTGAGTCCTATTCGGAATGATATAGTCGAGCTCGCCCAGAAAATGCGTGTAGCGTGCGTCCGAACCATACATCGTTTGGACTTTGAAGCCGAAATCATATCCGGTCGCATTGGGATCGAGTGGACGCTGTATTGTCAGCAAGGCTTGATTAAGCAACGCAAGATTGGACTTGTCGGTGAACAATTGCCCAAAGTTCAGGCCGTTGGGCGGATAGGCCGGGTTAAAGGTTTCGCCAGCTTCCACCGCGCCGGACACGGTCAACGTGTCGATCCATGCGGGCGGCGGAGCCGCCGGCTTGGCGGCGACATCGGCCGCATGGGCGTACAGCCCCGCATCTAAGAAGAGCGCCGCCGCACAGAGCGAAAGTAAAGCACAAAATCTATCTGTTGATGCCATGGTGCACTCCCATCAAGCCCTAGGGGGGAGCGACCAAATAACGCAGAGTGCGCCGGACGCTTCAACGTAAATTTATATGGATTTATTATTTCGTTGGTGCGCGATGCCTTCTTGTCACAGTCGCGGGCAAAACGCCCCTCCCTTGCGCCTATGCCGATCACGCCAGCAAAGTCTCCCTAAGTATCTGTAATATAATAAGGAAATGGTGCGCTTTGCGCTCGGACACAGGTCGCTGCTGCGCCGCTGTCGTCCTGCCTGCACAAGGCTGGACAATCAAAATGGGCAAGCCGGCAACTTGACGTCTGCGATGCTTGCGCTTTGGCGCGACCCGGTCAAAAAGCCAGGGCCTTGGCCTCTTTCACGCCCGGAAGCATTTTGACATCGGCGAGAACCTTATCCGGAACCGAGCCGTCGACCTCGACGAGCGCGACGGCCGAACCGCCCTCGCGATCGCGGCCAAGGGCGAAGGTCGCAATATTGACCTCCGCATTGCCGAGCATGCTCGCGAATCGGCCAATGAAGCCCGGCTTGTCTTCATTGCTGACGTAAATCATCGTCGGCGCGACCAGCGCATCGACCTCGATCCCATTGATCGAAATAATGCGCGGCTTGCCGTCGTGAAAGACGGTGCCCGCAACCGAACGCTCATGCGCCTCGGTCGCAACGGTCAGAGTGATGAGCGATTCATAATCGCCTTCGGCGGCGCGGGTCACTTCGTCAATCGTGACGCCGCGCTCCTTGGCCACGCTTGGGGCGGAGACAACATTGACGTCGGAAAGCAAGGGACGCAAAAGCCCGGCGATCGCCGAAGCCGTCAGCGCTTTCGTCTTGAGCTCGGCGACGCCGCCCTCATAGGTGATCGTCACCTTCTTGATGGAGGTTTCGACGAGTTGTCCGGCAAAGGAGCCGAGGCGCTCGACGAGGGCGATGAAGGGCTTGAGCTTCGGCGCCTCCTCCGCCGTGATTGAGGGGAAATTGACCGCGTTCGAGATCGCGCCGCGGGTCAGATAATCCGACATCTGCTCCGCGATCTGGAGCGCGACATTTTCCTGCGCCTCATTGGTCGAAGCGCCGAGATGCGGCGTGCAAACCACATTCGGATGGCCGAACAGCGGGTTTTCAATCGCCGGCTCATTTACGAACACGTCGAAGGCCGCGCCGGCGACGTGACCGGAGTCGAGCAAGGCGCGCAGGGCCACCTCGTCCACAAGCCCGCCGCGCGCGCAATTGATGATTCGAACGCCTTTCTTCGTCTTGGCGAGATGTTCCGCCGAAAGGATGTTTCTCGTCTGCGGCGTCATCGGAACATGCAGGGTGATGATGTCGGCGCGGGCGAGGAGATCGTCGAGCTCGACCTTCTCGACGCCGAGATCCAACGCCCGCTCCGGCGAAAGGAAAGGATCATAGGCGAGGACGCGCATGCGCAGGCCGAGCGCGCGTTCGGCGACGATGGAGCCGATATTGCCGCAGCCGATGACGCCGAGGGTCTTGCCGGTGATCTCGACCCCCATGAAGCGATTCTTCTCCCATTTGCCCGCCTGGGTCGAAGCATCGGCTGAAGGAATTTGCCGGGCCAGCGCGAACATCAGCGCAATCGCGTGCTCCGCGGTCGTGATGGAATTGCCGAAAGGCGTGTTCATGACGATCACGCCTTTCGCCGTTGCGACGGAAATGTCGATATTGTCGACGCCAATGCCCGCGCGCCCTATGACCTTGAGCTTGGCCGCTCGTTCAAGAATCTTGGCGGTGACCTTTGTCGCCGACCGGATCGCGAGGCCATCGAAATCCCCTATGATCTCGGCCAGCCGGTCCTTGTTCTTCCCGACCTCCGGCTGAAAATCGACATCGACGCCGCGCTCCTTGAAAATGGCGACGGCGGCGGGCGAAAGAGCGTCGGAAATGAGCACGCGCGGAGCCATGGCCTTCTCCAGACCTTGAGGAATTTTCGAGCGAAGCCTATGTCGTTTCCATCGCTACGCAGAGATTAAGAGCGCAGCCGCCAAAAGCCTGGCATACGGCCGCGCGCGCCTCTGCTGAACGTCCCAGCAACCGCGCCAAATCACGCGGCCTTGGCCAGTTCTCCCTTGACCTTTTGAAAGGCGTAATCGAGCCAAAGCGTCAGGGCCTCGACGTCGCTCGTCTCGACCGTCGCGCCGCACCAGATGCGAAGGCCGGGCGGCGCATCACGATAGGCGCCGATGTCATAGGCGATTTTTTCCTTCTCGAGCAGGCTCACGATCGATTTCGCAAAATCGGCCTCGGCCTTGAGGCCATGCGCGACGATGAGCGGATCGACGATCTTGAGGCAAATGCTGGTGTTCGATCTGACGCCCGGATCCTTGGCGAGGAAGTCGATCCAAGGCGTTTTCGCCACCCAATCGCTGAGCGCTTTCGTATTGGCGTCGGCGCGGGCGACAAGCGCGTCGAGGCCACCGATGGATTTTCCCCAGTTGAGCGCGTCGATATAATCCTCGACGCAAAGCATCGACGGCGTGTTGATGGTCTCGCCCTCGAAAATGCTTTCGATCAGCTTGCCGCCCTGTGTCAGGCGGAACAGCTTCGGCAAGGGCCACGGCGGCGTGTAGCTCGTCAGCCTCTCGACCGCGCGGGGTCCGAGAATGAGCATGCCATGGGCCGCTTCGCCGCCGAGCACTTTCTGCCAGGAGAAGGTGACGACATCGAGCTTCGACCAGTCGAGCCTTTGCGCGAACGCCGCCGAGGTCGCGTCGCAGATCGTCAGGCCCTTGCGGTCGGCCGGAATGAAATCCGCATTGGGGACGCGCACGCCGGAGGTCGTGCCGTTCCAGGCGAAGATGACGTCATTGTCGAAGTTGAGGCTCGCGAGATCGACGATCTCGCCATAATCGGCGACCTGCGCCCGCGCGTTTTTGATCTGCAAATGCTCGACGACGTCGATCACCCAGCCCTCGCTGAAGGATTCCCAGGCGATCACATCGACGCCGCGCTGGCCGAGCAAGGACCAAAGCGCAAGCTCGACGGCGCCCGTGTCGGAGCCGGGCACGATGGCGATGCGATGATCCGGGGGGACCTGCAAGACTTCTCGGGTGAGGTCGATCGCAAGCTTGAGCCTGCCCTTGCCGACCTTGGCCCGATGCGAGCGCCCGAGCGTCGGGCCCTGAAGATTTTGGATTTGCCAGCCGGGATGTTTGGTGCAGGGGCCGCAAGAAAAATTTGCGCACGCCGGCCGCATGGCGGGAATCGTCGCAGTCATATGACCATCCTTTCAGATGGGCGCCTTTCGTTGGGGAAAGGTGTCCCGCCTACTTGGATATGCCTCGGAAGGGCAGCCGTCAAGGCGGCGGTCGTCAAGCGCGTTTGAACGCCGGCGCGCTGATCGAGGCCGCATTCGGTCCGGCATCGCGCCACAGTAAAGGCCCAAATGGGCCAGCCGTTTGCACGAAGTGAAAGAAAAACGCACAGCTCTAAATCGCCCCATGGGACAGACGCCAGATCGACAGTAAAAAAATGTGACGAAAGCTGGACTGTGTCGCACAGATCGGGATGTGGCTTTCGCCATATCCAAATGGAAAGCGTTCAAATAAGCCTATCGGCAATCTGGAGGCGGCCCTGCCCTGCTCGAAAAATACTTTTAGCTTCGTAGGCTTCGTAATTCATCTGGGATTTGGCGGAGGCTCCAAGCCCCCTCCTCAGCTTACGGTAAATGACATTTATCATAATATATAATTCAAGTGACATAGCACAGTTTATATTGATATGTTGATACTATATATAAACTGCGCGTCCAGACACGAATTACAAATATATGTTTTTCTAATTGTAGCCCCATGACTTGTTTGAGACTTGTTCGAGAGCTGAATTGAAGCTAATTTTGCAAGATATTTACGTCTCCAATTGCACGCAGAGACCTCGAATTGTACGCAGAGACAATGATATTTTCTGGGATTTTTGCCCGCGTGGCTATTTTGTTGAGAGATTTGGCTTTTGCGGCGCTGATGCAAGCAAAGCTTTGGTTCCGCGCGTCAAAGTCTTTTTCGCGTTGTGCTTTCAGCGCGACGGACGCCGCGAGTTCCGAATTCAAACCGCTCGCGTCGGCGCAGTGGCGACAGACCGGACCGAGCGAGCGGCACCCGGAGCGATCCTTGTAGCCAGACGGAGGCATCGTCGAAACATCGGCTTATGTCGAAGACGGATATAAAAATTCGCATGGAAGGACGTTCGGCGCCACACAATTAAAGTTAGCTTTTTCGGCGCAACGAACATTTTGCTAATGCCGGCCGCGAGCGGTTTCGTGGCGCATTGAGCGGCGCGCATCGCTCAGCAGCGCGGCAAACCCGGCGGGCTGGAAAGGACGGCGACGGATAGAATGCTGCAAATTAACAAACAGCTGCGGACGGAGGAAGCGGCCCAGGGCGGCTGGGGACCTTCCGGAGTCGAACCGCGCAATTTCTTCGTAACCATCATTCGGCGTCAGCTGGCGATCTTCGTCGTCATCATGACTTTGACAATGGCGCTCGGAGCCTTCTACCTTTTCAACGCCACGCCCATCTATGTCGCCACTGCCTCGATGGTGATCGACGCCCACAAGTCGCAACTCTATGAGCATCAGTCACCCGGGCCTGACGTCGTCGTCGACGCCGGCATGGTTCAGACACAGATCGAAATCCTGAAATCCCCGAATGTCAGCCGCGCCGTCATAAAGCAGTTGCGGCTTATGGAAGATCCTGAATTCGTCGGCGGCGGCCCCAGCCTCATTCAGTCGATATTCAACCTGATATCGGACCTCTACAAGAGCAGCGAGCCGCCGCCGCCCTCGGAGTCCCGGCTGATGCGCCAGCTCATCGCAGCGTTCGAAGGCCGGCGCACGGTGACCCGCGTCGGCCAAAGCTATGTGATGGAGATCAGCGTCCAATCGACGGATCCGGAGAAAGCCGCCCGCATGGCGAACGCGATCGCCGAGGCCTATATCGACGATCAGCTCGAAGCCAAATATGAGGCGACGCGACGGGCGAGCGTCTGGCTGCAAGATCGCCTGAAGGAGCTGCGCGCCCAGACTTCCGCGCAGCAGCGGGCGGTCGTGGATTTCCGCGAGAAGAATAACATCATCGACGCCGGCGGCCGGCTGATGAACGATCAGCAGATCTCTGAGGTCAACAGTCAGTTGATCCTGGCCCAGGCCGCGACCGCCGAAGCAAAAGCCCGCTACGAACGCATCCGGCAGATCATGAATCAGGATGTGCCGGATGCGTCAATCGCGGACGCTCTCCATAACGAAATTATCGTCAAGCTGCGCGGACAATATCTCGAAATGGCCGCGCGCGTGGCGATCTGGTCGCAGAAATATGGCGCGAATCATCTCTCCGTGATCAATCAGCAGACCCAGATGCGAGAGGTCCTGCATAGCATCAAGGATGAGATGCGGAAGATCGAGCAAAGCTACAAGAGCGAATATGAAATCGCGCAGGCGCGCGAACAAAGCATCAGCCACAGCCTAGGCAACGCCGTTTCACAATCGCAGATCACCAATCAGGCCCAGGTCCAACTGCGCGAATTGGAGAGCGGCGCCCAGACCTCCAAATCGCTCTATGACAATTTCCTCCAGCGCTACATGGACGCCGTTCAGCAGCAGTCATTTCCGATCACCGAAGCGCGCCTCATTGGTCTTGCGGACGCGCCTTTGACGAAGAGTTTTCCGAAGACGCCGCTTGTGCTCTTGCTGACGGCGGCGATCGGCCTGGTGGCGAGCTTCGGCGTCGCGTCGGCGCGCGAACTGTCGGATCGCGTGTTTCGCTCGAGCGAGCAAGTGGAGGAAGCCCTGAACGCCAATTGTCTCGGGATGCTTCCGCGCTTGACTGCGCCGCCGGCGGCAGAATCCGAAGATCCGCACGCCACGGGAACCTCGCCTTCGGCTTCGAACGAAACCCGGCTCGTGCGTCAGCAGCCAATGCTCGACCATGTTCTCGACGAACCGTTCTCGCAATTCACGGAGGGGTTGCGGGCGGTCAAGGTCGCGACGGACTTCAAGGGCGTTATAAAATCCCAGAAGGTCATCGGCCTCACTTCGACCTTGCCGCACGAAGGGAAGTCGACGGTCGCGGCCAATTACGCGCAGCTCATAGCGCATGGCGGCGCCCGCGCCATTTTGATCGACGCCGATCTTCGCAATCCGACGCTGTCGCGCCAATTGGCTCCAGACTGCCCGGGGCTCGTCGACGTCGTGGCCGGGCGCCTATCGATCGAAGAGGCGCTCCTGCACGATCCGAGAAGCGGGTTGAGCTTGCTGTCCTCGGGCGCACAATCGAGCGCGCAATCGAGAATGCTCCACACAAACGAACTGCTCGCGTCCGACGCTATGCGGCATCTGATCGAGACGCTTCGCCAAAGCTACGACTATGTGGTCGTCGACTTGCCGCCGCTCATTCCGGTCATCGATGCGCGCGCGGCGACTAATTTCATCGATTCCTATCTTTTTGTCGTCGAATGGGGGCGCACCAGAATCGACGCTGCCAAACATGGACTGTCCAACGCGCCCGAACTCTATGAGCGCCTCCTTGGCGTCGTCATCAACAAGGTCGACATGTCGACCATCGGACGCTACGAACGTTATCGAAGCGACTATTACTACGGCAAGTATAGCGCCCAATATGGCGGATCAGAGCGCTCCGTATTCCGTTCGAAGAACAAAGCAGCAAAGTCAGCGCGCTGATGCGCCGGTCCTCCCCGCTGATTGCGCGCCCCGCGCGAGACGCTTCCGGCGCCTTTGGCGCTGAATGGCGCCGCTCTCGATCAAACTTATGAGCTTTCTAACCTTGCGACCCATGGGCGCCGCAACCGCCCGTTCGCATCGCGCCGCGCGGATGAAATGGCCGCCTCGCCGTTAGGCGACACAGGCCCCGGAGGAAGCGGCGAGATCGCGTCTGACGGCCCGCATGTGGGCCGACTGATTTGTTCGTTTAGACAAATGATATTTATTCATAGCCGAAGAATAAATATCAAGAGATCTATATAATAACTAATATCTTCGAGTATGCCTATAAGTAGTAACGTCTTTTTGTCAATTTCGTGTTGATTTCTCCTGAAATTCAGGGTATCGTTTTCTTCTAAAGTGCCAGCTAAATATTGAGCTTTGCGCGTGGGCCTGTCGTACATTTTAGACGGATGAGACACGTGATACATTTCGGATCAATTCAAGATGATAATGTCATGGCTGATTTTATATCAATTGACTCACAACCTGCAGATGGGCGTCAAATAACGCAGTATGCTATAGGCGGTCAAGTAAAGCGGATATTTGATTACATAGTATCGCTACTTACTATTGTGATTACGTCTCCTTTATTTGCTCTCGTAGCCCTGGCGTTGAAATTGACCGAGCCCGGCCCGATCATTTTCAGGCAAGTCCGGGTCGGTTTTGGCGGGCGTCCATTCATCTGCTTCAAATTCAGAACGATGTGCGTCGATTCAGAGTACGTGCTGGCTGCATTGCTCGACGCCGACCCCAATGCTCGAGCGGAATGGGAAGCCAGCCGCAAGCTTGTCAATGATCCGCGCATCACGCCTTTGGGGCGATTTTTGAGGCAATCGAGCCTTGATGAATTGCCACAGCTCGTCAATATCCTGCGCGGCGAGATGAGTCTGGTCGGACCGCGCCCAATCGTTCCCGCTGAAATGTCGCGCTATGGCGACCGGCTTGAGCTTTATCTATCGGCGCGGCCTGGCCTGACAGGCGCGTGGCAAGTTAGCGGCCGGAGCGACTGCGGCTACGACAAGAGAGTCGAGTTGGACGCAAATTACGTGTCGAATTGGCGCTTCCCGATCGACCTTTCCATATTGCTGCGGACGGTAAGCGCCGTCATCGAACGAAAAGGAAGCTACTGATTTCGTAATGCCCGTAAGCGAGCGGATCGATCGAATTTCAGCATATCTCAGAATAGGACCGTTCAACTTTTTCTGCGATACGCTGCAAAGGCTACATCTTTGGCGCGGTCAGCCGTCGCCGAACTTCAGCAGAAGCGGCCCTCTTTTGGCCGGATTCTTGCGCTGGAGTTGGCGCTTGGGCCGTGGCGGGACGCGCTCGATGTTCATCTTTGTCCGCCGTCCGCTTCGAAGCGGGCGTGCGGAGTTTCTGGCTGGGCTGTTTCCGCCGGTGAGGACTCCTCAAAAAAGCATGAATTGCAATCCTAATGAAGGAGCAACGCCAGCCATGCGGGTGGCCATCATCCATTACTGGCTGGTCTCCATGCGTGGGGGAGAAAAGGTCCTCGAGGCTCTTTGCAAGCTCTTTCCGGACGCTGATATTTTTACTCATGTCTATAATCCGGATGCGGTCTCCGATACGATCCGGAGACACAAGGTCACGACGACCTTCATCAACTCGCTTCCGTTCGCTCGCCGAAATTACAAGCGCTATCTGCCATTGATGCCGATCGCGCTCGAGCAGATCGATTTGCGCGGCTATGATTTGATCATCAGCAGCGAGTCCGGGCCGGCCAAGGGCGTCATTCCCCCGGCCGGGGCCGTCCATATCTGCTATTGCCATTCGCCGATGCGTTATATTTGGAATATGTTTCACGATTACCGCGACCGCGCCGGTTTTATCACAGGTCTTCTAATGCCGCCTCTGGCGCATTACTTGCGGACCTGGGACTCCGTCGCCTCGATGCGGGTCGACCATTTCATCGCCAATTCGCAGACGGTCGCCGCTCGCATCGAGAAATACTATCGGCGGGACGCGGCCGTGATCCATCCGCCCGTCGATGCGGACGCGTTCGAGACCGTTCCCGCCGCCGAAGTGGAAGACTATTACCTCCTGGCGGGCGAACTCGTCGGCTATAAGCGGCCGGACTTGGCGATCGAGGCTTTCAACGCCTCGCGCCGACGGCTGGTGGTCATCGGCGGCGGCGAGATGCTCCCCGAAATTCGCAGATCGGCCGGACCGACCATAAAAGTGCTTGGGCCGCAACCCTTTGAGGCGCTGCGGCGTCATTACGCGCGCTGCCGCGCCCTCATCTTTCCGGGCGAGGAGGATTTCGGAATAGTCCCAGTCGAAGTCATGGCGAGTGGCCGCCCCGTGATCGCTTACGGCCGCGGCGGGGCGACCGAGACCTTGACAGAGGGCGTCTCCGGCCTTTTTTTCTACGAGCAAACCGCGGCGGCGATCGAGCAGGCGGTCTGTGAATTCGAGCAAATGCGATTCGATCCGAATCTCATCAAAGCGCAAGCCGCGAAATTCCACATCGACATATTCGCGTCTGAAATCACGGCTGTTCTCGAAAACGCTCTGGCTCATAACTCCGCGCGCAGCCGGCTCCGCCCTGGAAAGAAAGTCCTGCCGCGCTGACGGCGTGACGTCGCTCGAAACGTGCTCCGCACGACGAGCATCCCAAGCAGCCCGCTCGGGCTTCCGGGTTCGTCGTGAGCCCGGCGCGAGAACGTCTTGACGTCATTGCGCGCCCTCCATCAAGCGCGTAGCCGCCGCCCGCGCCTCGTCGGTGATCGTGGCGCCGGCCAGCATGCGGGCGATCTCCTCGCGCCGGGCTTCCTTGCCAAGATCGGTCACGCGCGTCGCGACGCGGCTGCCGCGATCCATTGGATCCTTGGCGATGCGGAAATGGCCAAGGGCGCGGGCTGCGACCTGCGGCGCATGGGTGACGGCGAGCACTTGCACCCGGGACGCGAGCCTCGCGAGGCGCTGGCCGATCGCGTCCGCGACTGCGCCGCCAACCCCCGTGTCGATCTCATCGAAGACAAGCGTCGGGGCCGAGCCCTGGTCGGCGAGAACCACTTTTAGAGCCAGCATGAAACGCGCGAGTTCGCCGCCCGATGCGATTTTCATCAAGGGACCGGGCCTGGTTCCAGGATTGGTGCGGACCCAGAACTCGACCTGGTCGCACCCATCCTGACCTACGGGCTCGACGCTGATTTCGGTCGAAAATCGCGCCCCCTCGAGCTTCAAGGGCGCGAGCTCTGCGTTCACTGCGGCGTCGAGCCCGGCGGCCGCCTTTTTTCGCGCCTCCGACAAGACCCGAGCCGATGCCTCATACTCGGCCTCCGCCGCCTCGACCGCGCGCGTCAGCTGCAGAAGCTTTGCTTCTCCGGCGTCGAGCTCGGCGAGGCTTGCGGCGAATTTCTCGGCGAGCTCAGGCAAAACGTCCACGGGAACCGCATATTTACGCCCCGCGGCGCGCAAGGCGAACAGCCTTTCCTCGACCTGCTCCAATTCGCGCGGATCGAAATCGGCCTCGCGCAGAGCCTGATCGAGCGCTTGCGCCGCGAGATCGAGCGCGGTCAAGGCGGCGTCGAGCGCCTGCGCGGCCGGCGCGATCAATCCGGGGGCCTGAGCCTGCCGGCGCTCCAACCGGCGCAAAGCGGATGAGAGGGTCGACAAAGGCGACCCATCGCCGGCGACAGCGTCATAAACGTCGCGAAGTTCGCCGGCGACCTTTTCCGACTGCATCATGATGGAGCGGCGCAGGGCCAGCGCATCCTCTTCGCCGGGCTGCGCGGCGAGCTTATCGAGCTCGGCGAAGGCATGGCGCAGATAATCCGCCTCCGCGCGCACTTTCTCGATCCGCGCCTGCTCTCTGACGCTTTCGGCCCGGATGTCGCGCATGAGCGCGTGAGCCGCGCGCACGGCCCCGAGTTCCCGGCTCAAGCCGCCATAGGCGTCGATCAGCTGGCGATGCGTGCTTGAGTTGACGAGCGCGCGATCATCATGCTGTCCGTGGATTTCGACGAGCTCGCGGGCGATCGTTTTAAGCGCCTGGGTCGTCACCCGCTGATCGTTGATGAAGGCGCGAGTCCGGCCGTCGGCCAATTGCACGCGCCGCAAGATGAGACCGCCGTCGGCGTCAATATCCTGCGCCTCGGCCGCCGCAAGCGCCGGATGGCCGGCGTCGAGCTCGAAAACCGCGGTCACCTGGCCCTGCGCCGCGCCTTGGCGGACCAGAGCGCCGTCTCCGCGCGCGCCGAGCGACAGAGAGAAGGCGTCGAGCAGGATCGACTTGCCGGCCCCGGTCTCGCCGGTCAGAACCGTCAAGCCGCGGCCGAGGCCGAGATCGAGCCTGTCGATCAGGACTATGTCGCGGATGGAGAGCTGAACAAGCATGGGGTCGAAGCCTCCCCCGATGCGCCCTCGAACGGCGCTTTAGCCGAGACCCATTTTGTGGAGGAAGGCTTTCGAGATCCAGGACCCCTGGTCCTCATGCGGCTCCAGCCCATCGCTTTGCAAACGGGCGTAAGCGTCCTTGTACCAGATCGAATCGGGGAAGTTATGGCCGAGAACGGCCGCCGCGGTCTGCGCCTCGTTTGTGATGCCGAGCGCCAAATAAGCCTCCGTCAGCCGCATCAAGGCTTCCTCGGCATGGCGGGTCGTCTGATATTTGGCGAGAACCTCGCGGAAACGATTGATCGCCGCCGCATAATTGTGCTGATTTAAATAATAGCGACCGACGAGCATTTCCTTGCCCGCGAGCTGGTCGCGGGCGACCTGCAGCTTGTAGCGCGAATCTTCAGCATATTCCGATTTCGGATATTTTTCGACGATCTGGGCGAACAGATCCGCCGCCTTCGCCGCCCGCTCCTGATCTCGGCTGACGTCGGGGATCTGATTGTAATAGGACATCGCCTCGAGATAATTGGCGTAAGCGATGTCAGGGGATGTCGGATAGAGCCCGATATAGCGCTTCGCCGACGCGATAGCGTCATCATAGCTGGCGTTTTGGTATTGGCTGAAGACGGTCATCAGAAGACCTTTCCTCTGCCATTGCGAATAAGGATATTGCTTATCGAGATCGGCGAATTTCTTGGCGGCTCCAGAGTAGTCCTTATGCTGCAGCCGGGCGAGGCCCTGATTGTAGAGATCGTCCGCCGGAACGTCGGGCACGATCTCGGTCTTATATTTCTCGCCCGAGAAAAGATTAAGCGGATTGAATGAATCGGCCGAAGAGCACGCCGACGCCGACAGCGCCAAGGCGCCGACAGCCGAAAACCGCAACAAGCGAGCCGCGACGCGCGCGAGCGGCGTTCGCGACTGGTGCATCTCATTTGACGCTTCATTCATGCGTTTTGCTCGATCATCGCCTAGACAGCCTGCCGGACTTTGAATTCTTTCTAGCCCAACCAGCGCTATTGCGCCAGCATCGCTGTAGATAGGTGCGGCGACTAAACGGCATTAGTGTGGCGATGACGCATTCGGCCGACAAATCGCCGATCGGCCCGGCGCCGCCGAGGAAACGGCGGCGCGGGATTTTGCCTCGGACAATGATCGACCGAAGAATCATCGGCCGGAATTCTTTTGCGGCTCCATCTCGGACAGCCTATTCCCGCTGTCCGAGACAAAAAGCGGGAATAGGACGCCGACAAGACGGTTTCAGCTCGACTGGCGCCGAAGGAAGGCCGGGATTTCGAGCTGATCCTCCTCATTTGGACGAGGTTGATAAAGAGCCCTGCCATGCTGGTCGAGCGGCGGCTGCGTGGCTCTCTGCGGCGCCGGCGGATGCGCGCGTTTGCCATATTCAGCGTGTATGGGATTCGGCTGCTGCGACCGCTGGGCCGGCGCCGGCTGCGGCTGCGGCCTTATTTGCGGCGCCTGCCGTTCATGCGGCGCAGCGGCGCCAGCCGCTTCGTCCTGCCGGCTGGTGCCGAAGGACGCGAGCCTTTCGAGCAGCGAGCGACGTTTCACCTCGGGATGTTGCTGCGTCTGCAATTCTCCGCGATGCGCGCGGATCTGGTTTTGTCCAGGCAGCGGAAGATCGTCGATCTGCGGCATCCTCTGCTGCCGGATGACAGGAGAATCCGGCGCATTTGGGATGAACGGACCGGCGTCGAAATGGTCGTCGAGATCCCGCGCTTGCTGCGTTTCGACGAAATGATGCGCTTGCGGCGCCGTCTCCTGAATGTAGACGGCGTGCTGAGCCCCATTCGGGCCTGGAGCAAAATGCTGGGCCGCCTGTGCGATTCGCTCTTCATGATGCGAATCCTTCCGAGCCCCGGCATAGGCGTCGAGCGCCAAACCTTGATGGGCTTGCGGGGCGTCGCCGGACCGCGCGGCCGTCTGCGCCCGCAAACGGTTCGCAACTTCGGTGATGCGCGATTCCGCGGCAGTCAATTCATAGGCGCCGACGGGATGATCGATTCCCGTCGCGACGACTGAGACGCGGACGATTCCATCGAGGCTTTGATCGAAGGTCGCGCCGAGAATGATATTGGCGTCCTCGTCCACTTCCTGGCGAATCCGGCCCGCCGCCTCGTCGACTTCGTAAAGGGTGAGATCATTGCCGCCGGTGATCGAGATGAGCAGCCCGCGCGCGCCCTTCATCGAAACCTCATCGAGCAAGGGATTCGCGATCGCGGCCTCGGCGGCGAGAATTGCGCGCCGGTCGCCGGTCGCCTCGCCGGTCCCCATCATCGCCTTGCCCATCTCGCGCATGATGGCGCGAACGTCGGCGAAGTCGAGATTGATGAGGCCTTCCTTCACCATCAGGTCGGTGATGCAGGCGACGCCGGAATAAAGCACCTGATCAGCCATCGCGAAGGCGTCGGCGAATGTCGTCTTTTCGTTGGCGATCCGGAACAAGTTCTGGTTCGGGATGATGATCAGCGTATCGACCGATTTCTGCAATTCATTGATGCCGGCCTCGGCGACGCGCATCCGCCGCGCACCTTCGAATTGGAACGGCTTGGTCACGACGCCGACAGTCAAAATGCCCATGTCGCGCGCGGCCCGGGCGATGACCGGCGCCGCGCCGGTGCCGGTGCCGCCGCCCATGCCAGCGGTGACGAAGCACATATGCGCCCCGGTGAGATGATCGCGGATCTCCTCGATCGCCTCCTCGGCTGCGGCGCGGCCGACTTCGGGCTGCGAACCGGCGCCGAGACCTTCAGTCACCTGCAGCCCCATCTGGATGATTCGTTCGGCTCTCGACGAGGTGAGCGCCTGGGCGTCGGTGTTGGCCACGATGAAATCGACGCCAATCAGGCCGGAGACAATCATGTTGTTGACGGCGTTGCCGCCAGCTCCGCCTATGCCGCATACCATGATACGCGGCTTGAGTTCCCGGAGCTCCGGAGCTTTGAGATTGATCGTCATCGTCTGGCCTCTCGACGTTGGAGCGCCGGTCAAGGACGCCCAGGGTTCATATCACGTTATATTTCGACGAAAATGAAGAGGTCCGCCGACTCTTCACGCCGCCGTCAACAGCTAAAAACTATTCTTGAGCCATCGGCCGACCCGCCCGATGTATCCACTCGCGTCGGACCCAGGCGCAACAGCTCCGCGCGAGGGCCGAAAATGCTCATTGCCGCTCACTTGCGGATAGACAAGGAGTCCAACAGCGGCCGAAAAAGCCGGACTTTTCGCTGATTCGGGCAGGCCTTGAACGCCGAGCGGCCGGCCCATCCGAACCTGCCCGGAGATGATTCGCTTGGCCGCCTCCTGCATGCCGGTCAGCTGGCTTGCGCCGCCGGTCAGCACCAGCCTGCGTCCCGCATGCGCCGGCAGGCCAGCGCTCTTCAGCCGATCACGCACGAGCTCGAGAATTTCTTCCGCGCGCGGCTTGATGATTCGGATGAGATGCGCCTTGGGCAAATGCCCGGCATGGTCGCCATCCTCGCCGACCTGCACGACCGCGATCGACTCGCGTTCGTCCGAGGCCGAAGGCAAGCAGGCGCCATAAAGCGTCTTCAGCCGCTCGGCGTCGGCGAGCCTTATGCTGAGGCCGCGCGCGACATCGGTCGTGACGTGGTTGCCGCCGACGGCGAAAGCGTCGACATGCGTGAGATTGCCGCCGGCGAAGACGCTGATCGATGTCGTGCCGGCGCCCATGTCGATCAAGGCGGCGCCGAGTTCGGCTTCGTCGTCGGCGAGCGTGGCGAGGCCGGCGGCGTAAGGGGTGGCGACCATCGCGTCGACGCCCAAATGGCAGCGTTCGACCGCGAGCATCAGATTGCGCGCGACGGAAGCGTCGCAGCTCAGCACGTGCATGTCGGCGCCGAGCTCGTCGCCGATCATGCCTCTCGGATCCTGGATATGGCGCGTTTCGCCGAGCGAAAAGCCGATCGGCAAGCTGTGAAGCGCAGCCCTCCCGTGCCGCCCGCCGCGCGTGGTGCAGGCTTCGAGCACACGATGGACATCGGCCTCGGTCACGGCGCGCCCGGCGATCGCGACCTTGGCGTCGAAGAGCTGCGACGCGAGCCTGCCGCCGCTCGCATTGACGATCACGCTTTCGACCTGCACCCCCGCCATCCGCTCGGCCGCATCGACCGCGAGCCGGATGGCGTTCTCGACAGCGTCCATATCGACGACGACGCCGCTCTTGATCCCGCGCGAGCGCTGATGCCCGATGCCGAGAATGCGGCAGCGATGGGTGCGGCCGCGCAACGACTCGGAGGGCGCGCTCGGGTTGAGCCGCGCGATGAGGCAAACGATCTTCGACGTTCCTATGTCGAGCACAGAGAGGATAGCGCTTTTGCGCCCGGGCAAAGGGCGCAGGCGGGGCGGCAGCGCCGGCGAACTCATGTCGGGCCGCCTTTCGATTTCGTCTTGTGGGCGGTCGACTCGGCCCGCGCGGCCGCGGCGTCCTCGGTCAATCGCGCGACGACGCGTCCAGGTTGGCGCAAGTCAAACGATAGAACATCCTTGTCTAGGATATGCGAGTCGCGTTGAAGCTGAATAAAACTCGCAAGAGCCGCCGCCGGCTCGCGCTCGGGCAGAAGGACGTCTATCCCATTCGTCATTTTCAAGGTCCAGCGCCGTTGCGCGATGAGAACGCCCGCGCGGATTTTGTCGCGCTGGTCGCCAGCCGCCTCGAGCAGCGCCAGATATTCGCCGAGCCTTTCGTTGGCGCCCGCGCCCACGACAAGAGGCAAATGAATGAAGCGCTGGTCGCGCATGGCGTCCAAGGGCATGCCGTCGGCGGCGATAATGTCGACATGACCGTTCTTCTGCCACAAGGCGGAAGGCTGCCGCTCCTCGACCTCGATCAAGAGCCGGTCCGGATAGAGCTTGGTGACGCTTACGTCCTTGACGAGCGGAAGCGCTTGCAGCCTTTCCCTCACGCTTGCGACGTCGAGGAACAACAAGGAATTGCGGGGGCCGATATCGGCGGCGGCGAGAATGTCGGACTCGGCGAGCTCGCTTTCGCCAGCGATCGTCACCGCCTCGATGCCGAAGCCAAAAGCTTTCGCGATAATGTCGGCCGGGGCCCCTTGCGCGGCCTTGAAAGCCTCATAGTGGCCTCCCTTCACAGCGCCGTAAACGCCAGTGGAGAGCAAGACCGCCCCTGCGAAAATCGCGCTCACGCCCGGTCCCGCCAGTCGGGCGAGAATTCGATCGCGCAAGCCAAACCTTGATTTCCGCGCGCGCGGACGGATCTTGACCCGCAGCCCCTCCGCCTCGCGCAGGGAGAGCGCCCCGGCATAGGCCAGGCTCGCCGGCGCAAAGCCGCGATCCATCGCGCTCAGCGATCGCAAGAGGCGTCTTCGACCATCCATCGAACAAGCTCACCGAATGACAAGCCGCCATAAGCGGCTATTTCGGGCACGAGGGAGGTCTCGGTCATGCCGGGCTGGCTATTGACTTCCAGCACCACGAGCTCGCCCGTTCCCCCGGGAGAATCGTCGAATCGGAAATCCGTCCGGCTCACGCCGCGACAGCCGAGCGCCCTGTGCGCCACTAGGGCCAACTCTTGAACATTTTGGTAAATATTTTCTTTAAGATTTGCCGGAAGGACGTGGATCGAGCCGCCCGGAGCGTATTTTGCGTCATAATCGTACCAGCCGCCGTCGGCGGCCAGAATCTCTATGACCGCATAGGCTTTGTCGCCGATGACGGCGCAGGTGAGCTCCCGCCCGCCGATGAAGCTTTCGACCAGAACCTGGTCGCCGAACGCCCAATCGTTTCTGGTCAATTCCTGCGGCGGATGCGCCTGGTCCTTGCGAACGATGATGACGCCGAACGAGGAGCCCTCACTGACCGGCTTCACCACATAGGGCGGCGGCAAGACATGATTTTTCGCGGCGATCAGCCGATCGACCGTCAAGCCCTTGGCGACCGGAACCCCCGCCGCGTGCAAAATATCCTTGGCGCGATCTTTCCGCATCGCCAGCGCCGAGGCGAGCACGCCGGAATGGGTATAGGGAATCCGCAGCATTTCTAGAATGCCTTGCATGATTCCATCCTCGCCAAAGCGGCCATGCAAGGCGTTGAAGGCGACGTCGGGGCGAAGGATCGCGAGCGTTTCAGCGACCCGCCGATCGACATCGACGCGGGTGACTTTAAAACCTTCGGCCTCGAGCGCCTTGGCGCAGGCCTCGCCCGAGCGCAGAGAAACGTCGCGTTCGGCCGAGAGGCCGCCCATGAGCACCGCGACATGTTTGGAAGTCATGTGGATAATCCAGTGAAACTTGTAAGGAGAGCGGCGAGAATCTTACCAAAAGGTTTCATGTGAAACGACTCGCAGCGCCGCGCCGCCGAGGCGCAAATGAACCAGCGCCCATGAAAGCGGTTTCGACCGTCGCGATTTCAACCTGCGGATCTTTTCCAAGCACGCCTCGAACATCGAACCGAAGGCCCGGAAAGGCTCCCTCGATCCGACGCCTTGTCCAGTCGATCGCCAGATCCTTCGCGTCGATCCCGATCCAACGCCGATTTAACTTTTGCGCGGCATGCGCAGTCGTCCCGCAGCCGCAAAAAGGATCGAGGACGAGATCGCCTTCGTTCGAGGAGGCGGCGACGATGCGCTCCAGAAGCGCCAAGGGCTTTTGGGTCGGATAGCCGAGCCGTTCCGCGCTGGTGTTTCCGACGCGCTCCACATCATCCCAGATCGAGCCGACCGCCTTGCCTTTCATATCGTCCAAATAGACCTTCAAACCATCGAGACGCGGCGTCCCATCGCGCTTGGTGAGGATGCGCCCTTCATTCCACCATGTCTCAAGCTGATCGAGCGAGGCGCCCCAGCCGCGATTGGCGGGCGGCCGCGAACCGCGCCATTCGAAATTGCGCGACGGCGTGGAGGAAACCATCGTCAGATTTTCAGCCTTATAAAGCCGTCCATCCTCGTCTTCGCGGTAGCGGCCGAGCTGAGCCTCCGAATAAGGCTGAACTTGCTCGTTGAAGCAAAAGCGATCGGATTTTGAATAGAAGAGCAGGATGTCGTGATAGCGCGGATATTGCCGCGTCCGAACATTATGCGCGTTCGTCCGTTTCCAGACGATCTCGTTCCGGTAATTCTCCTTGCCGAATATGGCGTCGAGCAGGAGCTTCAGATAATGGCTCGCGGTCGGATCACAGTGGAGATAGAGCGAGCCTTCGCGCTTCAGGGCGCGATGCAATTCGAGAAGCCGGACGGCCATCATGGCGAGATAGGCCATCATGTCGTTCTCTTTCAAGAACGACCGCATGGCGCGCAGCATCTCCGCCGCGTCCGAATGGCCGGATTGCATCACATCGTCGAAGGCTTGCTCGGCCGCCTGCGTCCAATGCCATGTGTCGTCGAAGGCCTCGATCTGCGCATGACTCGCCGCGCCGGACGGCGCCTTGAAGAGCACATTGTAATTTGCGTTCGAATTGAAGGGCGGATCGAGATAGACGAGATAGACGCTCTCATCTGCGATATGTTCGCGCAGGATGGCGAGATTGTCGCCATGGAAGAGCGTGTTTGCAGCCAAGGTTTTCAGCATTGGACCAGACCCACCTCATGGCGTCGCGCGCGCCCTCGTCCTTCGAGACGCGCCCTTTGGGCGCTCCTCAGGATGAGGGCTTTGGGCCGCGCCCTTTGGGCGCTCCTCAGGATGAGAGCTGAGAGAGGTGGCGACAAGCTCAAGATCCCTCGTCATGAGGAGCGGGCGAAGCCTGCGTCTCGAAGGGCGAGAGATCGCTCTTCGGCGTGAGGGCTTCCGGGTCCGCCTGCGAGGACAGGCTCAACGCGGCGCCCCCACGCGGAGAATTTCCCACTCCAGATTCACGCCGCTCGTCTCGAACACGCGGGCGCGGACAATCTCGCCCAATGTTTCGAGGTCGGCCGCGCTCGCCGCGCCGCGATTGACAAGGAAATTGCAATGCAGCTCGGAGACTTGCGCGTCGCCGACGGCGAGGCCGCGACAGCCAGCTCTATCGATCAATTCCCAGGCCTTTTGCCCCGGCGGATTCTTGAAGGTCGAGCCGCCGGTGCGCGTGTTGACGGGCTGCGTCGCCGCGCGGGCTTTCGTGATCTCCGCCATGTCGGCCAGGATCGCCTCCGAGTCGCCGGGAGCGCCAACAAATGTGGCCTGGGTGAAGATCACGTCGTTGGCGACGCCGCAATGGCGATAGGAAAACCCCATGTCGGCGTTGGAAAAAACATGGATTTTCCCGGCGCGGTCGACGCCGCGGCAAGACAGAAAAACATCCTTGATCTCGGCGCCATAGGCCCCAGCGTTCATGCGCAATGCGCCGCCAATCGACCCCGGTATCCCGCGAAGAAACGAAAGGCCCGCGACGCCCGCCTTGGCGGCGGCGGATGCGAGCTTCACATCCGGCGCGCCGGCGCCCGCCGTGAGCGACAGGCCTTCCACTGCGATGTCCTGGAACGCCCGGCCGAGACGGATGACGACGCCTTCGACGCCGCCGTCCCGCAACAAAACATTGGAGCCAAGCCCGAGCGCCAGGAGCGGGACCGAAGGATCGAGCCGGGCAAGAAAATAGGCAAGATCGTCCTCATCCGCAGGCTCGAAAAGCGCCTGCGCGGGACCGCCGGTCTTGAAGAAAGAAAGCCCGGCAAGCGGCGCATGGGCTTCAAGCGTCCCGCGCAGTTCGGGCGTCGCCCGGCGAAGTTCGGGAAGGATGTCGGGAAGGGCCGAGTTTCGCGCCTCATGCGCGATCTCGGCCGTCATGGCGAGACGCGCCTCATGCGCCATCCCCCGCCGCGAGCTGTCCCGGCAGCGCATAGGCCCATTGGGTGATATTGCCGGCGCCGAGCAGCACGATGTAATCGCCAGGCTTCGCAAGGGAGCGGACAAGGCCCGGCAAATCCTCCGGCCGTTTCAGCGGAAACGCCTGGCGATGCCCATGCGCCTTCAGGGCGGTGACGAGATGATCGCGATCGGCGCCTTCGATCGGCGCCTCGCCGGCCGGATAAACATCGGCGACGATGACCGCGTCTGCGTCGTTGAAGCAGCTCGCGAATTCATTGAAAAGCGAATGAAGGCGCGTATAGCGATGCGGCTGCACGACCGCGATGACTTGGCTCTTGGTCGAAGCGCGCGCGGCGCGCAGCACGGCGGCGATCTCGACCGGATGATGGCCGTAATCGTCGAAAATCGTCGCTCCGTTCCATTCGCCGGTCCGCGTGAAGCGCCGCTTCACGCCGCCAAAGCCGGCGAGCGCCGAACGGATCTGGTCCCCGCTCATGCCGAGCTGATGCGCGACCGCGATGGCGGCAGTGGCGTTGAGCGCATTGTGATGGCCCGGCATCGGCATGACGATGTTTTCGAGCGCGGTCTCGGTCCCAGCCTTACGATCGCGAATGATCGCGGTGAAACGCGAAACGCCATTCGTGAGGTCGACGTCGACCAGCCTGACGTCGGCCTGTGGATTTTCGCCATAAGTGACGACTCGCCGGTCTTCGATCTTGCCGACGAGCTCCTGCACCGTCGGATGGTCGAGGCACATCACGGCGAAGCCATAGAATGGAATATTTTCCACAAAGGCGCGGAAGGCCTCCTTGATCGCGTCGAATGTCTTGAAATGATCGAGATGCTCGGGATCGATATTGGTGACGACCGCGACATCCGCGGGAAGCTTCAGGAAAGTGCCGTCGCTTTCATCCGCCTCGACCACCATCCAATCCCCTGCCCCAAGCCGGGAATTGGTGCCATAGGCGTTGATGATCCCGCCATTGATCACCGTCGGATCAAACTTGCCCGCCACGAGCAAGGTCGCGACGAGAGAGGTCGTCGTCGTCTTGCCATGGGTGCCGGCGATGGCGACGCATTGCTTGAGGCGCATGAGCTCGGCGAGCATCTCGGCGCGCCGCACGACGGGAAGCCGCTTCTCCCGCGCAAGCGCCAGCTCCGGATTATCGCGCTTGATCGCGGTCGAGACCACGACCACTTCGGCCGCGCCGAGATTCGCGCCGCTATGGCCGATATGGACCAGCGCGCCCTTGTCGCGAAGGCGCAGCACATTGGCGTTTTCAGCGACGTCCGAGCCTTGAACGCGATAGCCGAGATTGAGCAGAACCTCGGCTATGCCGGACATGCCGATGCCGCCGATTCCGATGAAGTGGATGGGCCCTAGTTCATGCGGCAGTTTCATCGTTTTTTCTCCGCCTCGGCGACGAGGCTCAGGACCAGATCGGCGAGCCTTTCGGCGGCGTCGGCGACGCCCGCCTGCTTCGCCGCGGCGGCGCGGCGGGCGAGGCCCGGCAGGTCGCCTTGCGCATCCAGCAAAGCAGTCGCCAGCCATTGCGGCGAAAATGCGCTCTGGTCCACGACGATTGCGGCTCCGGTTGCGGCGAATTGCTTAGCATTGGCGGCTTGGTCCTGATCGAGCGCATGCGGAAGCGGGACAAGAATGGCGGGCCGCCCGATGACCGCGAGTTCGGAAACGGTCGAGGCGCCGGCTCTAGCGATGACGAGATGCGCCTTGGCGATGCGCAACGGGAGATCCGAGAAAAACACGGCGACTTCGGCGCAGAGCCCAAGCCTGTCATAGACAGCCTTAACCCGCGCGATGTCTTCCTCGCGCGCCTGCTGGACAATAACGAGCCTGCTCCTTGCGCTCTCCGGCATGAGCTCGATCGCTGCAGGAACCACGTCGGACATGATTCTTGCGCCTTGCGAACCGCCGGTGACGAGAAGCCGCAACCTGCCGTCGGAGAAATCGGGAAATTCTATCTTCGCGGCTTCGATCACCTTGGGGCGCACGGGATTGCCTGTGCGAATGGTCTTGGCGCGGATCTTCTCGCTGACGCCGCCAAGCGCGTCGAAACCCTTGGCGATGGCGTCCACGCGCGAAGCGAGAAAGTGGTTGGCCTTGCCGATGACGGCGTTTCCCTCGTGGATGATCGTCGGGACCCGAAGCTGGGTTGCTGCAAGCACCGGCGGCACGGTCGGATAGCCGCCGAAGCCGACGAGCGCGCGCGGGCGGATGCGCTTGAGGAGACGCCGCGCCGCGAGCGTCCCACGGATAAGCGTGAGAATTGCGCTCGCGCGGGCGAGGATTGCCCCCCCACGCGGCGTCGCCGCAACGATCTTGTGAATGGCGCGGGCGGGAAAGGCTGCGCCATATTTCGTCGCGCGTTCTTCGGTGACGAGCTCCACCGCGATGCCGCGCGCGGCCAGCGCATTGCTCAATGCCTCGGCGGGGAACAAATGTCCGCCCGTGCCGCCCGCCGCGACTACGATGGGGCGTCCGTCGCTCATGCGAAACCCACCGCTTGCGAATCGGCGAGGATCGCGGCGCCCGGACGCTTGCGCGTGACCGCGATCAGAAAGCCGATCGCCAGCGCCAATGAAACAAGGGAGGACCCGCCGTAAGAAATGAAGGGCAAGGTCATGCCCTTGGCCGGCATGAGGTGCAGATTGACCGCCATGTTGATCGCGCTCTGTATGGCGAACAGCATGACGAGCCCAGCGGCCGCGAAGCGACAAAAAGGATCCTCGTTGCGCGCCGCCATCAGCAGGCCGCGCAGCGCAATGAAGGCGAATATCGAAACGAGGACGAGGCAGGCGATGATGCCGAATTCCTCTCCGGTCACGGCGAAGATGAAATCCGTGTGGGCGTCGGGGAGAATGCGCTTGACGGTTCCTTCGCCCGGTCCCTTGCCGAACCAGCCGCCGGACAGGAAACTATCGAGCGCGGTGTCCACCTGAAACGTATCGACGATCCCGCCGCCAGCGGCGGGATCGATGAATTTGAGAACGCGCGCGCGCACATGCGGCACAAATTTATAGGCGAGCAGCCCAGCGCCGAAACCCGCGCCGCCAATGCCCGCCACCCAGAACCAGTGCAGCCCGGCCATGAAGAACAGCGCCGCCCAGACCAGCGAAATAAGCAGCGTCTGGCCAAAATCCGGCTGCAGGATCAATGGAATTATGGTGATCGGCAACAACACAAGCGCGAGCAGATTGGCCGGAACGTCGCGGCGCTTGCCGCCTTCTGCAAACGCCCAGGAGACGAGAATGACGAAGGCCGGCTTCAAGAACTCGGAAGGCTGAATCCCGAAGATCCAGCGTTTCGATCCCTTGACTTCATGCCCGAAGACAAGCGCCGTGATGATCAAGGCCATCGACAAAAGAAAGACGAAAAGAGCCACGCGCCGCACTTGCCGCGGCGAAAGAAAGGATGTGGCGAAGAGCACGGCGATCGCCGGCATCAGATACAGAGCCTGACGATGCACGAAATGAAAGGTCGACAAGCCGAGCCGCTCGGCGACCGGCGGGCTGCCCGCCATCGTCAGCACCAGCCCCAACACGATCAGCGAAGCGACCGCCGCGAGCATCCAGCGATCGATCGTCCACCACCAGTTCGCAACAGCCGAACGTTCCGCGCGCGACACCATCTCTGCTCCCCCGGACCCGTCTCGTTTCGTTCAGACTTGCGTCTCCGCCGCCAGCAACGCTTTGACTATCTCGCGAAATCTATCTCCGCGCTTCTCGAAATCGGAAAATTGATCGAAGGACGCGCAGGCCGGCGACAGCAGAACGACGGGCTCGGCGATGTCGCTCGCCTCGGCGTCCCGCGCCGCACTCGGTACGGCCGTCTCGAGCGCGCCGCAAATCTCAAAAGGGAAAGCATCGCCGATCGTTTGCGCGAAAGCCTCGCTGGCCTCGCCAATCAGATAGGCCTTGACGACTTTTGAGAACAAGGGCCTCAAAGGCTCGATGCCGCCCTGTTTCGCCCGGCCGCCGATGATCCAAAAGACCTTGTCGAAGGAAAGCAGCGCTTTTTCGGCCGCGTCGGCATTGGTCGCCTTGGAATCATTGACGAAGAGAACCTTTCCCTTGCGCCCGACCTCCTCCAGCCGATGCGCGAGCCCCGGGAATGTCTGCAAGCCTTTCCTCAAGCGATCGAGATCGTCGGCGAGGGAACCCAGCGCCGCGACCGCCGCGGCGGCGTTCTGGCCATTATGCGCCCCGCGCAGCGAGGCGATACCCGCAAGGTCGGCAATCTCGCTCGAGCGGCCTTCGGCTCGGCGCATGATATGGGGGCCATCGAGAACAACGCCATTCTCAATCGTCGGCTGAGTCACTGAAACAAGGGTCAGCGGACGGCCCGCCTTACGCAACTCATCGGCGATGGCGAGGGTGAATTTATCGTCGACGCCGATGACGGCCTGATCGGCGTTGCGCACCAGCCTCGCCTTGATCGCGGCGTAATTTTCAATCGACCCATGCCGGTCGAGATGATCGGGCGTCACGTTGAGGAGAATTCCAACCGAGGGATCGAGCGAGGGCGCGAGATCGATCTGGAAGGACGAGCATTCAATGACGTGAACGCGGTCCTGCGCCGGCGGCTGCAAGGCCAGGATCGGAGTGCCTATATTGCCGCCAACCTCGACAGCGAAACCGAAACTGCGGAAAAGATGCGAGACGAGGGCCGTCGTCGTCGATTTTCCATTCGTTCCGGTGATCGCCACGAAAGGCGATTTCGGCGCGATCTTTCGGCGTTCTCGGCAAAAGAGCTCGATGTCGCCGATGATTTCGACTCCTGCTTCTCGCGCCTTCAAGACGGTCCAATGCGGCGCCGGATGCGTCAGGGGCACGCCCGGAGAAAGAACAAGCGAAGTGAAATCTCGCCACTCAATAGTCGCAAGATTTTCGATTCTGAGGCCCGCCGCGCGCGCCTTTTCCCGCGCATGTTCATTATCGTCCCAGACCAGGACGCGAGCGCCGCCCGCGACCAGAGCCTGCGCCGTCGCGAATCCCGAGCCGCCGAGACCGAACACGGCGACATGCTTGTCCTTATAGGCGGTGACCGGCGTCATCGTCACCTCAGCTTCAAGGTCGAAAGACCGATGAGCGCCAGCACGAAAGCGATGATCCAGAAACGGACGACGACCTGCGGCTCGGACCAGCCGAGCTGCTCGAAATGGTGATGAATCGGCGCCATCTTGAAGACGCGCTTGCCTGTGAGCTTGAAGGAGGCCACCTGGACGACGACCGAAAGGGTCTCGACGACGAAAAGGCCGCCGACGATGACGAGAACGATCTCATGCTTCACCGCGACGGCGATCGTGCCGAGCAGGCCGCCGAGCGCGAGCGAACCGGTGTCGCCCATGAAGATCTGCGCCGGCGGGGCGTTGAACCAGAGGAAGCCGAGGCCCGCCCCGATCAAGCCGCCGCAGACAATGGCGAGCTCTCCGGCTCCGGGCACGAAATTGATTCCGAGATAGGTAGAGAATATTGCGTTGCCGGCGAGATAGGCGATGATCCCGAAGGTCCCCGCCGCGATCATCACCGGCACGATGGCGAGCCCGTCCAGGCCGTCGGTAAGATTGACCGCATTGCCGGAGGCGACGATCACGAAAGGTCCGAATACGAGAAAGAAAAGGCCGAGGTCAGCGACATAGCCGTTGATGGCGGGCAGCGCGAGAGCCGTGGTATGGGCCGTCCCGAACTTGATCATCGCATAGCAGGCCGCAATCGCGATCGAAGCCTCCAGGGCGAGCCGCAGCCGCCCGGAGAAGCCCTTATGCGTCTGCTTGGTCACTTTCAGAAAATCATCGTAGAACCCGATGAGCCCGAAGCCGATCATGACAAGAAGAACGATCCACACATAATGATTGCGGAGATTGGCCCAGAGCAGGGTGGAGACGATGAGACCCGACAGGATCATCAAGCCTCCCATCGTCGGCGTGCCCTTCTTGGTGAGAAGATGCGACTGGGGTCCGTCGTCGCGGATCGGCTGGCCCTTGCCTTGCTTGAGACGCAAGGCGGCGATGACGCGCGGACCCAGGAAGAACACGAAGAAGAGCGCCGTCGCTGTCGCGCCGCCGGTGCGGAACGTGATGTAGCGAAACAGGTTGAGCGGTCCGAAAATATTTGAAAACTCGGCGAGCCAGGTCAGCATATCAAGCTCCCTGCCCTGCCAGCGTCGCGCCCGGAGCGGCGGCGCGCTCCTTCAAAGCATCGACGATCGCCCTCATGCGGCTTCCATTCGATCCCTTGACGACGACGATGTCGCCGCTTCGAATCGCGGCGCAGGCGATCGGCTCGAGATCGCCCGCGCTTTCGCGCCAGGCGCCCTGCAGTTTCGCGGGCAAGGCCGTAAAAAGATTCTTCATCAGGGGACCGACGGCGTAAACAAGATCGATATGATTCGCGTCTATGTCCGCGGCGAGCTCGGCGTGCATGGCCGCCTCATCTTGGCCGAGCTCCAGCATATCGCCGAGAATTGCAATTCGGCGGCCTTTGTCCGGCAAGGGCAGCGCTCCGATCAGCGCGAAAGCCGCGCGCATCGACGCCGGGTTGGCGTTGTAGCTTTCATCAATCAAAATGTATGGCCCATCCTTGGCGTCAAGGGTCAGTCTTTGGCCACGCCCTGGCCCAGCCGCGAAAAAAGCCAAGGCGCCGGCGGCGGCGTCAAGATCGACGCCAAGCGCCTTGGCCGCGAGGAGCACCGCGAGCGAATTCATCGCGAGGTGGCGTCCCGGCGCGCCGAGACGATAAGTCAGCGGCCGGCCGCAAATTTCAGCCTCGATCGTCGAGCAATCGGCGGCGAGCGTCACGTTCAACAGTCTTGCGTCCGCCTTTTCGTGTTCGCCGAAGCTTGCGACATAGCCCGCCGGCGAGTCTTTCGCCTGCGCGAGGAGGCGGTCATATTGCGCGATGTCGCGGTGGAGGATGGCGACGCCGCCCGGCGCAAGGCCTGAAAAGATTTCCGCCTTGGCGTCGGCGATGTCGTCAAGGCTCGCCAGATTTTCGAGATGGACCGGGGCGATCGTCGTGATGATCGCAATATGCGGACGCACCATCGCGACAAGCGGCGTGATCTCGCCCTTGTGGTTCATGCCGATCTCAAAGATGCCGAACTTCGTCCGTTTCGGCATCCGCGCCAAGGTCAGCGGCACGCCCCAATGATTATTGTAGGAGGCGACCGAAGCATGCACGGCTCCGCCTTGCGTGAGCGCGACGCGCAGAGCCTCCTTCGTCGAAGTCTTGCCGACGGATCCGGTGACTGCGACGATGCGCGCGGCGGTGCGGCTGCGGGCCGCGACGCCGAGACCCTCCAAGGCCGAAAGAACGTCGCGCACGACATAGAGTGAGCCAAGCGGCGCAAGCGCATCGGCATGGGCTTCGTCGACGACGGCGGCGAGCGCCCCCTTGCCGAAGGCGGCGGCGACATAATCATGGCCGTCGCTGCTTTCTCCCTTGATCGCGAAAAAGAGATCGCCGCCCTGTAGCGTTCGCGTGTCGATCGAAATCCCTTTCGCGCCGCCATGCGGCACGCCGCCGCTGACCCGCGCCGCGAGCGGGGCGACGAGTCCGAGGCCGGTCCACAAAGCCTCGCTTGAGGCGCCATTGGTCATGCGGCGTATTCCTTCAATGCCGCTCGGGCGCATTCCGAATCGGAGAAAGGGAGCGTCCTGTCGCCAATGATTTGGCCGGTTTCATGGCCTTTTCCCGCAATAAGGAGACCGTCGCCCGGCTCCAGCATGGCGACAGCTTGAGCGATGGCGGCGGCCCTGTCGCCGATTTCCAGGACATTTTCAAAACCAACGGCGCCGGCCAGGATCGCCTTGCGGATCGCCGCTGGCTCCTCGGAGCGAGGATTGTCGTCCGTGACGATGACGCGATCGGCGAGGCGCGCCGCGACTTCCCCCATGATCGGCCTTTTGCCGGCGTCGCGATCGCCGCCGCAGCCAAAAACCACGATAAGCCTTTTCGTGACGAAAGGCCGCAGCGCGCGCAGCACTTTGTCGAGCGCGTCTGGCTTATGCGCATAATCGACGAAGACCGGCGCGTCATTGCGGCGGCCGACAAGCTCGAGCCTGCCGGGCGCGCCTTCAAGCCGCTCCAGCGCCGCCAAAGCCGCCTCGGGCGGGCTTCCCGACGCGATGCAAAGCCCGGCGGCGACAAGGGCGTTCGACGCCTGAAACGCGCCGGCGAGAGGCAACCGAAGCGTGAAGGTCACGCCAGCATGGGCGACTCGAAGCCGCGTCGAAAAATTCTCGGCGTCCGCTTCGAGGAGCCGCAGCGCGGCCCCTTTCCATCCAACCGAAAAGACGCGCAAGCCGCGTTTCTCGCAAACGGATATGACTCTTTCGGCGACATCGCTGTCGGCGTCAACGACGGCGGTCTGGCCAAGGCTCAGCAGCCGATCGAAGAGCTGCATTTTCGCGTCTAGATAGTCTTCGAGCGTCGCGTGATAGTCGAGATGGTCGCGCGAAAGATTGGTGAAGCCCGCCGCCGCGAGCCGCACGCCGTCGAGGCGGCGCTGCGCAATGCCATGCGAGGAGGCCTCAAGCGCAAGATGCGTGACCCCGCTGCGCGCGAGTTCATCCAGGGTCTTGTGGAGCGTCACCGGGTCCGGCGTGGTGAGCGAGCCATAGACGGCTCCTGACGGCGCGACCACTCCAAGCGTTCCGAGCGAGGCGGCGCTGGCGCCGAGTGCGGCCCAGATCTGGCGCGCGAAGGCTGCGACAGAGGTCTTGCCGCTCGTGCCGGTGATCGCGACGATGGTTTCGGGCTGGCGCGGATAAAGTCTCGCTGCGGCCCGCGCCAATGCGCTTCGCGCGTCATCGACCTTGATGAAAGCCGCCGACTTGATCGACGCCTCGGGCTCGCGCTCAGCCACAATGGCGATCGCGCCCCGCTGCGCCGCTTGCGCCGCGAAGGCTAATCCGTCCGCCTTCGTTCCCGGCACGGCGAAAAACACCGCGCCCTCGGTCACGGCGCGGCTGTCGAAGGCGACGCCCTTGACCTCGCGTCCAGCGAATGGCTCAGGAATATTTTCGCTTGGAAGAAGTTCGGCGAGCCGCATCAATGCCCGCCTCCGCCGGTCGCCGGCGCATTGGCGATGCCGTAGCCGAGCTTCGCCAGAAGGGGAAAAGGCTGGGTCGGAAATTCGATGCGCGGGGGAATGCCAAGCAAGGGCCCTGTCCGCTCGATGATTTTGCCGGTGACGGACCCCGAATTCCAGGCGGCGGTGCGATAGCCTTGCGTCTCCGGCAGCCCCTGCGGCTCGTCGAGCAGCGTCAGAAAGAGATATTTCGGCTTGTCGGCGGGCAGGATCGCCATGAAGGTCGTGAACACCCTATCCGTCGCATAATGGCCATGCACGATCTTATCGGCGGTGCCTGTCTTGCCGCCGACAAAATAACCTTTGATGTCGGCGATCTTCGCCGTGCCGATCTCCGCGTTGAGGCGCATCAGATAGCGCATCGATTCCGAGGTTTCAGGTTTGACGACGCGCGGGGCGTCCTTCTTGGCCTCCGCTTCGCCGCGCTTCAGGAAGGTTGGGGTGATGAGCGTTCCGCCGTTCACAAGGGCGCCCACGGCCATCACGGCCTGCAATGGAGCGACATTAAGGCCCTGCCCGAAGGCGATCGTCATTGTGTTGAGTTCGCCCCAGTTTTTGGGAACGAGCGGGTCGGCGGTTTCCGGCAACTCAGTGCGCAGGCGCGCGAGCTGCCCCATTTTCCGCAGGAAGTTCTTGTGGCCTTCCACTCCGACCATCAGCGCCATTCGGGCGACGCCTATGTTGGAGGAATAGGTAAAGACCTCGGGCACGCTCAAGAGGCGGTGCTGCGCATGGTAATCATGGATCGTGAAGCGGCCATAGCGCAATGAGTCGCGCGCGTCGATCCGGGAGTGGAGATTGACCTTGCCGAGATCGAGCGCCATGGCGATCGAAATCGCCTTGAAGGTCGAGCCCATTTCATAGACGCCGACGGAAAGCCGGTTGATATGGTTTGGATTGAGCGCGTCGGCGGGCGTGTTCGGATCGTAATCGGGCAAGGACGCCATCGCGACGACTTCGCCGGTGTCGACGTCGAGAATAGACGCAGCTCCGGCTTTAGCCTTGAACTTGGCGATGCCCTTAGCGAGTTCGTCGCGAACCGCATAGGTCGCCTTGAGATCGAGCGAGGTCGTGATCGGCTTCAAATCATCCGGCGTCAGGCTGAACCCGGCGACATGCAAATCCGCGAGGCCCTGCCCGTCGATATATTTTTCCAATCCCGAAATGCCGACCCCGTCGAGATTGGCGAAGCCCAGGACATGCGCGGCGATCGGGCCGTTCGGATAGACCCGCTTGTTCTCGGGCAGGAAGCCGACGCCGGGAAGACCCAGCCGATAGACCTCCTGCTGCTGCTTCGGCGTGATCGCGCGCTTGACCCATATGAACCCTTTGCGGGAGCCGAGGCGTTCGCGCAATTCGCGGGCGTCGACATCGGGCAGGACCGCGGTGAGAAGCTCGACCGCCTCGTCCTTGTCGATGATGCGCCTGGGTTCAGCGAAAACCGACATGACCTTGATGTCGGTCGCCAGAACCTCGCCATTACGGTCGAGAATGTCCGGCCGCGCCGCGGCGATCACATCCGAGGCGGCGCGCTTGACGCCTAGCGTTTGGTCCTGGCGCAAACCGAAAAGGATAAGCTTGCCGGCGATGATTCCATAGACGAGGAGGAAAACACAGGCGACCAGCTTGATCCGGTCCTGGCTCTTATCGAGCTTCGTCGAAAACAGGTCGGCGATAAAGGCTTTCACCGCGCGGACGCGGTTTCGGCTCGGACCGACCGCCCCCCTGCTGGCCCCGTCTCTCAGTCTTGCGTCGCGCCCCTCGATCATTTCGATAAATCTTCATCTCGTGCGAATGGAGGGCGTGGTCGGGGCTGAGGCTTCGCCGTCGCGCGGCGTGTTTGTCGGCTCGGTCAATCCGAGCGCTTCAAGCTTGCGCCCGATCGAGTCGACTCTCGGCGCTTTCGCGGGCAAGGCGTCGGCGCCGACGATCTGGGTCAAGGCGACAGGCTGGAGATCGAGAAATTTATCGGCGAGCGCCTGGATGCGCTCCGGCCGCGTCAGATGCGCCCATTCGGCGCGCAGCGTTCCGATCTGATCCTGCTCCGCCTTGATCTCATGCTTCAGCTTGACGATCCTTTCGGCGTGAAAGATCGTCTCATATTTGATCGTATAGGCATAGATCGCCGAACCGATCAGCGCCACAACTGCTAGAAGATTTAAAATCCGCACCATGTCAACGCCCTCCGGCCTTACGCTGCGGGAGCCGAGCGAGCGCCAGTAGACTTTCGTCGAGGGGGCGGGCGGCGGCGCTTGTGCGGACCCCATGCCGGAGCTTCGCCGAACGCGCGCGTGGATTTGCGTTGACTTCGGACGGCGAAGGGACGATCGGCTGCTTGCCCGGCAGAAAGAAGGTCGGCTCGGGAGGAACGGGCTCCCCCGGCAGCCGCCGCGACGGCGTCTGGCCGCGTCCCGAGCGCGTCGCGAAAAACTGTTTGACGATCCGATCCTCGAGCGAATGGAATGCGACGACGGCGAGCCGGCCGCCTGGCTTCAGGATTGATTCCGCCGCGACCAGCGCATGAACAAGCTCGTCGAGCTCATCATTGACCGCGATGCGCAGCGCCTGGAAAGACCGCGTCGCCGCGTGCAATTCCCCAGGCTTGGCCGGCGCGACGCGCGAGATCATCGACGCAAGCGCGGCCGTCGACGTGAAAGGCGCCCTGACGCGATCGATGACGATCGCGCGCGCGATGCGGCGAGCGGCCCGCTCCTCGCCGAAGTAAAAGAATATGTCGGCGAGGGTCTCCTCCTCCGCCGTATTGACGAGATCGGCGGCGCTCAGCCCGGAGCGCTCCATGCGCATGTCGAGGGGGCCTTCGCCGCGAAAGGAGAACCCGCGCTCAGCATCATCGACCTGCATCGAAGAAACGCCGATGTCGAGCGCAACCGCGTCGAAGTCCTTAAGCCCGCGCGCCGTCGCCGCCTCGCCGAGCCGGGAAAAACGCTCCTGCGCCAGATAAAGGCGGCCCTGCGCCCGCCGCGCAAGCTCGGCTCCCTCATTGATGGCGACGGGATCGCGGTCGAGCGCCAGCACGCGCGTTCCGGGCTTCGCCAGGATTGCGCGCGTATAGCCGCCGGCCCCGAAAGTGGCGTCGAGATAAAGGCCGCCTTCGCGCGGGTCGAGCACCCGCATGACTTCCTCACGAAGCACGGGAACGTGCCGGGCCGGTCCGCCAGCGGCGAGATCATTCTCTTCGCCGCGACCCGATGTCATTCCCGTGCTCCATGCGGCCGTGGCGGCGGCGTCTCCGGCGCCACGTGGCTGGCGCCGGGCTGTTTTCGCAATTTTTCGCGCACCTGGCCTTTGGCCTCCACCAGATGCGCGCGAAAACGGCCCGGCTCCCAGAGCTGGAACTTGTGCCCATGGCCGGCGAAAGTGACTTCCGTCGTAATGCCGGCGTCGGCCTTGAGGCTCTCCGTCAGGATCACGCGCCCCTCCGAATCGACCTTCAAAATCTCGCTCGTGCTGATGAGCGCCGTTGAAAACAGGTCGCGCTCTTCCGAATACAGCGGAAGCCTCCCAACGAGCTCGTCGATTTCCCGCAACAGGGCATGGCCACCGCAATCGAGCGCCTCCTGATCAAGCGAGGGATAGACGTAAAGACCTTCGAACCCATCACGCGCCAGCACCGCTCGAAAAGGGGCCGGAATCGACACCCGTCCCTTGGCGTCGAGCCGGTTGGTGAAGTTCGAGCGATATCCGTCCACTCTCCCGACCTGCGTTGCCTTGTGCGGTCAGGCTGCAATGCGCCGATTCGAAGCGCCGCGTGGACCGACATTATGAAACTCGAAACGGGACAATTTGGGATAGCATGGGATAGTATGGGGGTCAATGTGAATTGCAGGGCTTACGAACCACGGAATCCCGGTAAGCGGGCCTAATGATCAAAGATTGTCCCTGCCGGCGACGCGCGGAAATGCAAGCGTCCACGCGTCCATCGCGTTTTAGCCTGCAATCCAGCTGACGCAGTTTGGATGTGGGGAAAAAAGCCACGAACCGGATTATCGGGTCATGTGGCGGCGCGCTTCGCGCCCAAAGTCGAACGAGCCGCCGCGATGGGAGCGGCGCTCGAGCGCGCCCTTTTCGCTACGAACCTCTTGAGAACAAGACTTGTTCGGCGTTATTTCGCCTTGCGACGCTGGTGATTGGGCGAGCCTACTTTCACGCTCGGTTGCGTCATCGAGGGCGGATCGCTCGCCGGGAACGTGTCGGCGAGTTCATCGTCGAGCCGCGGCGCTCGATTCTTCGCCAGCTTTTGCTGCGGTTTCGCCTTGACTGTTTCGGTCATTGCTTTCTCCTGCACAGACCTTTCCGAAAGAAGAAGAACGAGCGCATTGCTCGATTGTTCCTCTATCGCGGCGAGGATCTGCGCAGGGCGCGAACAGCCGAATCAATCACCAAAGTCACTCAGCCAGGACGCGCGGCGGAGGAAAGGCGACCTCAACCAAGGTTCCTTCGCGCCTCTTGCTCTTGATCGAGAAAAAGGCGCGATTGGCTTCGACCAGCGCCTTCGTCAGCGGAAGCCCCAGGCCGGTGCCTCCTGGCGGCCGCGAGACGGCGAGCTGGCGGAAGGGCTCCAGAGCGATTTCAATATCGGCCTCGGACATGCCGACGCCCGTATCGCGAATGCGAAGCACGACATGTCCGGCGTCCGTGAGCGCCGTCGCGACAATGACATGGCCGCCCGGCTGATTGAACTTCACCGCGTTCGACAGAAGGTTCAAGACGATCTGGCGAAGCGAGCGTTCATCCGCGAGAAGATGCGGCAGGCCTGCCGCCAGCGCCAGCCGCATGATCACGCGCGCGCGGCTCGCCTGCGGCTGCATGATGGAGACGCATTCGGAGACGATGCGATTGGCGTCGACCGAGGCGAATTCGAGCTCCATCTTGCCCGCCTCGATTTTCGAGAGGTCGAGAAGATCGTTGACGAGGCTCATCACGAGCGCGCCCGAGCTATGGATGTCCTTCAGATAGTCCTTGTAGCGCGCATTGCCGATCGGACCGAAACGCTCGTCCATGATGACTTCGGCGAAACCCATGATCGCATTGAGCGGGGTGCGGATTTCATGACTGACCTTGGCGAGGAAATCGGATTTCAAGGCGCTCGCGCGCTCGGCTTCGCGGCGGGCCTCGTCGAGCTCCCGCTCGACCTTTTTCCAATGCGTCATGTCGCGCAGGAGCGCGCAGAAGCGGATTTCCTCGTCGCCGATAGCGTTCGACTCCGAGAAAGCGCCAGCGCTGATTCGGCCAAGCGTCATGAAGATCGGGATCGCGCCGCCTTGCCGCGCGAGGCCCGTGATCTCGCGCCCGTGATTGAGCAGGCTGACGACCCCGTTCGATTTCAGGCCTTCAAAATAATCCTCCGCGCGCGCCCGGCTCTCCGGCGCGACCAGCATGGTGAAAGCTTCGCCCGCGACCTCGCTCTTGTCATAGCCGAAGAGAGCCTCGCCGGAACGATTGAGCGTCACGATTCGTCCCCGCGCATCGAGCACTAGGACTCCGTCCGTCGCGGTGTCCAGGATGGCGTTGAGCTCGGCCGCCTCGCTTTTGTAACGGCGCAACTCCGCGTCGAGGCTTGCGCCGATGGTTTCGGCGCCTTCCGGCGCGATGCGGCTTCGCTCTTCGGCGTCGCGCCCATGCGCGCGGCCGGCCGCAAGGGGGGAGCCAGGATCACCCGCGTCCCGGGGCGGGCGCCCCGCAGCGGCGTCAGCCAGCTTGGCCCCGAGCGAGAAGGCGATCGCGTTGAAAGCCTTCTGCTCGTCCAAGGTCAATTCGCGGGGCGCAGAGGGCAACGACTCTGTCGCATCATCAATCCGAGCCAATGGGGCGTTCTGACCCGGCGCAAATGAGCGCAATGGTATGACGTTCGCCGCTTCCGACGCCATGCGCGTCGCCTGCGGCTCATCGAGCGGGCTGCCGCGGGCCTAACGTCGGGCGTCCGGCCATATGGGCCGCTCTGGGCCTTGCCGACGACGGAAGGCGGCCGCCCGCGCGCTTCCGGCGGGCGCGATCCAACTGCGGCGCCCGCTCGAGATGAATGATCCCGAAGCCCCGATAGCCGGCGAACCGACGTTCGCGGTCGAAGCTCGGCGCCGCGCCGAAACATATGGGAGCGCCCGCCGCGCCGCCTTCGATCGGCCATAAAATTTCGACGCCGCTCCAAGGCCGCCGCCGCGCCATCAACTCCGAAAGCCAGCCGCCCTGCCCGGCGTCGAGCCGACGCGCCACGTCGATGAAATTGCGGCCAACGAGATCCGCGCCTGTTCCTCCGACGGTTTTGGCGAAGGGCGCTGTGACTTCGAGAATCCGATCCTCCGCATCCGTGCGCCAGAGAAATCGGACCACTCCGGCCTCGTTTGGCGAGCGCGTCGGGGGGACAGGGATCTCTTCCGTGCTTCGGGGCGCGGGCGACGGTTCTTCGGCGTTTTCACGCGCGAGAGATGGAGCGCCTGCAGTTGGATCGTCGGCGCTCTCGGGAAAGTCCAGCGCCGCCGCGATAAAGAGCGATGCGCCGTCGTCGCAAGCGACCCGACGGCAAAGAAATATGATGCTTTGCGTCGCCGGGCCGAGGATGAAGCGCAGCTTTTCGATGCGCGGATCGCCGTCGAGCGGCAGGTTTTCGGCGAGATCAGCAAGCCGCTTCGCGCCGGGCTCGGCGGCGGCGAAAAGCCGGTCGGACAGTTCGTCGAGATTGCGCGCGCCAAACAGGCGCAGCAAGGCCTTGCTGGCGAAAACCATCCGCCCAGGATGCGCGGCGTTCCTGCCGCCCAATGCGACGACAGGCGCGCTGACGGCAAGGCCCGGCGGCAATTTGCGCAAGGCCTCGGCAATTTCCTGCCCGGTCAGGTCGGGCGCGAAGCAAAACTCGGTCATGCCGCCTGGGCTTCCTGGTCCCAAAGTTTCAAAGGCCAAATCCCGCTTCATGCGGATAGGCTTAAGGAAATCCTAATAGCGCCGCAACGGCGGGTCCACCTACGGAGCGGTTTCGCGTATAAATTGATCGATCTATCCTTAACCGCGGCGTCACGCGGCCTCCCGCCGGAACGGGCTTACGCCCAATCGAGGCGATTTCGCCGAATTCCAGCCGTTCATGGTTGGGAGTCAAAAAATCCCGCCGGGGCCCTTGCGCGGGCGGCGTTCGAGGTCTTGCAATCGGGGATCGATCCTCTTAGGGTCCGGCGCATATCGACCGCGCCGCCATAGCTCAGTTGGTTAGAGCGCTAGATTGTGGATCTAGAGGTCCCCCGTTCGAGCCGGGGTGGCGGTACCAATATTCAAAATCAAAGCCGGTTCCATGGACGCGAAATCTGCTGCGGCCGCGCGGCGCGCCGGCGCGGAAGAGGCGACGCAGTTCGTCATTCTTCTGGGGCTCAGCCTCTCGCATTGCCTCAACGACCTCATCGCGTCATTGCTCACGGCCATCTATCCCATCCTGAAGACATCCTTCTCCCTTGATTTCGGCCAGATCGGCCTGATCACGCTGGCCTCACAGCTCACGGCGTCGCTGCTTCAGCCCTTGGTCGGCCTCTATACGGACCGCAAGCCCGCCCCCTATTTTCTCGCGATCGCCATGGGATTCACGCTGAGCGGCCTTCTCCTTTTGTCGGTCGCGCCAAATTTCATCGCGCTCGCCGCCGCCGCATCGCTCATTGGCATGGGATCATCAGTGTTTCACCCGGAGGCGTCTCGGGTGGCGCGCGTCGCGTCTGGCGGAAGGCACGGACTGGCGCAATCGCTTTTTCAAGTCGGCGGCAGCGCCGGCGCGGCGCTCGGCCCCTTGCTCGCCGCCTTCATCGTGGCGCCGCACGGACAGCAAAGCCTCGCCTGGTTTTCTCTCGTCCCGCTTTGCGCGGTGGCGATCCTGACCCTCATCGGCCAATGGCACGATGGGCGGATCTCAGCCGCGCGCGCGCGGCCCCGTCCGAAAAGAACCTCTAACGCCTTGCCGAAAAGAACCGTCGTAGCGTCGATTCTGATCCTTCTGACGCTGATCTTCTCCAAATATTTCTACATGGCGACCCTGAGCAATTACTATACTTTCTATCTCATCGCGAAATTTCAGCTCCCCGTTCGGACGGCGCAAATATTTCTCTTTGTCTTTCTCGGCGCCGCCGCGCTCGGAACCTTCCTCGGCGGCCCGATCGGGGACCGGATCGGCCGTCGTTCGGTGATCCTCATCTCGATCGTTGGCGCGTTGCCCTTTACGCTGCTCCTGCCTTACGCCAACCTCCCCTTCACCATGGTTCTCAGCGTCGCGATAGGGCTGATCTTATCGTCGGCGTTTTCCGCCATCCTCGTTTATGCGACGGAGCTTTTGCCGGGCAAGGTTGGAGCCGTAGCGGGGCTGTTTTTCGGCTTTGCTTTCGGCATGAGCGCATTGGGCGCTGCGGCGCTCGGCTATCTCGCCGACGTGACCAGCATCGAATTTGTCTATCGCCTTTGCTCGTTCCTGCCGGCGATAGGCCTCCTCGCCTATTTCCTGCCTCGCCGGCTCGACGCCGGCTGACTCGACCGCCAAAGCCTCGGGACGGTAGACGAAGATTTATGCTTCAGGGAAGGTAAACGTCATGGGCGGAATCGACGAGGCCGCGGCTCGTGATGACGATCCAGCCGGCGCCCCGCCGTTCGATCGACTTGACCGTGCCGGCGCCGGGAATCGTTTCTCCCGGCGCGACTTCGAGGGACCCGGTCGCATTCTCGACCAGGGCGACGCCGTCATAGACATCGCGGACGACCCAGCTCGTAATCAGTTGCGGCTTCTTTGGCGCTTCGGCCGTCTCCGGCGGCAGAGACAAGGGCTTTGGCGGGGCGCCCATGATCTGCGTCCGATTCGGCGCCGCGCTCTTTGCTGTCGCCGTGCTGGCGGGGATCGAGGCCGTCGTAACCGGCGCCGCGGTCTGCCGCTCTATGCGATCGAGCCGCTCGACCACCTGCTGAAGCTTCGCGGCTGGCTCGCGCTGCATATGTTCCACTTTGCCGGAGAGTTCAGCGATGGCCGCGCCCGTCTCGGTCTTCACCGCGTCGAGCCTGGTCTTCAGCCCGTCGAGACCCTTTTCGAGCGCATGTTGGTCTTTCGAATTCTGGTTTTGCGCGACCGAAGCGCGCAAACCGTCGAGATTCGCCTTTAGCGCGCGCATGTCCTCACTCATTTTTTGCGTCGCGCGGCGTATTTCGGCGCTTTCCGCCGCTTCTCGCCGGGCGGCGTCCTGAATTGCGGTCGCCTTTAGCGCATTCTGCGTGGGTCCGCCAAAAAAATGGGACCCCGCCGCCCAGGCAAAGCCCATGACGCAAAGCGCGAGAGCCGCATGTGAGCCATAGGAGAGAAGCGGCTCGAGCCGCGGCCATGGCCCTCGCCCGGCGCTTGACTCGACCCTTTCGAAAAAGGGCTCCAGATCCGAAAAGGCGTCAGGCGCCGGCCGCAGGCCTTTGCCCCGCCCGCTCGGCGCGACCGATTTCTCATTTGATCCCGAGGAGGAGGGGTTGGAGCCGTCCGACGCCGAAGCGCCCGCGCCATCGTCATGGCCGCCGTTTCGAGCCTCGCCATTTGGATCGGCGTTGTCAGCGGAATGATCCATGCTGGTCTCCAGGGACATTTAAGACACTTTCCTCTTTTTTCCTCGCGTCTCATTAATGCTGCGTTAACGGCCGGAGGCCGCACAACTTGATCTTGTTGGCGCCCTGCTTCATCGTCGCTAACGTCGTGACGCGGACGGCGCCGGGAAGAGCAAGTTCTCGATTAAGCGGCGCTGTTCGCACGATAATGGAGGCGGCGATGCTTAAGACATTTGGGATTGCTCTCTTTTTGGCGGCGGCCATCGGAGGCGCGCCAGCTCGAGCTCAATCCGGCGGGTTTGACGGGGCCGGATCGCCTCCCGAGCGAACAGACGCCGGTCTATTGATTGAAAAAAATTTGACCCCGACCGGCGAGACAGTTCCGCATCCGGGCGAGTCCCAGAGCGGCGGAACAACGCCGCTCGATCGCGCGATCGAGAGGGAAGACAACAAGGTGGATCAAGGAATCTGCAGCAATTGCCGCTGAGGCGAATCGTTTCGCTCTTCGAAACCGACATCCTCCGCCCTGAAGCATGACCCGCGAACTCAATCCCGACGCGGCCCTGTTCGCGTTTGCCTTGGATATGCTCTAAACCAAGCGCGGGCGAACGAGCGAGCGAGTCCATGCGCATTGAAGGCAAAGCTTTTACAACGATTTGGCTCGGCGACGACGCGGCGAGCATCCATGTCATCGATCAGACGCGATTGCCTCACAAGTTTGAAATCGTCACTATTTCCAATGTCGCAGAGGCGGCGCGCGCAATCGCCGACATGCAGGTGCGGGGCGCGCCGCTGATCGGCGTGACGGCCGCCTATGGCGTCGCGCTCGCGATGCGCGCTGATCCGTCCGACGGCAATCTCGACAAGGCATGCGCCATTCTCGCCGCGACGCGGCCGACCGCCGTCAACCTGAAATGGGCGATCGAGTCCACGCGCCGGCGCCTTTCGGGCCTGCCGCCCAACGAGCGCGGTCCCGTTGCCTACGCCCATGCCGCCGCGATCGCCGATGAGGATGTCGCGCTTTGCGAGGCGATAGGAGAGCATGGGCTCGCCCTCATCGAAGCGGCGGCCGCGCGCAAGGGAGGCGAGCGCGTCAATATTCTCACCCATTGCAACGCCGGCTGGCTCGCGACGGTCGACTGGGGCACCGCGACCGCGCCAATCTACAAGGCGCATGAAAAGGGCGTCCCCTTGCACGTCTGGGTCGACGAAACGCGCCCTCGCAATCAAGGCGCCTCGCTCACGGCCTGGGAGCTCAACCAGCACGGCGTGCCGCATACAATCGTCATCGACAACGCCGGCGGCCATTTGATGCAGCATGGCGATGTCGATCTGGTCATCGTCGGGACCGATCGCACGACCGCCTCGGGCGATGTTTGCAACAAGATCGGCACTTATTTGAAGGCGCTGGCGGCAAAAGACAATGGCGTGCCGTTTTATGTCGCCGCGCCGTCGCCTTCGATAGATTTTACGATGGACGACGGCGTCGCCGAAACGCCGATCGAAACGCGATCGCCGCAGGAGATTACTCACATCACCGGGCGCGCCGCCGATGGGCGCATCGAGACCGTCTGCCTGGTCCCTTTGGGAAGCGCGGCTCACAATCCCGCTTTCGACGTGACCCCAGCCCGCCTTGTGACTGGGCTGATCACCGAGCGCGGCGTGATCGCGGCGAGCCGCGACGCCCTTGCCCGAGCCTTCCCCGATCGCGCCGCCAAACCGCAATAGAGCGCGCGGACGCATTCGCGGGGATAGGCTTCTAATCGATCAGGGACGCGGCCTTCCTGCTGCGCCGGTCGCCCTGCCGCCACCAGAACGTCATGACAACCCCCGTAAGCGCCGCGCCCGCTAAAACCAAGAAGAGCGCGGACTGCTGCAGCCAAGCAATCGCTGGCACAAAAAGCGCCATCGCGACGCCGAGCGCGCAGATTTGCCATGAAACATGGACCCCGGCCACAAAAGTGCCAAGCGCCAATAACATCAGAAGCGCGAGCCCGGTCGCTGGCGCGTTGAGCATTCGCTGAACGCCAGGCAGGAGCAAGATATTCATCGCGACCAAGAAAGCCAGCCAATGGAGCGCTTGCGTCCAGATCATCCGAAGTCGAGCTTGCCTGTCTTCAATATGAAGCCATCCCGTGGTGACGCAGACAACGCCGACCGCCACAGCCATGAACTCCCAATAGCCGATGAAAGGCTGGTGCCAAACACTGGTGAGAGCCACGCCCAATATCGTGAGCACAAGCACAATGACATAGGGAAGCTCCTTCAGAAAAAGCGTCGCCTTGCGCGAATGGGCCGGAGCCCGAGCCCCATATTCCACCGTTTCCAGATCACTCATTGGCAATCCATTCCTGAACATCCAGCCAATTAAAAACGCGCCCAAACCGCCTGCCACTCGCATCGTGATTTGGGAACGACTAAAGCTTCGACCGCCCTATCCGACCTCGCGCCGCTCATCTCGCTTGATGCGCCTTGCTTCATTCTCCGCCGCGTTTCGACGCCACCCCGGCCGCTCTTTCGGGGCGGATGCCGTCTCGCGCCATGTCTGCAATTAGAAGAATAGGATATTTCGCCACGTCCGAAAAGCGCTGACGCAGCGCAAATTTCACCCCCGCACGATAGCGGAGAGAAATAAAGCATGGGCGGCGGACTGCGCTGCGGCCCCATGGCGGCGACCATCTCCTCATGAAATCGGAAGGCCGCCGCTGCGGCGCATGACTTGCTCAGCGCGTCGAGGCAGTCAAACCCGGGGCCTTCTCGCGCGCATCCAGCGCCATCACGATCAGCGCCGCGCCGCCGAACACCATGTTGATGCCGACCAGCAGCCCGATGGCCCAGGCTGCGGCGCCGGGCAGGCCCGCCAAAATGACAGCGGCCAAGATCAGATCGACGACGCCGCTCGCCAGCATCCAACCCCATCGTCCCGACAGCTCGCGCTTATGCTCAAGCGCGAACATTATCGAGGCGACCCCTTCGATCACGAAAAACACTATAAGAATCAACGTAAGTGAAAGGATGCCGCTCAACGGCCATAACAACAGCACGACGCCGGCCGCTGTGGCGAGGATCGCCGAGATGAGCGACCACCAGAAGCCCGGCGCTTTCCGCATCCAGAAGGTGGTGATCAAACCGACGATTCCGCTGATGAGAAAAAGCCAGCCGATCAGGATTTCGACCGCGAGGGTCGCGATGGGCGGAATGACGACCGCCGCCAGACCGAGGATGACGAGAATGATCCCCTCGACCAGAAAGAGCGCCCAATGCTCATGCAGCGATGTCGCCACTTCGCGCTGAATTTCCTCTATGTCAGGATTGTTTATGGACATGGTAGGCCTCCTAGGTTGCAGTTTAAAATGCCGAGGATTTCAGGTGGAATCCACCCTGACAGCCAGCTCATCTAGGCCCACCACCGGCATTTTGCGCGGCGGAATTCCCGCATGAATTGACTTGATCGATACGCAAGCGCGCCCGCCCGAGTTCGTGGGCGTGAACGCCAGCCACTGCGCGAGGCTCCTCCGTCCCATGATCATCGCGCCTCGATTGCCCCTGATCGGTTGAGGCCGCTGAGAGGATTCGCTGGGTGTAGGTCCTTGAGCCATGGAATGACCTCGGGCTTAGGGAAAAAGCTTCAGCTTATACAAGTAGAGCGCCATCCTTTTTCGGGTAGCGCTAGCGCGGCAATCCGGGACAGGATTTCGCTCCTCCCGCGCCATTCGGCGTTCCGATCGCGAGCATGCGGTCGCGCCGTCGCGCATCACCTTGCCGGCAGACTTGAGAAATAGGCCGCGATGGCCTCCATCTCCTCTTCGGTCATGTGCCTGCTCATGTAGCGCATTTCCTTGTGCACGCGCTTGCCCGTGTGAAAGGCGCGTAATTGATTCAGGAGATAAGGCTCATTCTGGCCGGCGAGATTTGGCACTCCGCCAAATCTCGAGATCCCGTCGCCGCCGTGGCAGGGCAGGCAACCCGAGATCAGTTCGGGATCAAACGGTTGCGCGCATGCTGGGCCGGCGAAGAAGATGGCGGCGAAGAAGATGGCGAGCTTCATGTGAAGGCCGATTGAAATGTTGCCAGACACCGGTCCGCAAGATGCCGCAGACCGCCGGATATAATGCCGATTTCGCACGCATCGAGACGCGCCGTTCGCAGAGATTTAGCTGAACGCAGGAACATCGAACGCCTTACGCCATTGATACACAACCTGAGGAGGCCGCAAGTCCATCATCAGCAGCATGTCGACAGAGTCCTTTACATGGCTGCGTTGGCCATCCGGAAGGCAATATAACACCCATGGTTGACGGCCGCCGCGCGGATCTTGATGAGTTTCTCTTTCAGTTGCGCCATCGGACAGTTTTTGGTCGGCGCCGGCGCATAGCCGTCGATTATATCGGAAGCCGCACCAAGGAAAATCCAGCGGTGTTCAGCAGCGACAAAGTCGGCGGCGGTTCATCAGCTTTCATTCTGGGCGTGGACGTCTTGACCTGGATCAACGCAGTTGGGATGAGAGCCTATTTTTTGATTTTACCCCCTTGCCGGGGGAGAGGCTTTTTTCTTTCGGTGTTATCCGAGGAATTCAGACTCATTTCTTTGTCAGCGTCGGGTTTCGGACCTGGTTGGTATCTGTGAGATCATTGGCCGGAACAGCTCATCCAAAGCCTGGCGAGCTGAAAGGCTACAGGGGCCGGAAGCACAGCCTTTCAAAGACGCTATTTGCGTCGGGCCGGCGGCGAGTCGCTTGCGTTCGTTCGATCACAGAACGTTTAGTTGCTTTTCGGAGGTGTTGGGTGAAACTCACGGCGTCCCTCTCGCCACTTCGAGGCGCCGTCATGAAAAAGCATATTCTAATAGCAGCAACCGCTGCGCTTCTGGCTTTTCCGAGCCTATCCTCAAGCGTCTCAGCCGCGCCGCCCGAAACATCCGACGCCGCCGCCGCGCGCCATCCAAAATTTTCGGCGGAAGACTTCGCCGCTTTCACGGACGCGCGCGTCGCGGCGCTGAAAGCAGGCCTCAAACTGACGCCGGCGCAAGAGAAGAATTGGCCTGCGCTCGAAACGGCGTTGCGCGAACAAGCGAAGGCGCGCGCCGCCCGCATAGCGGAATGGCGTGAAAAGGCGGGCGAGCCTCGTGAGCATCGCAGCGTAATCGAAGGCCTGCAGCAAGGCGCCAAGCGCCTCTCGGCGCGCTCCGCCGAGCTCGACAAGCTCGCCGAGGCCGCAAAGCCTCTCTACGATAGCCTCGATGATGCGCAAAAGAACCGCTTCAGGCCGCTTCTACACATCGCCACCGGAAGACATTGGCGTCACGGACACGAGGGCTTTGGTCACAGCTAGAGCGCTTCCCGATCAAATGGAACCATATGATCGAAAAGGAATCGCTCAAATTCAAAGAGCTGGAGCATGTTCTAATCGAAAAAGTCGATCAACTTTTTCGGAACATGCTCTAGGATCTCGATAGGCATAAGCATGGCGGGCGAGACGATCGATAGGCTTTCGACCCGATCGAATTGTTGGATGGCCTTTCCGAGGCGGCGCGCGGGTTAACCGGCGTCGCCCGTCCTCTCGCGCTGTTGTGGAAAGAAAGGACTGGAAGGTCCCCCTCGCCAGCCCATAATAGTCTTACAAGGTCTCAGCATCCCTGGCTGAAGCCGGCAGCGGCCATGCCGCTATCCAGCTCTCAATTCTCCCCCACGCCTCCAGGAAACTGCGCGACGCTTCTGACGCCTCGGCGCCGCATTTCGCCGGGCGGCCGCGGCCGAACGCGAAGAAGCGCCAAAGCCCCGAGGTCAGGGCCTGCGCGACAAATCCAAGTTGACGCGAGAAACGATCGTCGCGGGCGGCGGGCTTTCAAGGCTGGATGCGCTCGCGCGTGGCCATGGCTTCCATCTCAAATCCGACGGCAATGACTGCGCGCCAGACCCTTCGCCGAACTCGCCCGCTTCACCTGTCCGAAGACCGGCTCGACTCTCCAAGCGAGGCGAAGGTCGATGTCGCCGCCAGTCCGGAATAAACCAACGCCTCGAAGAGTCTCCTTAACTGCCAAGGCGCAAACGCCGCGGCTCATGTTTGCCGGCGACATGGACCGCCGCGTCAACCTAAAGGAGATGAACCCATGAAAATTCTCAACATCGCCCTTATCAGCTCTACCCTTCTCATGTCCGGCGCCGTCGCGGCGAAGGATTATCCCCACACCAAGCAACCGGCCAACGCTGACCAATACTACGGCCTCTATCAGAATCCGTCACGGGCCGTCGCGCCGCCAGGGGCTGCCTTTGATCGCTCGGGCACGCGCGGTCGCCAGGGTTTTGGCGGGAGCCCCTTTCATCCTGAAGGTCCAGGCAACGTCGCCGACTAAGCGCGCCATGCGAAGGCCTGGCGGATCGGTTCGCAAGCGCTTCGTCGCACCCCGCCGCAAGGCTGCGAACTATGAGAAGCTGAACCTCCGGATCCTGGATCGGCGCCTCGCCTACGCCAAGGCGCACAAGCATCCTGAGTTGACCTGCCGGACGATCCGGCAGGCATTCCCGGCGGCGCGGTCGCGATCTCGAAGACCTGCCTCGCGCGGCATGAACAGGCAACCAGGGGCGGAGCGGTCGAGGCGGAGCGCGAAGCCGCTTAGCGCACGATCGGCGGCGAATGCGAGGAAGGCGCGTCGCGATTGCAATACCGCCCGCCCCTCTCCCCGAAGCTGCGGACCCCAAGTTGGAGGGTGGACCACCTCGTCGAGAAAAAGCAGCCCACGATTACTTCGGCCCGCGCTAACCCGACGCCTCTACGGGGGCGTTTCTTGAGATCGCCTCGCGAATCGACGAACGCGCCTCCGCGTTCGATTGCCGATGCAGGATCTCGCCGAACGCGTGGACCATGCCATAGGATCGTCAGCGCTCTCGACGACGGAAGGCAAGAGGCGGAGCTCTGAAGTGCGGCGCGATATAGACGATTGGACCCTTTTTCATGCGCCGATTGTGCAGGCTCACCCTGGCCTGACGCGCTGAGGCCGGCCGCGCTATCCCTAAAATCGGGGGAGGATCCATCACCGGCGCCAGCGCCCGGTCGCCCCCGGACGGCCGTCCTTCGAACAACCGCCCGCCGGATCCACAGCGTAGCGTAGCCTCGCGGAGCTGCGCCATCCCACATCTTGGAACTTCACATCTCAAGCGGCGTTGTTGCAAATCAACTGTTGACTTTGCGGTCGCTATAGATTCGAAAATGAAGCTATGCGACTCATAGAGCCTCCTTGGGGAGGGGTTTCCTACAGTGGGCGCAAACCGGATAATTGAATTAGAGTAGGCGCTTCCCATTTCATAACTTGCAGGATCCGCCATTTCGGGTTGATTCGAATGCAAGCTTCCCGTCACCAGATCAACATGAGCAAAGTCATCATGGACACCGCACTCGAACGCATCCACGCGAAGATCGCTGAACTGGAGGCGAAGATCGGCGATCTTCGCATAGCAGAGCGTGAGCTTCAGGCTCTCGACAAGATTTCGGCGCGACCGACCAGACCCGGGTCGGAGCCAAAGGCTAGGCGGAAGCCAGGGCCAAAAGCAACCCCCAAGCCGAAGCTCAGGGGCAAGCCGAAGGCAAGCGCGCCCGCGGAGGCGCACCAGACCATCGGCGCGGCGATCGCCGAGGTTCTCGACCAGCATGGCGCCCTTTCGGCCGCTGACATCGCCGAACGCATCAAGGCCACAGGCCGAGACATCAGCAATCGAACCGTATCCTTTTCGCTTCAAGCGTTGAAAAAGCGCGGCCTCGTCAAAAGCGCGGACGGCAAGTGGACGCTGAAGACGCGCTCTCGTCGGGCCCGGCAATCAGCCGGCGGCGAGGCCCATGAAACAGCGTCGGCGGGCTGAGGAGAAAGAGGATCAAGCTGACCTCTTAATCGCGGCAAGCGCTCCGGAGACAGGGCGCGCGCCTGGGCGGCGAGTGGGACCCGACATGGCCATCAGGCAAACATCAGGCGCGTTGAGCCCTGCTGATGTGCGTATCGCCAGTTGAGCAGCGTCGGCATCGGACGATCGAAGCGTCTCTCGCAGATTGGAAATGGCGGCGTCGCGATGCGATTCATCTTCGTCCCGCTCATGCTGGCGACCATGGCCGCCGCGCCCTCGCGAGCGGCGGACGCGCCGGCGGCCCCCGACCCGGTCCTCGCGGAGGCAAGCAACCTCGCAGGCCTCGTCATGTTCATGGAGTCCGGCGCTCCAGGCATGGTCCTGGCGATCGTGCGCGGCGACAATAGCCTCGTCCTCGGCTATGGCGAGACCAAGAAGGGCGACAAGCGCACGCCAGACGGCGACAGCCTTCTCCGCCTGAATTCCATCACCAAGGTCTTCACGACCGAGGTGCTGGTCTCCCTCGTCGCCGAGGGCAAGCTCCAGCTCACCGACCCCTTGCAGCGCTACGCCCGCGACGCGACCGTCCCCGCATTCGACGCGCGCCCGATCACGTTGCTCGATCTCGCCACCCATTCAGCAGCCCTGCCGCGCGAGATGGGCGAAGCCCCGCCCGACGCGGCCCCACGCGCCTGGCCGACGCGCGAAGATCGCTGGAAGTGGCTCCCAGGCTATAAACTTCCCTGGGCGCCGGGCGCGATCGCCGCTTATTCCAATGTCGGCTTCGACCTCCTGGCCGACGCCATTGAGGCGGCGGGCGGTCAGCCCTATCCCGACCTGCTGCGCACGCGAGTCACGCCCCATTGGGCATGGCGGACACCGCTTCGCGCCGACGCCCGAGCAATGCGCCAGGCTGATGATCGGGACCGGCCTCGGCGCCGGCCCTGCGTCGACACCCATGCGACGGACAGCGGCGGGCTTTACAGCACCGGCAACGACATGGCGCGCTGGCTGCGCCACAACATCAAAGACGCGGATGGCGCGCTGGCGCTGAGCCACGCTGTTTATCGCCAGCGCCAGGCGCTGCGGGCCGCGATCGGCTTCGACGAGGCCGGACCAATGGCGGGCCTCGGCCTCGGCTGGGTGATCGTGGCAGCCGAGGGAATCCGTCCGATGCTGGTGGCGAAAAGCGGCGGCGGCGTGGGCTTCATGAGCTACATCGCGTTCGCGCCGGGGCGCGACGTCGGCCTTTTCGTCGCCGTGAGCCGGGTCGATTTCGCAATGTTCTCCCGCCTCACGGAAGCGGCGAACGCTCTGATCGCGACTCTCGTCACACGCTGAGCCGCGCGCCGCTGCATCTCACCCGCTCCGTCAGCGGGGACAGGCGTCCGGCTGTCCATCGAGACCTTCGCGCGCATGCGCAAAAGTCGCTTTTGCGGCATCCCCGGCTCCCGCGATCGTGACGACATAAATGCTGTCAAAATCATCTCTGTCCCATTTCGGCACGAGGGCCGGGTCGCCGCCGTGCGCGGCGAGAAGCGCACGGGCGATGGTTTCGATCTGCCTGTGCTCCCAGGCGACAAGGATGACCGCGTTGCGATAGAGCGGCTGTTCGATAGCGGCCTGAAGCCCTCCGGTGTTGGAGAAGCCGAAAGCCGCATTGACCGGCAACCCAAAATAGATCGCAGCGGGCTCGATCGTCGCGAGGGGCCGGACGTAGTCGTATGCGACTCCGTCGTCTTCCTTTTGCTGGGACGGGTCGGGAGCGAAAATGGCGCTCGGCCTGCCGAAGGTTTTGGCGATCACCGGAGGCAAGGCCAGAGCGCGATTAAGACCCTGGCAGTCGAGCTGGCCGAGCCCCTTGTCGGGCTTCTCCCCATGCCGAATGAGCACGATCGTCTCAACGGAGTCGTCGCTCCATGCGGGAGTCCCGGCGAGCAGGAGCAATGAGAGCGTTATGGCCGCCCCAGCCAATGGTCCTGCTGATTGTCGCGTCATACTGGCCTGCTTCACGGTTCTTGACTCATTTGCCCCATGCAAAGGCGATTGCTTCTCGTCAACATCGCCCGATAATCGATCATACCGACTTCGCGCCGGGCAGGATAGGCTGACCCGACGCCTGGTCTCCCTGGCTGTGGGGTTACGTTTAGCAGAGATTGCCGACAGCGAAGCGGGGATGAGGCGCCTAATGATGCAGAAGGCTTGGAAACGCGGTTTCGTCGCCGGGCTTGCGCTCTTGTTCTACGCGCTTCTTCCGTTCGCGGCCCTGGCCCAGGAGGAAACCGACTGGGTCACGGGATTCCAGCGCGACTCTGTCCATGTCGTCGCGTGGCCCGGCGGTAGAAAGGTCGCCGTGAGCTTTACCTTGTTCGTCGAGGAGTTCGGCTTCGGACAAGGCCCGGTCTTTCGCCCGGACCTGTCGGCCCGCAACCCGGACCTCGTGAATGAGGGTTTTCGCCAATACGCGGTCAACTGGGGCGTCCCGCGCGTGGGCCGGCTGTTCAAGGACTTGGATGTTCCGCTCAGCGTCGCGTTGAACGCTGAATTTCCCCGCGCCCACGCGTCGGTGTGGAACGAGTTCCGCACGGTTCAGCCGAACGCGCCGATCATCGCGCATGGCATGAACAACACAAGCCACCTGACGCCGCTCGGGCGCGGGCTCGCCCAGCAGACAGCTTACATCCGTGAGACGCTGGACCTGATCGCGGGCGCAACCGGAGTTAGACCCACCGGATGGTCGAGCCCGAGCGTCTATTCCAATGGCGACACGATGCGGGCGATGGCCGCCGCAGGCGTCGCCTACACGATCGACCAGATGGATTCCGACATAATTTCGCGTCTGAAGACGCCGGACGGGCCGCTGGTCCTGCTGCCTTACCCGGTCGTCACGGTCGACATGGGCCAGAATCTGGCGCGGATGAAGACGCCGGCGGAGATAGAGACCCTTTGGCTGGATTACGTGCTGGAGCTCGCCGATGAGGCTCGCGCCAACCCCGCGCGGGAGGCGACAACCGTGGTCATCGGAATTCATCCTTTTGTGGTCGGTACGCCCGACGGGGCGGCGGCCTTGAGGCGCGTTCTCTTGCGCCTCAAGAAGGATGAAGAGGTCTGGCTGACCGACGCCGACGCCATCCTCAAGGCGGCCGGCCTAAAGTGACCGGCCAACGGCGCCGGGGCGGTGGCGCGCGCCCGGCGCCGCTGACGCAACGATCGCGTAATTATCGAAGAAGAGCTTGAGCGCCCTCCCATAGCTCGCGCGCGACGTCGGCGGCGGGTCGCGGAACCGCAAGTCCGGCGGATTGCCCGGCCCATGCCTGCATTCGATCGATGTCATTGTTCTTGGCCGCAGCGTCGCGCATCGCTTGCGTCAGCCCGCGCTGCACGGGATAGGAGCGGGCGGCGGAGCGCCTGGCGTCGTCGCGGCGCGGGCGTAGGCTGTTGCAATGGCGCGTCCCGGACGGCCGGAAAACGCTCGCGTGACCAATGTTTGCTCCGGCAGGCTCCGTCCAATAGCGTCGGCCCATGCTGGCGACAAATTCGCTTCCGGGCAGCGCAGAAACCCCGTGCCGATCTGGACAGCCGAAGCCCCGAGGATCAAAGCGGCCGCGACGCCTCGCGCATCGGCAATGCCGCCGGTCGCGATCACCGGTGCCTTCACTGCGTCGGCGACCGCCGGAAGCAAGGAGAAAAGGCCGACCATCTCAGCCTCAGCTTTCGATGGGTCAAAGGCGCCCCGATGCCCGCCCGCCTCCATGCCTTGAGCGACGATCGCGTCGGCGCCCGCGGCCTCAGCGCTCTTCGCCTCGGCGACCGTTGTTGCGGTCGCAAACCATTTGATCCCCCGCGCCTTCATCCTTTCGACAAAGGCGGGCGGATAAAGCCCCATGATCGAGGAAATGATTGCGGGGCCTGCATCCAGCATCGCCTCGCATTGCGCCGCGAAATCCGGCGGCCTCACGTCGCCGGCTTCAGGCGCGACATCGGGTCCCCAATTGCGAAGGAAAGCGCGCACGGCGTCTTCGGCTGCGGCGTTCCGCGCCGGAGCGGGATCGGGACTCCAAAGATTGAGTTGGAACCCGCCATTGCTGGCGACCCGCACCTCCGACGCCCAGCGCTTGATAGCGTCCGGCTGCAGCAAGAGCGCGCCGCAGGCTCCAAGCCCGCCCGCATTGGCGATGGCGATCGACAGCGAGGGCGGGCACGCCCCGGCCATTGGCGCCAGCAGGATCGGAATGCGAAGATCATTGGCTTGGCAAAAGGTTTCCGCCCGGATGAGAGCAGGATGACGTGTTGAAATAGGCATGATCTTCTCCACCGAGGCGGATGCGTGGGGCTTCAACCCGGCATGATAACGCCCTCGCACGCCCTGGCGGCGCGGCGAGACGGCGCGAACGCGCCAAGCGATAAATCAAAAGTCGATGCAGGCGTTAGCTTTGATATCGCGCAGCCGCGGCGCGGGAAAGCCGGGGGACTCGCTCTTCGCGCCTGGAGTCCGAGTTCGACAAACCGCCATCCCGTCACTGGTGATTGCAGTTGCGTTCAAGGATGGCGTAGAGGTCGAGGCGGCCGAAATGTGCGCCGCTCACGAACTTCGCTCCCGGACCCACGGCGAGATCCATGCCATCGGTCGAGAGGGTCATCCTGTTCTTCGGACTCCAAGTGCCGTCGGGGTTTTTCTTGAACGCGTCACAAGATAGCTGAATTTCGCCGTGGGCGGGGTTTGCGACGCAGCCGACGAAGATCAACGCTGCTCCAGCGAAAGCTTTCGACAATGAATGCACGGCCACACGGTCCTGATTAAAGCTCCAGAAGCGTCTTCATCGATTGGATATGATAATTATATTATAATACTAGAATTAAGGACTAGGCAACAATCGCGATCCTCCCTAAAGGTCAGGTTTCTAGCGGCTCCCGTCGACGCCGGCGGCGCGATCCAGCCACACGGTCATTCCTGGCTCCAAGCCTCGGGTCTCTACGCTTGGGTCGGCGCGGACGAGGAAACTATTGACGTCATGATCGCCGACGGCACGCGCGGCGCGCCAGGTCGCGAATTCGCCGAGCGGCCGCAATTCGGTGACCTGCGCCCGGATCCGGTCGCCGCGGGCCGTGATCAGAGTCAGAGAGGCGCCGACGCCAATTCCTTTGAGGAGATCTTCCCGGATGGTGAAAGTAACCCAACGCTCCTGCCCGGCCTCGAGAGTCATGATGGACTGACCCGGCGAGATTGCCTCGCCTGGTTCCGCGACCAGCAATCCCACGACGCCGTCGACGGGCGCCACAATGATGGTCTTCGCCAATTTGGCCTGGAGATCCGCGAGTGTGGCGTCGGCTAGCGCCACCTTCGCCTCCGCGCTGGCGCGCTCCTCATTGGTCGGGCCGGCTTTGTTCTGGGCGTAGGTCGCTCGCATCAAAGCAAGGCTGGCTTCCGCCCGTTTTAATGCTGCAGCGCTTTCGTCGAGGCGCTGCTTGGTGGCGAACTCCTTGGACGCGAGCGCCGCCGCGCGGGCATACTGCTGCTGGGCGAGCGCCAAATTCGCCTCTGCGATGCGGACATCCTGCGCCGAGCTGTCGACTTCCTCCTTGCGGACTCCGACAAAGACATTGTCGCGATCGGCCCTCGCGGTGGCCGCGGCGGCTTTGGCTTCCTCGACCGAGGCCGCAAGTTCAGGACTGCTCAGAATGGCGAGGGTGTCGCCCTTGTGAACCCTCTGCCCGGATGTCGCCTGAAAGGACGCGAGGCGGGCGCTCGTTTCGGGAGCGATGTCAATCTCCGTCTCGCGCACAACGCCCAGAATTTGCGTCGCTACGGGCCTTTTGGAATTCCAATAGGCCAGGCCAGCGGCGCATCCAACAAGCGCAAGCGCTGCGCCGAGCATAAGCCATCGGCGAAGCAATCTACCGGCCATGGCTGATCTGCTCCCTGCTGGACAGATGGGTCGCTGCGACTGCAAGCAGGCCATAGACGCCGGCCAGGATCCACAGCGTGGCCCAATCGCGCCAAACGTCATGGAGCGTGGCTCCCATCTGGTTGATGCGCACGAGTCCATCTATGGCGGAGGTGCTGGGAAACGCCCGGCTGGCCGAGCGCAACAAATCGGGGATGGCCTCGACGGGCCATGATACGCCGACCAAGAAAAACAGCGGCAGGCTGGCCGCGATGAAAAGCAGCACCGCGCTCTCCCGTCGCTTGAACCATGCTCCGATGAACTGGGCGAGGAAGCTTACCGCCAGGACGAAGGGCGCGGCCATCAGGAAGAGATCGATGGGACGCCCCAGGGTCGAAAAGCCATATACGCGCGGCAGGATGATCAGATAGAGGGCTAAGGCGGGCGTCTCGAGGCACAGATGCGCGAGCGCTTGACCGAGCACAGCGCGCGCTCCGCCGCGCCGGCGCCGCGCCTCACGGCCGCCCTTCTCAAATGCGACGCCTCCGAGCGAGGCGGAGCCCATGAACAGCGACTGCTGAAGGATCAGCACGAAGGCGGCTGGAACGACATAGCTCGCGTAGCCTCCTACCGGGTTGAAGAGCGGCTCCGTCAACAACTCGACAGGAGAGCTCTTGATCAAGGCCGCATGGGCGAGACTTCCATTGGATCGCGCGCCATGCGCGGCGATCTCCGCGTTGACGGCGCCGCTGGCTTCGGAAATTCCCTGCGCTACGCGATTATACAGAAGGAAATACGCTGAATCGACATAGGCGGCCAGCCTGGCTTCGTTGCCCTTCAACACCTCCCGTTCCGTGCCCTCGGGAATGCCTAAAATCGCGAAGACCTGGCGCCTTGCAAGGGCCGCCTGCGCCTCCGCCAATGTTGCGGCCAGAACCTCTACCTTGATGGCCTCATCGGCATTCAAGGTCTGAATGAGCTCGCGGCTGAGTTCGGTTCCGTCTTGATCCACAACAACGATGGGTATGCCGCGCAGCACCTGGCCGAGGTAAGGTTGCGGATAAAGGACCCCGTAAATAATGGGCGCCAACACAATCAGGCCGAAAGCGCCGCGGTCGCTGAGAATGCGGCGACATTCGGCCGCCATCGCCGCGCCGACGCCCCCTCCAGAATAGGACTCATTGATGGGCGGCGGAGCGGGGACATGGATAGGGGAAACCTTGATGATCGCGCGCAGGCGCAGCCATCCGAGTCCAAAAAATACAACAGCAAGGCCGCCCAGGATCGCGAAAGGCTCCGCCGAGACCGATGTTGGCAATCCGCGAACCGCCTGGTCGAATAGGATCTGGATATACCAGCGCAGCGGCAGGAGCGCCCCCCAAAAGCGCGCGAACCCTCCCATCCCCAGCAGGGGGAAGCCGACGCCGGCGAAACCGAAGGCCGGAGAGCAGAAGATAGCGGTGAGGCTCAGCCCCAGCGCAAGATTCCGAACCAGAAGCTGGAAGAGGGCCCCGACCGAGAGATAAGCAATCACCAACAGGCATGCGGCCGCGCCCATCATGACCGAATCGCCGCGGAAAGGTATGTGGTAGAGTCCATGGATTGTTACGGCGACGACAACCATCATCAGGATAAAAATAGCAAAGAGCGGAGCCAATTTTCCAACGAGAGCCGCCAGAGGGCTGCCTCCCGCCGCTCTCAGCCAGGCCCTTCGGCTGCGCGTCGAAAACTCCGAGCCGACCGCATACCCGGCGGCGATCGCCGTCACGACGTGAAGGACCGTGGGCATTATGGCGCGCAGCAGGAATTGGGCGAAGTTCAGCGCCGGATTCGTGAGAACATATTGCTCGACGACCAAAGACCCAGGTTTGAATGAGGCGCTTTTTGCGGGCGATGTCGGAGGAAGCGTCGCCGTGGCTGCCGCAATCGCGTTTGATATTGCGCTCGAGGCGTTGTTGCCCGGCGTGAAATATTGCCTGTTGTAAAATACGATGATCTGCGGCCGCTTTCGCGCCATGAGATCGCGCTCAAAATTCTCCGGGATGTAGACCGCCGCGATGGCGTCGCCGGAGCGTATCGCACGCATTGCGCTGGTGAGGTCGCCGGAGCGCTCCGCGACTCGGACGGCGGACGCCGATGCGACCGCCTGGACATATATCATCGATGTCGGGGTGCGATCGGCGTCCACCACGCTCACCTTGAGGTCGCGGATGACGGCGTTGCTGAACGTCCAACCCAGAAGCGCAAAGGCGATGAGCGGGACGCCAACGGCGAGGAAGAGCGCGAGGCGATCGCGCCGCATCCAGCGCAGCTCGCGCGTGGCGACGAGGAAGACGCCGGGGCGAGGCGGCGCTTTCATCGCTTATCGCCCCGCCACTCGGCGTAGACGCTCATTCCCGGCCGAAGTTCCGGTACGGGATCGACCGGATAGGCGCGGACCTCGAAGGTTCGCAGATCGAAATCCCCGGTCGCGCGCGTTGCGCGCCACCCGGCATACTCCCCCTTCGCAGCGATGACCCTGATCGCCGCCGTGATGAGTCGATCTCCAAGCGCAGGGACCCGCATCTGAAACCGGTCCCCGACCTTCAATCCCTTCACGAGGTCCTCGCGGAGATCGAAACGCAACCAGACATCGCTCAGATCGACCAGGGATAGGAGGGGCACGCCGGGCGACACATATTCTCCGAGCTCCGCGCCGATCTGATAGACCTGCGCGGACACAGGCGCCTTCACGACAAGCTCGTCCACCTGCGCTCTGATCGTATCGATCGACGCTCTCGCTTTGGCGACATTGGCGCGCGCGACGCCGCGCTCCTCCGGCGTGTATCCCGCGATCGCTTCCTGATAAGCGAGCTTCGCCTGATCTGCGCTGCGCTGTGCGACCTGCAGGGAGTTTGTGACTTCGTCGAGACGCTGGAGCGGCGCATTCGCGGACGCGGCCAGCTCCTTGATGCGATCATAGGTCCTCTGGGCGAGAGTGAGATTGGCCAATGCGCTATCAACTGTAGCCTTTCGCTGGGCGATCACTTCCTCGCGCGTGCCGGCTTCAATATGCGCAAGCTCCGCGGCCGCGACGGCCATAGCCGCCTCCGCTTCCCGCAGCTTGGCGAGCAGCTCAGGGTTTTCGATTTGGAAAAGCAGCTGGCCGGCGGCGACATTGTCGCCACGGGAGACCGGACGCTGCCCGACCCGGCCATCAACCCGCGCCGCGATATCGATGCGGGTGGCGTCCGCTTCGCCTTGAATAAGGAGAGGCTGCGGCTGGACCAAGTACCAAAGTGACAGGCCAACGATTGCGATGACGATAAAGGCCACGACGATGGCGGGAGCTCGAGCGACCGCGCGAGCGGGGGGCGTCCCGCCGCACGCTGGATCGGGCGAATCTATGGGCGAGGCGCGCTCCCCGATCTCAGGCTGGGATTTTCCTGGATCATTAATATTTTGGCCTGCAGTCGCCATCTGTTGATCACCCTCCCGCCATTGCGATCAGCTTGCGCCTAATCCTGTCGATAAACGCGCCTGGGACCGGCCTAGCTCCGCGCGCCTTTTTGCTCGCTTCGATTCTAGCACTCGGACAACTCCGCAGAAACCGCGAGGATGGAATCGCGCATAGCATCCGCCGAAAACAAACCGCAGCCCGAACGACACAATATTGCATACATGGCCTGCCGCCGCTCCGCGTCGCTCAGAGCCTCATCGCCATAGACAATGCGTTTGGGGCTTCGAAAGACATTATCAGGCGCCGATTTCTCCAGGATATGCACGGGCGCCCTCATGTTGCGGATTTGGCATTGCCAAAATTCCGAATTAGCGGCACCTTCACGCTCGCTAACGCTGTCATCCGTGATGTCGCTTCAAAAAATCCAGCCTATCCGGGGAAACGGGATCGTGAAGACGCTAGATCAGCCGCAGCAATCACGGTTGGGCGCCCTATCGCGCGCCGATTCACGCGGCAGGCCCGACGGAGCGCCGGACAGAACCAGACCCTTGCGACGTTTTCGCTCCGTGAGCGGCCGGGCTTCGCGCTGCGCGGCCCTCGTTGCGCCTATCGTTCTAACGGCATGTCAGCCGGCCGTCCTCGACCCGCAAGGGGTCATTGGGCAAGCCGAGAAGATGATCCTGATAGACTCGCTCGCCATAATGCTCGCTATCGTTGTTCCTACGATCGCCGCGACCTTCGCCTTCGCCTGGTGGTTCCGAGCCTCCAACATAAGGGCGCGCTATCTGCCCGATTGGGACTATTCCGGCCGCATCGAGCTTATCGTCTGGGGCATTCCGCTTCTCGTGATCATGCTCCTTGGCGGCGTGGCCTGGATCGGATCCCATGACCTCGATCCCGCAAAGCCCTTGGCGTCGAACACGCCGCCGCTCGAGGTGCAGGCCGTCTCGCTGGATTGGAAATGGCTCTTCATCTACCCGACCCAGGGCGTCGCGAGCGTGAACCGGCTCGTGATTCCCGCCGGCGCGCCCATTCACTTCTCCCTGACGTCGGCAAGCGTGATGAACGCCTTCTTCATATCGCAGCTCGGCAGCATGATCTACACGATGAACGGCATGACGACGCAGTTGAACCTGCAGGCGGACGCGCCGGGGACCTTCCATGGCCTTTCAAGCCAATATAGCGGCGATGGTTTCTCGGACATGCATTTCGATGTTGTGGCTGTGCCTCCGGATCAGTTCGCCGCCTGGGTAGAGACTGCCCGCAACACAGGGCCCGCCCTCGATGCTGGAAGCTACGCCGTCCTGGCGAGACAGAGCGTAAGCACGCATCCGTTCACCTTCCGTGCGGCCGATCCGGAACTGTTCCAACAGATCGTCGCACAGAAACTGCCGCCTGGACCTGGCCCGCAGACCGGGCGACCTGGTCCGAGCGTATCCCCGCGGACGGAGCGCTAAATATGTGGGGCAAGCTTAGCTGGGCGGCTATTCCGTTCGACCAGCCGATCCCATTGATTGCATCGGGCGTGGTCGGCTTCGTGATCATCGGCGTTCTCGCCTGGGTTGTCCTGAAGGGATGGCTCCCCTACCTTTGGCGGGAGTGGATCACCAGCGTCGACCACAAGCGGATCGGAATCATGTATATCCTGCTTGCGATGGTGATGCTCCTGCGCGGCTTCACCGATGCGATCATGATGCGGTCGCAACAGGCCCTTGCGTTCCAGTCCCCGGGCTACCTGCCGCCCGAGCATTACGACCAGATCTTCTCGGCGCACGGCACTCTGATGATTTTCTTCGTTGCGATGCCTTTCGTGATCGGGCTGATGAATTTCGTCGCGCCGCTGCAGCTCGGCGTCCGCGACGTCGCGTTCCCGACGCTCAACTCGGTCGGCTTCTGGCTTACCGCCACCGGCGCGCTGCTCGTCAATATTTCGCTGCTCGTCGGAGAGTTCGCGCGCACCGGATGGCTGCCCTACCCCCCGCTTTCCGAGCTGGCCTATTCCCCGGGCGTCGGCGTCGATTACTACCTCTGGTCGCTCCAAATTTCCGGCGTAGGGACCTTGCTGGCCGGCATTAACCTCATCACGACGGTCCTCAAGCTTCACGCCCCCGGCATGACCTACATGCGGATGCCTATGTTTTGCTGGACGACGCTTGCCTCCAACCTGCTGATCGTCGCCGCCTTCCCTGTCCTCACGGCGACGCTGGCCATGCTGCTGCTGGACCGTTACCTCGACTTCCACTTTTTCACCAACGAGGCCGGCGGCAACATGATGATGTTCGTAAACCTCATTTGGGTCTGGGGGCATCCGGAGGTCTACATCCTCATTCTGCCCGCCTTCGGCATATTCTCGGAAGTGGTCTCGACATTCTCCGGCAAGCCGCTGTTCGGCTACCGATCAATGGTCGCCGCGACAATGGCCATCTGCATCCTTTCTTTCACGGTCTGGCTGCACCACTTCTTCACGATGGGCGCCGGCCCCGACGTCAACGCGATTTTCGGGATCGCTTCGATGATCATCGCGGTGCCCACGGGCGTAAAGGTCTTCAATTGGCTCTTCACCATGTACGGCGGCCGGATCGTTTACTCCACGCCGATATTGTGGTCGATCGGCTTTATGGTCACATTCGTGATCGGCGGAATGACCGGCGTTCTGCTGGCGGCGCCGCCAGCGGACTTCGTGCTTCACAACAGTCTTTTTCTCGTGGCCCACTTTCATAATGTCATCATCGGCGGCGTGCTCTTCGGCGCCTTCGCCGGCTACGCCTATTGGTTTCCGAAGGCGTTTGGCTTCCGGTTGCACGAAGGGCTCGGCAAGGCGTCGTTCTGGTGCTGGATCATAGGCTTTTACGTCGCCTTCATGCCGCTCTACGTTCTCGGCCTCATGGGAATGACGCGTCGCATGCAGCACTATGATGTCCCGGCGTGGCATCCATGGCTGCTGATCGCGGCCGGCGGCGCGGCGATCATTCTTGTCGGGATAGGTTTGCAGATCGCGCAGCTCTTCGTCAGCATTCGTCGACGTGAGGAGCTTCGCGACGAGACCGGCGATCCCTGGAATGGGCGATCCCTCGAATGGGCGACGCCGTCCCCGCCGCCAGCCTTCAACTTCGCGGTGCTCCCCCGCATCGAGAGCAGAGACGCCTACTGGGGCACGAAGCAGCGCGCACTCCACCAGGCGAGGCTCAGCGAGGAGCCCGCCTATACGGAAATCGAAATGCCAAGAAACAGCCCGACCGGCTTCATCTGCGCGTTTTTCGCAACCTTCATGGGTTTTGCGTTGATCTGGCATATCTGGTGGATGGTGGGCCTGGCCGCATTGGGCGCCTACGCGACCTTCGTCGTCTTCGCCTGGCGAGACAAGGATGAGTACATCATTCCGGCCGAAACAGTCGCGCGCATAGATCGAGCCAACCGAAGCGCGCGCAGTGCGGCGCTCGCGCGACGGCAGGCTGCGCCATGAGCGCCTTCGACGCGGCAGCAGGCCGCAGCGACCGGGAGTCGATGGACCGCCAGAACGTGCTTGGGCATGCGGATGGCGGGCTGGCGTCGAAGCGCGTCATCACCGGCTACGGCTTCTGGATTTTCCTGCTCAGCGACATCATCATGTTCTCCGCCTTCTTCGCGACCTACGCTGTGCTGGTCGGCGAGACGGCGGGGGGACCGAGCGGCCGGGAGTTGTTCAACCTGCCCAACGTCGGGCTCGAGACGGCGGTCCTTCTCGTCTCGAGCTTCACGGTCGGACTCGCTGGAATCGGCGCCCGGGCGCATAGCGGATCCTGGTTCTATAGCGCGATGGCGGCGACCTTCATCCTCGGCGCCGTGTTTCTCAGCATCGAGGTCCGGGAGTTCGCCAGCATGATCGCGCGTGGGGCGGGCCCAACGCGGAGCGCGTTCCTCTCGGCCTTCTTTACGCTGGTCGGATGCCACGGCCTTCACATTACCGTCGGCCTGCTGTGGCTGCTGACGATGGCGGCGCAGGTGTTCGCCAAGGGGTACCGGGCGGACATTCTTCGGCGTATGCTCTGCTTCGGCCTGTTCTGGCACGCCCTGGACATCATTTGGGTCGCGTTGTTCACGGTGGTGTATTTGATGGGGGCTGCACAATGAGCAACCTTGAGCCAACAAGCAACCTCCATCACACGGACACCGCGCCGGGCGACGAGCGCCTCGACGGCGCAGAGATCGCTGAGGGCGTTAAGAGCTATCTGATCGGGCTTGGGCTCGCGATCCTGCTTACCATTGTGTCATTCTTCGTCTCGGGCACCACGCTCGTCTGGGGTCCGAGCATTCCTGTCGCCCTCGTCGTTCTCGCGATCGCGCAGATGGGCGTTCACCTCGTCTTTTTCCTCCACATCACGACCGGCCCAGACAATGTCAACAATGTCATGGCGCTCGCCTTCGGAGTGCTGATCGTCCTGCTGATCCTCGCCGGTTCGCTCTGGATCATGGCGCATATGAACCACAACATGGCGTCCATGGATCAGATCATGCAGACGCAGCGCGAACGTGGTTCGGCGATCCGTACAGTGGCCGCGACTGGCGTCGTCGGCCCAACAGCGACCACACCGGTCGGCGCCCGCGCGTCGGGCGTGATCCAGGCGCTCCATTGTGACGCCAACATGCAAGTCAAGGCGGGGCAGCTCTGTGCGACAATCGCTCCGCGCTCCTATCAAATCATCGTAGATCAAAACAGGGCCGACCTGACGGCAGCCGAGACGCGACTCGAAAAGGACAAAGCGAATCTCGCCCAGGCGAAAGCGGCCATCGAGAACTATGAGGCCTCGGCGAAGCGTTCGGCCACTTCCCGGAGAGCGATAGACAGGTCGCGCAAGACCTTTGAGAGGGCGCAGACGCAGATAAAGGGTGACGAGGCGACGCTCGCCCGGCTCCAAGCGGCGCTTCACGCCGCCGAGACCAACCTCAGCAATACTGATATCGTTTCGCCGATTGACGGAACAGTGGTCTCGCGCAATGTCGAAATAGGACAGACGGTTGCGGCGGACTCAGAAGCGCCGCCGCTTTTCGTCGTCGCCATAGACCCCGCCCTCGCTCACATCGACGCCATTGTCAGCGCGAAGGACATTGGCGAGGTCAAACTTGGCGGCAAAGCTACATTCACCGTCGGGGCTTTTCCGAACCGTTCGTTCTCCGGCTTGGTGATGCAAATTCGGCCATCGCCGCAGGTGCATGAGCAGGTCGCGACCTATGACGTCGTCATCAGCGCTCCCAATCCGGATCTGTTGCTCAAGCCTGGCATGACGGCGACGATCGTGATCGGCGAGATTGCTGGCGGCCCAGCAGACAGACCGCAATGATGCGTGCGGTTTGTCTTGCGCATTCGGCGCGGGCCGGCTTGTTGAAACCGGTTCATGTGAAGTCGTCGCCGGGAAAAACAGGTCGGAGTTGCGTGAGCGCCATTCTCCCAGGCGGCTTGCCTACACCGTCATAAGCCTGTCACGCCAGGGTGGTGGGCTCGCCCCGCCCGGACTCGCAGCGGCTTTGCTTTTCCGGCCTTAGCGATGACGCCGATGGAACTATCATGACCAGTTCGACCGGACGCTCGGCGACGATCCGCTCGCAGAAAGCTCAATCATCCAAGCCGGGTGGCGCCCGCGACGCCCTTACCGCGGATCCGAAACGCTTCGTCAATCGCGAGCTTTCCTGGCTCGGCTTTAATAGACGTGTTCTGGAGGAGGCTTCAAACAGCGCTCATCCGCTCCTTGAGCGATTGCGCTTCCTGGCGATTTCGGCCAGCAATCTCGATGAGTTCTTCATGGTCCGCGTCTCCGGCCTCATCGAGCAAGTCGAGGCCGGAGCGACTGAACCTTCCATGGACGGCCTGACGCCATCCGAGCTTCTGACAAGAATCGCCGAGGCGACAGCCCAATTGACCGGCGATCAGGAGCGATGCTGGCGGGATCTGCGCGAGAAGCTTGCGGTCGCAGGCGTCCTGGTCATCGATCGCTCCGCCTTGGCCCCCAGCGACATGATGCGGCTCGAAACTTATTTCGCGGATCAGATTTTCGCGACGGTCACGCCGATGGCGATCGATCCCGAGCACCCATTTCCTTTCATCCCGAATCTCGAGCTCTCCCTCGCGCTGGAAGTCGCCCGAGAAAGCGACAAGCGAGTCTTCGCCGCCCTCGTGCGTTTGCCGGGAAAACTTGCACGCTTCGTCCGGCTCGATGACGCCGCCGACGGCGCAGCGCGCTTCGTCCGCGTGGAGGACGTAATCGCGCTTTTCGCCGGCCGCCTTTTCCCCGGTTGCAGGCTTGGCCCAATGGGCCTGTTTCGGGTTGTTCGGGACCTCGATATTGAGTTCTTCGAAGAAGCGGATGATCTCGTCCGCATCTTTGAAGCCGCGCTAAAGGAGCGCCGCCTCGGCTCGGTGATTCGCCTTGAAGTCGACGCCGCCCTGCCGCCGCCGCTTCGGGATTTGATCGCCCAGGAGCTGGGCGTCGAGGAGCAGGAAATTGTCGTCGAGAAAGGCATGCTGGCGCTTAGCGCGCTTACTCAACTGGTCGGAGTCGATCGGCCCGACCTCAAGTTCTCTCCCGCCGTCCCGCGCTTCCCCGAGCGCATCCGGGAGTTTGGCGGCGATTGCTTCGCAGCCATTCGCGCCAAGGATATTGTCGTTCACCACCCTTACGAATCCTTCGAGGTGGTGCTGCGATTTCTTCAACAGGCGGCGCGCGATGAGAATGTCGTGGCCATCAAGCAGACCCTTTATCGCACCTCCTCCGACAGCCCAATCGTCAAAGCGCTGATCGAGGCGGCCGAGGCCGGAAAATCGGTCACGGCGGTCGTCGAGCTCAAGGCGAGATTCGACGAGGAGGCCAACATCAGATGGGCGCGCGCGCTCGAACGCGCCGGCGTCCAAGTCGTCTTTGGCTTCGCCGAACTCAAAACCCACGCCAAGCTGTCGATGGTCGTGCGTCAGGAGGCCGCGCGTCTCGTCACCTATTGCCACGTAGGGACCGGCAACTATCATCCGATCACTGCGCGGATCTACACCGACTTGTCGACTTTCACAGTGGATCCCGCCGTCGGGCGCGATGTGTCCCGCATCTTCAACTTCATCACCGGCTACGGCGAGCCGGCCGATCTCGAACGCTTGTCGATCTCGCCGGTTTCGGCGAAGAGCCGAATCCTGGATCACATTGGCGCCGAAATCGCGCACGCCCGCGCCGGGAGACCCAGCTCAATTTGGCTAAAGTGCAATTCTTTAACCGATCCCCAGGTCATCGACGCCCTCTATGAGGCGAGCGCCGCCGGCGTGGCGATCGAGCTCGTCATCAGGGGCATCTGTTGCCTGCGGCCCGGCGTCCCAGGTCTCTCGGAAAACATTCGCGCCAAATCAATCGTCGGACGCTTTCTCGAACATTCCCGCATCTATGCGTTCGGCAATGGCCATGGCCTGCCTCATGACGACGCGGCGGTTTATATTTCCTCGGCTGATCTCATGCCCCGCAACCTGGATCGACGGGTCGAGACGCTATTCCCGGTCACGAGCCCGACCTTGCATGAGCAGGTGCTCGAACAGGTGCTTCTCGCCAATCTTCTCGACAACCAGCAGAGCTGGACGATCCTCGACGACGGCTCGAGCCGGCGAGTCGAGCGCACGGCGGGCGAAAAGCCCTTCGGCGCGCAAACATATTTCTTGACGAACCCGAGCCTCTCCGGACGCGGCAAAGCGCTTGCCGGCTCATCTCCCCGCAACCTCGCGGATGACTTGGGCAGGGTCGAAAAGGCCGCGGAATAGGATGTTGACGCGTGAAGCGTGGCGATCGCCGAATCCTAAGGGCGCTATCCAGTCACGGCGGTCCGGCGCTCGGACGCGACCAGTCGGCCGCGCGGACATACTTGTTGCGCTGAACCTGGAGGCGGGCAATATTCCAGCGAAAGAGTTGACCTATGCGGCGCAGGCAGAAGGGGCTGGTCTGATGATTGGCGCAAAGGTCCCGGCGCTGCTGACCGGCCGTTCAGACGACGAAAGGTCGCGCATGTTCTCCCGCGCCGTCGCCGCATTCTATGCGCATGGTTATCCACCGGCCACAGCGCGGTTGAGCCGCCAGCCCTGAAGGAAGCCGCCGAATGACGCGCCACGTGGTCGCCCTCAATGCCGGATCGTCATCGATCAAGTTTGCGCTCTTCGAGCTAAACGGACGCGAACCCTTGGCGCTCGCCGTCGGCCTGGTGGAGATGCTCGGGGAGCAGCGGCGCATGACGGCGCATGACGGCGCCGGCGCGCCGATCTATGAGGACTCATGGTCGGATGCGGCAGGCGCATCGTTCCATATCGAGGCGTTGCGGCGCGTGCTGGCATGGCGGCGCGGCGCCTTCCCGGACGCCAATGTGGTCGCCGCTGGCCACCGCGTCGTGCATGGCGGCGTTTATTATGATGCGCCGGTGCTTGTGACCGACGAAGTGTTGCGCTGTCTCAAGGCCTTGATTCCCCTCGCGCCGCTGCACCAACCGCATAACATCGCCGGCATCCTGGCGGCGCGCGAGGCTTGGCCGCACGTAGCGCAGGTAGCGTGTTTCGACACTGCTTTCCACCGCGCGCATCCATTCGTCAACGACGTCTTCGCTCTGCCCCGCAAGTTTTACGATGAGGGCGTGCGGCGCTACGGCTTCCATGGCCTCTCCTACGAATATGTCACAGATAAGCTGCGCCAGCTCGCGCCCCTGCACGCAGCCGGACGCGTCGTGGTCGCTCACCTTGGCAACGGCGCCTCGATGTGCGCCATCCGCGACGGGCAGTCCGTCGCGAGCTCGATGGGCTTCACGGCGCTGGATGGGTTGCCGATGGGCACCCGCTGCGGTCAGCTGGATCCGGGCGTCGTGCTTTATCTCATGCAGGAAAAAAAGATGAGCGCGGAGGAGATCGCCAACCTGCTCTACCTCGAGTCTGGGCTGAAAGGCCTGTCTGGGATCTCATATGATATGCGGGAGCTGGAGGCGTCCGACCGGCCGGAGGCGCAGCAGGCGATCGAGTATTTTGTCTTCCGCATCCGCCGCGAACTGGGCGGGCTCGCCGCTGTGCTCAAAGGCCTCGACGCCATGGTGTTCTGCGGCGGCATCGGCGAACATGCGTGGCGAGTGCGCGAGCGCGTGCTGGAGGGCATGGAATGGATCGGAATCGAGCTGGACCGCGCCGCCAACCGCGCAAGCGCACAGGTCATCTCTTCTGAGCGCTCCCGCGTCCGCGTGTTCGTGATCCCCACAGACGAGGAGGCGATGATTGCGCGCCAAACGCTGGCGGTGCTGGATCGTTCGCCCGCGACGGCCGCTTGAGCAAGCTGGAGCGCCGACGCGGCGTTAATCCGCGAACGACCCTTCTAGGGCAGCCTGGGCCAGAGGATCGGCGTCCGCCGGGCGCACTTCAAGCAGCGGCAAGCCGAGCACGCGCCGGAAGCGCTGCAGAGCTTGGATCGTGTGCGGCTCCATCTCTTCGATTGAGCCGGCGATGAATTCCACGACGCTGACCGCCTTCAAACGTTCGGCCGCCGCCGGCAACAGCCGCGCGAGGGCGTCTATCGCATGATCCTTCTCGAATTCGACAATGACTGACTGCTCATGGATCAGCGCGGCGCGACGCTCCCCGCCGAGCGACGCGAAGGGTTCGTCGTGACTAAGGACATGGGCGGAGCGCTCCAGCCGCGAGCGACGGACCGAGCCGCGCGCTTCGACCAGCACGATCAACATGCGGATGACCGCCTCGGCGAAACCGCCGCGATCGACATTGAGAAGAATAGCCCGCACCTCGGGCAGGAATCGCAGCTCGCCCGGGTTTTTAAGCGTTCGCTGGAAATTATGCGTGCGGCCAACCCACCCCATCAGGGGCGATCCATAGACCCCGTAAAACGCCAGTTCAGACCACGCGTCGCGCACATCCCGGTAAAAGTCGAGATTCTGAGCAATCAGATGGGCCCATAATTCTTCCGCCTGGCGGAAGGCGCTGCTCGGCGCGGCCGGCTTGCGGCGGGCCATGACCTGCTCCGCGCAGGAGGCCACGACAGCCATTGCGGGGTTGCGATCGGAGAAGATGCCGCGGCGCAGGCGAATCGGGCTAAAATCGCGCAGCGCCGCCGCGCTCTGAGGCGTCACCAAAGACTGCACCAGCGGCCGCAGGCAGAGATCATAAAGCTCTCCGCCGAGCTCGGAGAGGCGGTTCACGGCCGCGAAGGCGGACTCTTCTTCGCGGCGTCCGTCATTGATCGCCGCCAGGTCCGCAATCTTCCGCTCCTGGAAGTTCACAAGAAAGCGGGCATGGATCCCCTCGCCCTGCTGGTCCTCGATCTGCATCTCATAGAGTCCGGGGGCCAGCGCCTCGATCGTCTTCATGGTCGAGGTGACCTCGGAATGCTCGCGCCTGGCGATGGATGAAGACACGAAAATTCCCAGATGCCCGACCTTCTCGTGGATCATATAGATGATCCGCTGTCCGCGAATCTTGATTTCATTTTCGTCGGCGTAGGTGTCGACGATCCAATTCAGAGCCTGCTGGGGCGGGGTGATGCCGTCGCCATAGCTCGTGAAAACGATGATCGGCGAGCGGATCTGCTTCAGGTCGATCTGGCGGCCGCGCTCGATATGCGCCTCGCCCCGCGCCAGACGGTTGCCGACGAATAATTGTTCAATGATCCAACGAATTTCGGCTTCCGTCATGAAATGATAGCCGCCCCACCAACGCTCGAATTCGAGGAAGCGCTGACGCTCGGTATCTACGTCGCGGTAGAGCTCGTAATACTTGGTCCAGAAGTGACGTGACGGATTAAGCCGCTCGAAATTCGAGACGAGATAGGCCCCGTCGAACTCCCCGTGGCCGAGGTCCGCGCATAGCAGAACCGGGGCAATGCCGCCCAGCAGGCCGCCTCTGTATCGCATCGGATCTTCGCCAATGCGGCCAGACCAATAGGAGAGCGGAGCGCCATTGATCACAAGCGGCCCGCTGATGTCGGGATTCGCGGCGGCGAGAATCATGGCCGCCCAGCCGCCCTGGCAATTGCCGACGATAATTGGCTTCGGCGATTTCGGATGGCGCCGAGCGATCTCCTTTACGAACTCCGCCTCGGCGCGCATGACGTCAGCCAGCGTCTGCCCCGGTTCGGGATGCGGGCGGAAGGCGACGAAATAGACCGGGTGGCCATCGGCCAGCGCGACCCCGACCTGACTGTCCTGCTTGAAGCCGCCGATGCCCGCGCCGTGTCCGGCGCGCGGATCGATGATCATGTAGGGCCGCTTCCAGTCCAGAACCTCCTGGCCTTTGCGCGGCAAAATTTTCAGGAGGACATAATTGACCGGCCGTTTGAGCGTTCGGCCGTCGACAATCGTCTCGTTCTCGTAGATGAGCACCGGCGGCGTGCCGGCGGCCTCATGCGCGAGATCATTATTGGCCCTTTCGCGCAAGACGTCGATCGTCAGGACGGTCCGCTGCCCCGCGTCGGCCCAATAGTCGAGCATCTGCTCGAACATCTGGCCCTGGAATGCACGGGAGGCCATTGTATCGGCGAGCGCCTGCGCCTTCCTCACCGTGTTATGTAAAAGCCCATTGTGGGTGCGGCCGATGCGTTCGGCGTGGCGAGTCGCCGCCCGAAGCGCAAGCTCGGATTGACGCAACAGAATGGTCGCAGATTCCGATGCGTTGCGGATGCAGTCGACAGGGCTGAAAGATGGTTCCATCGTGTCGCCTCGCCGTTCTGTTGGCCGCCGCGTCGTTCTTCGCATGCAACGCTGAACGAGCCGGGAGCGTGAGCTGCAAACGAATTGGAGCGTCCAACTCCGACCACGCGGCCCTAAGCGATTAAAACCTGTAGCTGCGCCCTGTCCCTGAATACACTAGCCCCGGTAAAAGTCGCTTATGTGACAAAGCGTTGCGGCTATTCAAGTCGCATTGATCCGTCTGCAGAACGGCTTTCGCTATAGAAAGGCGACCGCCACAAGCCCCTTTCTCCATGAGCCACAACTGAATCCGGGGGCGCCAGGCAAACCAGATCAGCCCCGTGACAGCGTGGCTGTATGACAAGGAAGTCTTAACCACAAGGCGCCTATTTTTTAAGTATATATTTATCACGCCCTTGTGGAGGCATCAGATGAACTGGCTTTCGGTTCAAGTGACTACAACGCTAATTGCCGGTTTGGTGTCCCTAAGCACAAGCTTGGTAATTGCTTTGGCGACAATGATTCTCACCAATAGAAAAATGCGCCGTAATTTAACGCCTGATTTTGCAGCGGAGCGCGTCGCCCGCGAGATCCTCATGGACCCCAAATCCCAATCTCGCCCTTTTCGCATTTTACGGCATCACCTCAGCGGTTTCACCGACGACGAATTAAGAAAAATCCTAGTTCGAGCTGGCGCCGTTCGGCTTACGGCTGGCGGTCAAGAAGTTTGGGGACTTCTCTCGCGGAATCGCAAATGCCTCAGCGCTGAGGAAATCAAGGAAGCTCCGGCAACTCAACCCGCGTTCGATTGTCCCGGCCCACAGGAGAACCAACAGCAGCAAGAGGTTGGAGCTGACGACGAACTAGATCGTTCACATGACTCATTGGTAGCCTTCGAGCGTCTGCGAGCAGAGATGCTCAAGCATCAACAAGCGCATCAGCAGGTTTGAGCTCGTTCTTGTCCTCATAGTCTCACACGCGCCGTAAGCGTTGCGCCATGGCCGCCGGACGGATTAGGCGCGAACGCCTTTCTGAACGACTTCAATGCCAGGACGTCAATTCGTCTACGCGACTGACGAGGCGATCCAAGATCCGGGCGATGAGGTCAGTCGACCAACCCCCGGGTCGACGTCGAGGAGCCTGGCGGTTTCGATGAGCCTTATCTTTACAAGCGTCGCGTCGAGGAGCCGATTCAACTCGCGCTCGTCACGCAAAGCTATCCGCAAGCAAGCCGACTTGGTCTTGCCGGGCCTGCCTTCTGGCTTCTCGTGTAGGCAAGATAGTTTAAGCGCCTAATTTAGATGACTTACGACGACCAGACGTCTAATTTCACCCTTTTGATAGGCTTGCAAAAATGCGTTGTAGTTCCTGAACGATACGCAGCCGTTGGAATCACCGTTCGGGCCGAGCATGTAAGTGTGTGCGAGGAGACCCGTCCGTCCATAGACGTCGCCGCCGCCTACAGGAGTGAGGCGCAGCGCTTGCACCCCGTGGAAAAGCTGCTCGCGCGGCGTAAGTTCATAGACATTCGGCGGCGTGGCTCCACGCATTCGTTCGTTTACGTGACGCGGATCGTCCAACCTGTCGCCGAGGCCCGAGTGCGCCTCCAATTTCGTTCCATCGGGCATGTAGACGGTATGCGCTGCGAGATCGTAAACCGCGGTCGATCGATCGTAGCGGGGCGAAGGGCCGGATGTGATTCTTCGCGCACTGCCGAGAACGCCATCTTCCGGAGCGGCATATGCGAGGACAGATCCTGAAGGTTGCGGCGCCGCGCCAAAAAGCTTCTCGAAAAAGGTGCGATTATCGGAAGCAGCAGCGGGGACGACGGTCCTTCTGTTCTCCTGCGCCAACCGGCGCCCGGACGCGGGGAAAGGACTACGGCTCGCCGGAGGCCCTAGCTCCGGCGGACGCGGCGCCGGCAAGGGCGCATTCTCGCTGAGTTGGGGAAGGGCCGGCATCAGCGTCGGCGCGACGTTTTCCGGCTCTGCGATTGCAACCGTGGACGCCGGCGGAATTGACTCAAAAGTTGGTCCGAGCGGGGCGCTCTGAGCAAGCGAAACCAGCGTGGAGCCCGAAGAAGATCTGGGGTCGAACAGTCCGCCATAGGGATTCGAGGCAACTCTTGCCGCAGGCGCGACCGCGGGCGCTTTAGCGACATTGGGAGCGGCGACGGGACGCATGTATAGCATCCACACGCCAACCAATGCGCTCAAGGCGAGAGCAGCGGCGCCTGGAACGGTGTAAGTAAGAATTCTCCGAGATAAGCGATCGCGCTCGAATGGAATGAAACCATGTGGCGTATCGATCCCGTGCGTCATTCGTCCTGCTTTCGTAAAGATTTCGTTACGCGGCGCCTTTCGGCCTAACCAACAATCTCCGCGGCGCTACAAGGCGCAATCGGCCACAACAGCTGCGCAGCAAGCGTCTCAACGCCTTTCCAAACGTCTGCGCGCGGAGGCACGCCACCTTGCTGGCGCTACATTGAGGCGATTTTTAGTTAAATGCCGATTAAAGGGTCATTTTTGATATTGCGCGAAATCGACCGCCGAGGGGCAGGCGATCGACGAAGCCTGTCGCAGGCTTCGAAAAAGATCGCGCCATGAGAGCGAAACGGCCGAGCAAATTTGAGCGGCTTATGAAAACGGCGCGCGGGGACCGTCGTCGCAAGGTCGATCTCTCGTTCTCGAATCTGCTTTGGAGACCGTTCGGAAGTCCGCTCCTGCGCGATGGCGTCATTTCACGGCAGAGGCCAAATCGTTGACGTGCCTGGCGCGCTTTGACCGGCCGCTTGTCGCCCGCATCGCCGCGCGGACTGGGCGCCTGTCATTGTCTAATGGCGACTCGAAAGAACTAGACGCCAAAAGGGCGACAGGGATTGGCCGCAGTCGCAGCACCAGCCCTCTCTTGCAATCATTATATATCTCGTTTACATAATTGCATTTAAGACCATAACTAGCTTGAGCTAAATGCGGCCTATTGCGTCACTAGCCCATGTATCTATATATCAACGTCATATATTCGTTTGAGCCGTACAATACGAAAAGCAAATCAGGCGACGGGAATGCTATATTGATAGATGGCAGCCTTTCTGACAAACGGCTTTACTGGTGCTGGGGCCGCGCGCGGTGCGAAGTACAAGAAGGCGGTCGTATTTAAACTATCGAAAAGCGATGAGGCCGCGCCTCTTCGGGCGACGCCGGAGAGATATTCGTCTGCCTCCGCAAATTCGACGTCGTAAAATCGCAACATCAGCGGCCCATGCTGGACGAACAAGGGATCGTTATTATGTCGCTCATCAGGGAAATCGACTACGGCACGCCCGCCTCCAAGTCCGAAACGGAAGTGACCCTTACGATCGACGGAAGAGAGATTTGCGTTCCTGAAGGCACGTCGATCATGCGCGCGGCGATGCATCTCGGCGTCGAGATTCCAAAGCTCTGCGCGACCGACAACATGAACTCCTTCGGCTCCTGCCGCCTTTGCCTTGTCGAAATCGAGGGGCGCAATGGCTTTCCCGCATCCTGCACCACGCCGGTAGCGCAGGGAATGTCCGTCAAGACATTCACGCCGCGTCTCGATGCGATCCGACGCGGCGTCATCGAGCTTTACATCTCCGATCATCCGCTCGATTGCCTCACCTGCGCATCGAACGGCGACTGCGAATTGCAAAAAATGGCCGGCGCCGTCAGCCTCCGCAATGTGCGCTATGGCTATGAAGGCAAGAACCACGTCTTCGCACGCCACAATGGCCGGCCCAACGACGAATGGAAGCCGAAGGACGAGTCGAACCCTTATTTCACCTATGACCCCTCGAAATGCATTGTCTGCAATCGATGCGTCCGCGCCTGTCAGGAAGTGCAGGGAACCTTCGCGCTGACGATCGAGGGGCGCGGCTTCGACAGCCGGGTGTCGCCTGGCGTGGGCGAAATGTTCATGGAGTCGGAATGCGTCTCCTGCGGCGCTTGCGTCCAAGCCTGCCCAACCGCGACGCTGGTCGAAAATTCGGTGATCGCAATCGGCCAGCCGGAACATTCCGCCGTGACCACCTGCGCCTATTGCGGCGTCGGCTGCGCCTTCAAGGCCGAGATGCGCGGCGAGGAAGTGGTCCGCATGGTTCCATGGAAAGACGGTAAGGCGAACCAAGGACATAGTTGCATCAAAGGTCGGTTCGCCTATGGCTACGCCCTCCACCGCGACCGCGTGCTGAGCCCGATGATCCGCGAAAAGATCACCGATCCATGGCGCGAAGTGACCTGGGAGGAAGCCATTGCGCATGCGGCTTCTGAGTTCAAACGCATACAGGCGAAATATGGGCGGCTCGCCGTCGGCGGCATAACGTCGTCCCGTTGCACATGCGAAGAGACCTATCTCGTGCAAAAGCTGATCCGCAGCGGCTTCTGCAATAATAATGTCGACACTTGCGCGAGAGTTTGCCACTCGCCGACCGGCTATGGGCTAAGCCAGGCTTTCGGCACGTCGGCAGGCACCCAAGATTTCGACTCGGTGAAGGAAGCCGACGTCATCCTTGTCATTGGCTGCAATCCGACCGACGCCCATCCTGTGGTTGGATCGCAAATCAAGAAGCGGCTGCGCGACGGCGCGAAACTCATCGTCGTCGACCCGCGACGCACAGAGTTGGTGCGCACGCCGCATGTCGAGGCGGAATTTCACCTTGCGCTCAGGCCCGGAACCAATGTGGCGGTCGTCACGGCGCTGGCGCATGTCGTTGTCACCGAAGGCCTTGTGAATGACTCCTTCGTTCGCGAACGCTGCGATCTGGACGAGTTTCAGGACTGGGCGGCTTTCGTGGCCGAAGAGCGCAACAGCCCTGAAGCCGTCGAGAAATATACCGGCGTTCCCGCCGATCTCGTCCGCGGCGCAGCGCGCCTCTATGCGACCGGCGGCAAGGCGACGATTTACTACGGCCTTGGCGTCACCGAGCACAGCCAGGGATCGACGACGGTTATGGCCATCGCCAATCTCGCCATGGCGACCGGCAATCTCGGACGCCGCGGCGTCGGCGTGAACCCCTTGCGCGGACAGAACAATGTGCAGGGCTCCTGCGACATGGGCTCCTTCCCGCATGAGTTCCCCGGCTATCGCCATGTCTCCAATGACGCGGTCCGTCACGCCTTCGAGGAAGCCTGGGGCGCAAAGCTTGACCATGAGCCGGGGCTACGCATCCCCAACATGTTCGACGCCGCCGTGGATGGCGAGTTCAAGGGCCTCTATGTCCAGGGCGAAGATATTTTGCAATCCGATCCTGACATCAAGCATGTTTCGGCGGGGCTCGGCGCCTTGGAATGCCTCGTTGTCCAAGACCTCTTTCTCAATGAGACAGCGAACTACGCCCATGTATTTCTTCCCGGCGCGAGCTTTCTCGAAAAGGACGGGACTTTCATCAATGCAGAGCGCCGCGTTCAGCGGGTGCGGCGCGTCATGAGCCCCAAGGCCGGTTACGCGGATTGGGAGGTGACGCAGCTCTTGGCGAACGCGCTTGGCCGCACTTGGACCTATGCGCATCCAAGCGAGATCATGGATGAGATCGCGCGGCTGACGCCCGCCTTCGCCCATGTCTCCTACCAAAAGCTCGACGAAGTGGGCTCTGTGCAATGGCCCTGCAATGACGCTTCGCCGGACGGGATGCCCGTCATGCACATCGATGGCTTTGCGCGCGGCAAAGGCAAGTTCGTCATCACCGAATATGTGCCGACGGATGAACGCACGGGACCGCGCTTCCCGCTATTGCTCACCACAGGCCGCATCCTGTCGCAATATAACGTCGGCGCACAGACAAGGCGCACGGAGAACAGCCAGTGGCATCCGGAGGACGTTCTGGAAATTCATCCACACGACGCCGAGCAGCGCGGGGTCCGCGACGGCGACTGGGTGCGCGTGCAAAGCCGCGCCGGCGAGACAACCCTGCACGCGAAAATCACTGACCGCGTGGCGCCGGGCATCGTCTACACCACATTCCACCACCCTTTATGCCAAACCAATGTCATCACCACCGACAATTCGGACTGGGCGACAAACTGTCCCGAATATAAGGTGACGGCCGTGCAGGTTTCGCCTTCAAATGGCCCGACCGAATGGCAGGAGCAGTATCGTGAGATGGCGGAAAGCAGCCGGCGCGTCGCCGTGCGGGTCGTCGACGCCGCCGAATAGACCGAGGCGCTCCTCGCGAAGGGGTTGGGTCATTTACGCGGATTGGTCTCGTAAGCTGCGATGGGGAGAGAAGCGCCTTGAAAAAAGCTGACCGAAAGCCGGGTTATAGGTCACCTTGTAGAATGCTGGCGGCTTCAGCGCGCTCTCTCCAGCGGATCGAGAGGCGCTTCCTTAGGCAAAGGGCCGAAGAAGTTTTCTCGCAGCGCGCGCATGAAGCGCGGGTCCGGAGGCGCGAGATCCGGATGGAGAATCGCCGCTAAGGCCAATGCGCCAATGAGACGATTGATCGACGGCGGCGCCTCCATGCTGCCGAATGGACCGCCGCGATCGACCAAAATGACCGTCTTTGGATCGAGAGCCTTCGATAGCGGCCCATCCGCCGCGGACGGGTCCTCCAGGATCACGACGGCAGGATGAAGCGCGGCGGCCTCCGCGACGTTCAATTGGGCGAAGGCGCCGGGCCCTTCCGGCGTCACATTGCGCCCGCCCGCCGCCTCGATCGGCTCGCTTAGCAGTCCGCCAGGCCGGACGGCGAGCAGCCCTTCCGGGCCGCGCCCGAGATAGACGGCGACGCGGCGCTCCGGATCGATGCTTGACGCCGGATGCAACCGCTCGAGGACATGCTCAGCAAGGGCCGCCAGCTCGTCGCCTCGTTCTTTTTTTTCGAGAATGACGCCAAGGCTGTGCAAAACCTCAGGCGTTTCTGCCATGCGCCCCTCGAGCAAGATGCTGGGAACGCCGAGCGCCGCCTGCGCCCGCTCAGCGGAGGCGGCATAAGCCTTGCCGATATCTCCGTAATCGACGATGAGATCGGCCGTTTGGCCGCGCAAGAGCGCAAGATCCGCGTCGCTCGGCGCCCGCGTCAGGCGCGGCAGGACGGGCAGACCGCGATAGGCTTCCGGCACGAAAGCTCGTCGCGACTCGGTCCACGACTCGAGAAGCCCGAGGAGCTTTTCCGGCGCAAGCGCATAGACGAGGACGACAGCAGGCGGCCCTGCTGGAATCACGCGTTCGACATGCGCGGGCAAATCGACGCTGCGTCCCACCGCGTCAATGAATTTCTGGGCGGGTGGAGGCGTCGGAGGCTCAGAAAGCGCCGGCGGCGCAAATAGCGAAAGCGCGACAAGAGCCGCCGCAATCAGGACCTTTCTTGCAGGGATCACGTCAATTCTCCCGAAGCCGCACGCGACGACAGCAAAACCGAAGCGTGACGAATCCAGTTCGTCGGATCTTCGCCTTGGTCGCACCAATATAGTATATTATATTGAATGACGGCAACGTGGCGCGACAGCCGCTCCGGGTCCGGCTCGACGCGGATCTGGTTCGGGCTGCCGCCGACGATATAGCTCGCACCGACGTTCTCGGACCCTGGCGCGATCCGGTAGAGTTCGTTGTCGGACCTGAACAGGCACGCGCCCTGGCCGTCATGCCAGATCACTTTCAAGAGATCGCCGCGCGCCCGCGAAAGCAGAAATGATGACCGCCCAGCGGATCGCGCCGCGGTGGGCGTCTCCTGCTGCGCCGTCGTGCAGCAAAGCCGCACGACTATCCTACTCGACAGCAAACATGAGCATCACAACAGACGCTCATAGACGGCGCGCGCCTGATGCCGGTAGCCATCGCGTTCATACACGCCAGCCAGCTCCAGCAGTTTGTCTTGCGCCCCCTGCCCTTGCGCCGTGTCCGAATGATCTTCCGACAACGTCCAGTAAATGTCCATCGCCTGCCGCAGATTGCCTTCGCTGCGGTAGCGCTGCGCCATGATCAATAGATGATCGAGACTCTGAATGATCACGTCCGATTGGTGCTCTTGGAAAATCGAGCCGCGTGACGCTGATTGTTCAAATTGCATGTCATTTCTCCTTTCGCCATCATATGCCGTCGAAATCGGGCGGCCCTAAAAGAGAACCGGCTGCGGCGCCGTCGTCGATCCGGCGGCGGAAGCCTGCGCCGCGAACGCGTCGTCGAAATCACGCTGCTCAATGCGCAGCGCGCCTATGTCGACCAATTCTGCGCTCGACGAAGGAAAGACGCGACGGATTGCATTCATGGCGGCGCGATCGCAGACGAAGCGGACCTCAGCAGCCGACATGCCCTCCGTCAGATCCGCCAGGGCCGCGAGATCAACCCTCTCGTCCATTGGCCTCTTACGCAGATGCACCCCCAGAATCTCGGCGCGCGCGGCGCGGTCCGGCCGCGTCACCTCTAGGTGGAAATCGAGCCTGCCGGGGCGCAGGAGCGCTTCGTCGATCATGTCCAGCCGATTGGTCGCAGCGATCACCCAGACGTCCCTGAGCGCTTCGACGCCATCGAGCTCAGTGAGCAACTGACTGACGACTCGGTCGGTCACCGGTGAGCGGCCGTCGAATCCCCTTTTGGGCGCCAGGGCGTCAATCTCATCCAAAAAGATAATGCAAGGCGCCGCATGACGGGCCCGCGCGAAGAGCTCGCGCACGCCTTGCTCCGACTCGCCGACATATTTCGACAAAAGCTCGGGCCCCTTGACGGAAATGAAGTTGAGATTGCTCTGGGACGCAAGAGCCTTCACCAGGAGCGTCTTGCCGTTTCCCGGCGGACCATAGAGCAGGATGCCGCGCGGCGGCTGCAGCCCGATCTGCTCGAAAAGAAGCGGTTGGCTCAAGGGCCAGGCGATGGCTTCCTTCAAAGTGGCCTTGATCGGCTCGAGCCCGCCTACATCATCCCATCGCACATTCGGCACTTCGACGGCGACTTCGCGCAGCCCTGAGGGCGCCACCTCGGTGAGCGCCTCTCTGAAATCGGCCATTCGAACCTCCATGGCCATGAGCGCCTCGTAGGGAATGGGTCCTGAGCCGAGCGCCAGCTCCGGAAGCTGGCGACGCAACGCCGCCATGGCGCCTTCTCGACAAAGGGCGTTCAGATCGGCGCCTGTAAATCCATGCGTCGTCTCGGACAAGTCGGCGAGATCGACGTCTTCGCCCAGCGGCATGCCGCGTGCGTAAATCTCCAAAATCTCGCGGCGGGCGTGCTCATTGGGGATGCCGATAGAGATCTCGCGATCGAAACGGCCGGGCCTTCGCAAAGCTGGATCAATGCTGTTAGGCCGGTTCGTCGCCGCCATCACGATGACGTCGCCGCGGCTCTTCAATCCATCCATCAGAGCGAGAAGCTGAGCGACGACGCGCTTCTCCACCTCGCCTTCGACGCGTTCCCGCTTAGGGGCGAGTGAATCGATCTCATCGAAGAAGATGATGCAGGGCGCGCGCCGCCGCGCGTCGTCGAAAATCTTGCGGAGCTGCGCTTCGCTCTCGCCGTAAAATTTCTGAATGATCTCCGGTCCGCTGACATAGATGAACGCCGCGTCGGACTCATGCGCCACCGCGCGCGCGAGCAGCGTCTTGCCGCAGCCGGGCAGGCCATACAGCAGGACGCCCTTCGGCGGCCTCATGCCCAGACGCTCGAAAACTTCTGGGTGCGTGAGCGGCAGCTCGATCATCTCGCGAATCTTCGCGACTTCGCGCTCCATCCCGCCGAGATCGTCATAGGTGACGATGTCCTCGGATTCGGACGCGGCCTGACTCGCCGCGCCGCCGCGGGCGCTCTCGACGGCGAGCAAGGTGTCGGGATGAATCATCACCGGGCCGTCGGGCTCCGTCCGAACCACGTTGAAATCGCGATGGCTCCCGCCAAATAAGGCGATCCGGACGCGGTCGCCGGTCTTTACGGCGAGCCCATCGAGGCGGCGCGCGGTATGCTCAATCTCGTCCTCATGCAGGGCCCCCGCGCCGAGCGGAGCTACGACCACGCGTCGGGCTATCGCATAAGCAACCTTGCGGATCGCGGCCTTTTGGCCAAGCGCCACACCGGCGTTGGTGCGGCCGACGCCGTCAAGCTGAATAACTTGCTGCCCTCGCTGCTCCTTGAACGTGGGCATCGCTTTGGCGACGGTCTTGGCGCGGCCTTCGATCTCCAGGACGTCGCCAGGCGAAGCGCCGATCTGCCGCAGCGTTTCGGGATCGATCCGGGCGACGCCGCGTCCGACGTCATCACGCCGGGCTTCGACAACCGTCAGGCGCAGCTTCTCGCCGTCTTCTGGTGCTTCGCGGGCCATGGGACTCTCCACTTGCCGTCGTTGAGGTCGTCATTGGCTGCGAACCGCCAAATATTCGACCTTGATGCGCTGAGGCAGAAATTTCGCGACCTTATGCAAGGCCCCCATGAAAAGGATTCCGTCCCTCTCTTCGCCGAGCGTCGCGTCGATTCGGTCGGCGATGAACCGGTCTCGCGCCTCGAGCAGAGCGGCTGCTTGCGCCTCGGTACGTTCGGGCGAATGAAGGAGCTTGTATTCGTCGAGAAGCAGAGCTGGCGATTCGGTGCCGACGAGCTTAGCGCCGACGCGCATGAGGCTTTGCAGGAGCTGATGATTGCGGCTGCCTTGGACGGCCAGGTCATGGACCAACTCGCTCTCCCGACCGCAGACAGGCAGGCTGTCCTGGTACAGATTGATGCGCTTGAAATCGAGCCCGAGCGCCTTGATGGCGTTCGCGATGCCGCGCCAAATGGAGTCGAACTCGGCCGATCTCTCCGCCCATTTGCGCTCGCCATGGCGGGCGACGAAGGCGGCCTTATAGGCTGTCGCCGCGGAGCCCATCTCCTCCGTGCTGTGGATCACTGGAACGTAGATCAATCGCGCCATTTCGCAGTCTGCTCGATTCAAAGCGCCGCGCGAGCGCGGTCGTCACGTTTGCTTGCTCAGTCTGACCTCGAGAACGCCGTTGCGGAGGTTGAGATGCGGCGCCCCGCCGGCGAGCTTGTCCTCGATGAGAGTCTCCTTGCGGTAGAGCCGCTCGCCGGTCTTCGCCTCAAGCAGCAATATGTCGCCGTCGAGGACGCAGCGGATATCCTTGCGCTCGACGCCAGGCAACTCAAAGAGCAACACAACCTCGGTTGGTTCGTCGAACATGTCTGTTACGGGTTCGAGGACCTCGATCGAACTCCGTTTGGCCTCCCGTCGCGGCGGCGTTTCGCGACGCGCGGGCGCCTCTTCAGGGGGTTCGTGTTCCCCGGCCGCCTCACGCAGGGTGCGCGTGCCGAACGAATATTCCATCACCCTGCCGTCTTTCTCATGCCGGCCGCGCCGCGGAAGCTGGTCGAAATCGGCAAGCACATTGAAGAGATCGGAAAGGCCGCGCGCTATCTTCTCAAAACCCGCCGCGCCTGTGACGTCATCCTTGTCTCTCGGATCGTCCTTACTCATGAGCCTTACTCCCATCCTCGAAGGGCGCCGAGGCGACGGCGCCAAGCGCCTGCTCGATCCGGCCCAATCGCTCATCCATCGCCGCCAGCGCCGCGCCTTGCGCAGGCGCCAGGCTATGCGACGATCCATTGTGGTTCCACCAGTCGAGGCCCAACTCTCGCGCCTTGTCGACGGAGCAGATCACCAGGCGCAGCTGAATGGTCAAAAGCTCGACCTCGACCAGCTTGATCGAAATGTCGCCGGCGATAACGACTCCTTTGTCGAGAATGCGCTCGAGCAGATCGGCAAGGTTCGTGCTCTCTAAGGAATGGGACATGGACTGGGCGGATGGCATGGCGAGGCCTTTCACAGCGCCCCTTCAGGGACGCCGAGATCGAGGGAAAGATCCTTGTCGGAGAAGCCGAATTGCCGCTGCAGGCGCAAGATCTCGTCCGCCTGAGCGAAAAGCGCCGCTCCTACATTCTCGATCTGCGCCTCCGTGAGCCGTCCCGCCTCCATCCGCCGCACGGCCTGCCGTTCGAGCACTTCATGAAGCAGTTTCACGAGGGTAAGAACAAGCCTAACCAGGCCCTGCGCCGTCGATGAACCGGGCTCGCTTCGATCGCTCTTCACGCCGTTCCGCGGGCTGGCGATGGCTCTTTCTGTCGCCGCCTCGAGAAACCGGACGTTGGGGTGGGCCTCAGGCGGCGTCTCGGACGGCGGCGGCGAAGGCGAAGATGGCGTGTGTGGTCGGGCCACAGGGACAGGCGGACGGCCGTCCGGCCAGATCGCGTCGACGGAGCCAAGCAGCAATCGGAGATCAAGGAACAACAGATCGACGTCCGCGAGGCCAATGGTCAGGTTGCCTTGCAGCGAGACTCCGCGATGGAGGATCCGGTCGAGCGCGTCCGCCAAGGACAAATGCTCGCCGTGCGGCCGCCCTGCGTTGGCGGGACCGTAATCAGGAGCGAGCATCATTGCGGGCATCGCCGCCGTCCTCCCCGTGCAGGCGATCAAGCCGGCCAAGCAGATCTTGTTCGCGCGCGTCGAACTGCTCTTCCGTAATAGCTCCGCTGTCGAGCCCGCGGTGAAGCGCCGTTAGATCAGCCATGATCGCCCTCTCCTCCGCCTCGAGCTCCTGTTGGACCGCCTCGTCGATCTTCTTCAGAACAAACATCAGGCCGCGCGCCGGCGCCGCCAACAGATCGTCGATGATGAACATGACTAACTCCTTTGGCGATGGATGGCGTCCATGCGCGTTGTCTCGGTTCGTCGGTTCGAACCGTGCTGCCATGTCTAACGGTCAGGATCCGCCTGAGAACGAAAGCGACGCCGCGCAGCGGCGCCGCAAGCAGGTCGTCTATGATGAACATGGCCTCGTTCTCTCCGCGGATCGACGCCAGCAACAGCTCTCTACGCCTCGCTTGGATCGAATTGCACAAAATTATGCGGCGGCCAGGGACCGCCGATGTTGAAAGCGATGTCTTCGTCGATCTGCGCCGCCGAAGCTTCGACTGCGGCTTCGAACTGCTCGAGACCCGAGCGGGATACAAGGGCCGCGAGATTGGCGATTTCCTTTTCCTGGCGAACCGGCAAGGCGATGACTTCGGCGCAGGAAGCGCCGATGACGGCCAGGACCTGCGCGGTGCGCGCCTCGCGATATTTGCGCAAGGCTTCGTCGAACAACTGGCCGAGCCGGATCTTATCGTCGTAGGAGGGCGTTCGGCGGCTGCGGAAGGTCCGCTCCCGCGCCGCCTGCAGCGCCGGCGTCCGCTCGACGAGATAGGCGATCGGGTCGGGAACTTCGAGGCTCAAGCGCAAGCTCATTTCGATCGAGCCTGAGACCCGCTGCAGCTGCGACGTCAGCGTTTCGCGGTTATCGTCGAGGAAACGGCGGAGGTCGCCCTCCGACCTCGTCACTGTGCCGAAGGCCATCGGCAAGAGATCGAACTTCGCGTTGAGAGCGGCGAGCACGCGTTGCGCTGCGGCGATGTGCCGACGTTCGGCGCGGACTGTGTCGCTTGGGCATTCGCTCACGATCGCGCAAAGCGGCTCCAACTCAAGCCGATAGGCGGGGTTGTCAAAGACGCCTTGCAGCGGCGGCAACTCGCCGTCGCCGGTCCTGCCGACTGCGTAGACGTAAAGGCCCATGAACCAATCTCCCGCGGGCTAAGCCGGCGCCGACGCGCAATCGGGCGCCGGATCTGCGAATCGACGAACGCGTCTCAGATCAGCGCGTGGCAGGCTAAAAAAGGAGCATGATCGTTTCAAAGCGAAACGATCATGCTCTAGTCGTTATCCGCGCCGAGGTGCCCATAGGACCTGACGGTCAGGTCCGTTTCGAGTTCGACAATGTAGTGTTCAAGTTCGAGAACTTCTTGCGTTAGCGGCAGGCCGAGCATCTTGACCTCGAGATTCGGCACGAGTATCTCCGCTTCCGCTGACCAACCCTCCGAGCCGTGGTTGAGAGGGGCGATCTTAGTGATGCGGATTTCGCGTGCGCCCAACTCTGTCGCGAGGAACTGCTGCACTGCGGCCCGCGCCGCCGAGATCCTGCCGAGAGGGGCCGGCGCGACCTCCGGCTTCAGCGACGGTGGCGGCGCCTTAGGGGTTGTCGCCTTTTGATGATGCTCCGTGTGTTGACTCTTCGGTAACATTCGATGTGTCTCCCTGAATCGAGCGTCCGGCTGGATGTTGTCTGACGAATAAGCATAAACGTTTGAAGCAACAGTTTTGTTGCAGCCAACAGGAACGCGCGATCTGATCTGCTCAGCTGAAGCGCTGCGTTGGCGCCTCAGTAGGAGATCTGAAATTGTCGCTTCACTGGCCGAAGCCCCACTGCTGATCGGTGCGGTGCTTCGAGCGCATGAGCGCGCGGCGCTGTGCCGTTCAAGCTCGCGAGAATGTCGGCGATTTCGGCGTCGATCTCACGAAAGCGGGCGTTAACGACGGCGAAACGATCGTTTGCCGTGCGTATCTCTTGCATCCGCCGGGCCTTCTCCAACTCGAGAAAGCTGATCCGCAGATAGGCCTTGTGGGCGGGAATCTGCGTGTCCGAGCGGCCGGTCAGCGTTCGCAAATCGGCAAGTCCCCTTAATGGGCGTCCATGCGCCGACATCGTCATTTTCCTCCTTTTGATCGCGGAGCCGCCTGACGTTCCGGGCGCCGGCCCGATCGCGCCGCCGCCCCATCGCCGCCGCCCTCGCCTTCGAAGCGGCGGAGGAGAAGATCGATAAAGGCAGGCGAGACCGCGCGGTCGCTCTTTCCGTTCGGCGACGTCTGGCTGAGAATGTCCCGGCAGGCCCAGAGGAAGACGGGATTGCTGAGGCTCGCTTCGCCGCCGCGCGCAGCAAGCACGCGGGCGATGGCGATCGACGCCCGCAGGGTGGGATAATGCGGATCCTCTCCCTCGGAGCGGCACTGCCTCACCACATCGACGACCCGCGCGGCGCGCGCCGGATCGATCCCGGATTTGCTCGTCGTTATCGCGATTTCAGTGTCGCGGTCGTAATGACCGAGATGAAGCGTGATCATGCGATCGAGCAAAGCGTCCTGGGCGCGGTAGACGCCTGCGTACTCGGCCGGGTTCGAGGTGAAGATGGCTCGAAACCGCGGATGAACGTTGACGTAGCCTTCGCCTCGACCGTGCAACCTGGGAATGTTGAGAACCCCTTCCGATAAAATGCTTAGGAACGGGTTGTTGGCTTCCGGCTTGCTGCGATTGAATTCGTCGTAAATGATCGAATGTCCAAGCCGACAAGCTGTTGTGATGCGGTTGTCGATCCAGAGCGCGCGCCCCTCCTCCTCGAGCTTGACCACCGAGGCGATGTAATTGTCGACGAGGCGCGACTTGCGATACCCGCTTTCGCGACCGATCAGGTCGGAACTGCCGAACTCATGATCGCCATGGATCAGGATGGTAGGCCGGCCGAGCTGAGCCGCGACATGGAAGGCGAGCGTCGTCTTCCCGGTGCCTGGAGGCCCGGATAAATGCACGGCGTAGCCCGCCTCGAGATAGGCTAGAGCCCGTTCCGTGATGTCCTGAACCGCCGGAGAGCTCACGAAGGCGTTGCTCGGACCCAATGCGATGGAGTCGTCGCCGCCGTTGGCAGGTTCATCAACGGCCGGACCGACGCTTGCGAACGCGACAGCGCTCATTTCGAATCTCCTCCGTGGCGGTCTTTCGAGCCGCGATGGCCCAAATTGCCGAAGGGAGATCGGCTCGAGCGAGCCGTCGCATCCGCCGCAGGCGCAGCGGCGGAGGCCTCATGCGCTTCGGCGGGCGGGGTTGCTGGAGCAGGCGCTTCAGCGTGGGCCGCCGTCGGCTCGGTCGCCGGCCGATGGCTCGCTTGAACGGTCTGCGCCGCCGCTTGCCGACCCTGGAGGGGAGCGCCGCGCCAGATCGCGACGGCCTCGCGCCGATCCTGCGCATAGCCCGAGCCGCCCGCGGATGGCGACGGCGCGTTCGCGATCTTCCTTGTCGAAACCGTCAAGAAGCGCAGCAACGCCGCTGGTCAGATCCCGCATGAAGGCGGCCGCCTTGGCGCGCTGCGCCGCCTCGACTTCTAGGCGATGCTTCCGGCACGCAACCTGCTCGCGTTCGAACTGGCTCAAAAGCGCCTTCACGTCGGCCTGCCGCCGGCTGTTAACGGCGGCCGCCTCCCTTTGATGCTCGCGGCTCGCTCTGCCGCGCGAGGCCTGCAAGCCCTGCAGCAACGCGTGAACTTCGCTGTGGCGCGCCCGAGCCGCCTTTTTGGCTTCCGCCGCCTGATCGCGACTCGCTCTCCCGCGCGACGCCTTCAACCTCTCCAGCAACGAATGGACATTGCTGTGGCGAGTCCTTGTCGCGGACTTGATCTCCGCCGTCCACTCGCGACTCACCCGGCCGCGCGACGCCTTCAGGCTCTCCAAGAATGAGCGGACGTCGCTGCGGCGATTTCGCGCCGCGACTTTGATCTCCGCCGCCAATTCACTGCGTTGCCGCCGGCCTGTTGCTATTCCATCGGCCACGCGCGCTATGCCTTCCGCCACTTTCGCCATGTCTCATCCTCCGTTTCAGACCGGTCGCCGCCGGGAGCGTGAGCTGGGAGGGCCTCGCCCTCCCGGCGGCCGCAGATGTCGCTTACGCGGGCGCCGCGGCGGAGGCCGTCAGGCCGACCGCTTCGGCGTATTTGAGGTAGGTCTCGACGGAGGCCACCACGACGCGAGCTTCGATCGTGATCAGCTCGATACCAACCAGCGAAACCTTGACCCAAGCGTCGATCACGATGCCCTTGTCGAGGATCCGATCGACGACTTCGGCGAGGCTCGACGAGTCGGTGGACTTCTGTACGCGTGCCATGAAGCTTCTCCTTTTGAAGGCATTGAGCGCTTCGTGTCCTTGCCGGATCAGGCGGAAAACCCTCCGGCTGCTACATGGATCGCAAAGGCGGGGCCAATCGGCAGCGTCAGCGAAAAAACAAAATCGAACTCGTCATATCAACCACTTGGATGCAAAGCCCCATGGACGGTTCGCGGCTGCTTCCCCAAAATGCGGGCGGGCGCGCCCGGGGTCATGGGCGGTATTTCCCGTTGCCCTTCCCTGTCACCGCAGCCGCCACAGCGTCGATTTGAAACGGCTTTGCAAGAAAACCGTCGATCTCGCAGGCGCGCATCGCTTCCGATATGCGCATGTCATCCTCGAGGTAGTAACCAGAGATCATAATTATTCGCATTGCCGGCCGCAGCCTGCGCAGCTCCTCGATGAGCCGCAGGCCATCCATATCCGGCAGGCGGGCGTCGACAAAGGCGATCGGAAAATCGAGACCGGCGACCGAGGAGATCGCGTTTTGCGCCGAGCCCACAGTCGTCACGGCGCAACCCAGACCGGCGAGGGCAATCTCAAGAACCCAACACATATCCTGATCGTCATCGACGACGAGGACGGTCTCCGGCGCGGGCAGGGTTGCAAACGACGCCAAGTCAGCAAGCCTCCTCGGTTACGACGCCTCCGCCCGCTTCCCGCGCGATCGGAATGCGCACGACGAAACTCGTGCCGCAGCCGGACGTGCGGACATCCACGCTGCCGCCATGTTGGCGCACGATGGAATGCGACACCGATAGGCCGAGTCCCGATCGGCGGCTGTCGGATTGCGTCGTGAAGAACGGATCGAAGATCTTGGAGACATGAGCTACCGGTATCCCCGGCCCAGTGTCGCCGATCTCGATGACGACTTCCGCGTTATCGCGCCAGACGCCGATGGTCAGCCGGCCGCCGTTGGGCATGGCTTGGAAGGCGTTGAGGATGAGATTGATAATGACGAGCTCGAGCAGGTTCTGCACGCCTTCGGCATAGAGGGGATCATCCAACGACGGCAGCCTCCAGTCTACCGTGGTTCCGGCCGCGGCCTCGCCGGAGGCGAACATCAGCGCGTTCTTCAGCATGTCGACCACATTAACCTTCGTCGTCTCGGTGATAGGCCCAGGCCTCGCGAAACGCAGCAGGCTCTCGACCACGAGCGAGGCGCGGTCTATGCCGCCAATGACCTTGCCGATGCACTCCTCAAGCAGAGCCGGCGACGTAATTCTGTGCTTCATGAGCTGGGCCGCCGCGGAGCTGACCCCCAATGGGTTGCGGATTTCATGCGCGATCCCGCCGATGACCATGCCGAGCGCGGCGAGCTTTTCGCCCTGGTGCATCTGCGCCTCCATGGCGCGCTGCTCGACCAGATTGCGTCCGACGACCACCACGCCGGTAACCTCGCCAATGTGGCCGGTCATCCGCGACAGTCGCCAGGACACAGGTATGCTGTCGCCGTTGCGGCACCGCATCGGCCATTCGACCGAATGCTGATCGTCAATTTCGGCGATCCCACGAAAGCAGGCTTCCACCTCGAGATTCTGGGGCTCTTCGATATGATGCGCCAGCCTTGTGCCGCGCATTTCGACATGGGTGTAGCCAGTGGCTTTCTCCGCCGCCGTGTTCCAGGTCATGATGGCGCCTGTCGGGTCGGTGGAAATGATGAGGTCTCCGGCGCTCTCGACAATGCTGGCGAGATGGAGCTGCGTCCTGCGCACTTCCTCGCCGAGCCGCAATAGATCGGTCACGTCGTCCATCACCAGGATCGCCCCACGCGAGCCGCCGCGAAGCTGCAACGGACAGATGCTGTAGGAATAGATCCGCAACGGAACGCCCGGCGCGCGATAGGTCATGCGCTGGCGGTGTAGGGTTCTCTCGGTGACAATGACCTCCCGGATCTGCTGGTCGAGCGCAGTATCCTGAAACGCCGCGGGAAAGATTTCATGCAGCCGCCGGCCCAACGTCGAACTTAAGCTGCCGCGGGATTTCTCAAGGAAATTATGATTGACGGTCAACACGGCTAAGCGTTCGTCGAGGATCAAGATCGACGACGGGATCGTCGCCATGACGGCATGAAAGAAGCTTTCATGGTCGAGCGTAGCGAGGAGCATTTTATTTGCCCAACCCTGTTTCTCCCGGCTTGCGCCTAATTCGGCGCGTTCAGATCCGGCCGAAAACTGAACGGGGGCCAAGGGCCGGACAACGCGACCGCAACATGCCGGCGCGAAGCGCAAACCGCCGCCACCCGGACACGCTCGCGCAGCGTGGCGACGGCGGATTTGGGAACGAGGAGGGCCCAACGCGCGACAGGCTCGGCCGCGCTCGAATCCGAGCGCCGTCCGAGGTCATGTCGGCGAATGGCCGCCGTCAACGGCTGAAGCTCCGCGACGAGATCGCTGACGAGCGCAACGGCCTCGGCGCGGCCAAATTCGAGCAGCGCATTGCGGTCCCGACAGAGCCGTAAGTACCTGGCGCCCTTTGACATCTCCCGCCACTCCGGCCACGCGCTGCAAGCCAGTTCGTCCAGAATCTCGGGACTGTCGAATTGGACGCCCGCGCGCAGCTCCCATTCCTCCTTGTCCGCGACTTTGTGGAGGAAGTCAGCGATCGTCGTCTCATGCGCCCGCATAAAGGCGCTGAGACTGTTGACGCTCATGTAGAGGGTGCCAAATGGGGCGGGAAAGACCGGCGATCCCTGCATCGCCCATTCCACGACTTCGGCATGGCGGCGAACGCGGGGAGCGAGCCAAGCGACGTCGGTCAAATGTCGCTCGGCGTCGACGCCGCAATATTCCTCAATTGGAACAATGCCGATCAGGGCCGCGACCGATCCTACCAAATGCAGCGCGAGGCGATGTTCGGGCGCCCCATCAGGAGGCAGGCGGCCGAGCGCGCCTGCACGCTCGGCGAACGCGAAAAGACAAATCGCCTCTCCGCTTTCCAGGACGGGCGAACGAGGTCCATAGCCGACCGACGGCAGCGGTTCAACTTGGCTCATCGGCGGCCGCCCCCTGTCGTTCCCCCAGCATTTTCAGTTTTGTGCGGTACGTCTTGTAGTCGATGCCGAGGAGACGAGCCGCCTCGGCCTTGTTGCCCTTGGCCTGTTCGAGCGCCGCCATGAGCGCATTGCGCTCGATCGCGCGGACTTGGTCACGGACTCGGTGGCGCAAGGAAGCGCCGGCAAGAGGCTTCTGAGCAGGCGCGGCCATCGCGCCGCCGCCGAGACTGTCCGCTAGTTGGTCGACGGTGATCATCTGCGACTCGGCAAGCGCCGCCCGCCGCATGACATTGCGCAATTCTCGAACGTTCCCCGGCCATCGATAAGCCCGGAGCAGATCGAGAGCCGCTGGCTCAATTTCGATGGGCGGGCGCGCCAGCGCGTCGCGCGCTTGCCTCAGAAAGCGGTGCGCAAGGAAGGAGATGTCCTCCGGCCGGGCGCGCAACGGAGGAATCGTAATGACATATTCCGTCAGGCGGAAGTAGAGATCTTCGCGAAAACCGCCAGTCTTTGCGCGCTCCTTTAGATTGTCGTTGGTGGCCGCGATGACGCGCACGTCGAGATTGATCAGATCGGCGCCGCCAACCCTGCGAATCGAGTGATCCTCGAGCGTTCGCAGAAGGGCTTTCTGTCCGGTCAAAGCAAGATTTCCGACTTCGTCGAGAAAGATCGTCCCTCCATTGGCCGCGGACTCGAATGAGCCGCGGCGGCGCTCGTTGGCTCCAGTGAACGCGCCTTTTTCATGCCCGAAGAATTCGCTGTCGGTGAGAGTCTCCGCGATGGCGCCGCAATCGATGACGACAAGCGGACGATTTGCGCGTGGGCCGTGCTCGTGCAAGTTGCGGGCGACAACCTCCTTGCCCGCGCCGGTCTCGCCCTTGATGATGACGGAATAGTCGGTCGAGACGACGGCTTCGGCTTGGGCGGCCAGCGTTTGTATGGCGGGACCTTGTCCCATGGCTGCGGTCAGCGCCGCGCGAATCCCGCCAGCAGCCGCGCGTTGGGGGACTGATCGCCGCGCGACCGCCCGCCGCACGGTTTCAACAAGATGCTCATTGCGGAATGGCTTGGTGACATATTCGAAAGCGCCCTCGCGGATTGCGCTGACTGCTCCGGAGATCGTCCCGTGGGCGGTGACGATGATGACGGGCAGGCCCGGATCGAGGCGCCTGAGGCGCCGCAGCACCTCTTCGCCGGCGATCCCGGGCATCCGCATGTCCAAAAGCACCGCGGCCGGCGTTCGACGGCTGGCCAGTTCGAGACCTATTCCTCCAGCTTCGGCTTCCGTCACGTCAAACCCGGCATCCGCCAGGATATTCCGCATGGCCCATCGCATGTCGCGATCGTCGTCAACTAGGAGAACCATGGGTTGCTGGCGCGTCAAAATGGCCTCCCCGACACAAAATTAAAAACTATACAACTACCATTATAACCGAATAGTATATTTCAATCTTTGAGAGAGAGTGCTGTTTTAAAGAACGCCTACTGAGCCCGAGCTTACCGATTACAAATATAATGTTACCATAGTTATCATAAGTCACGTAAATTTACTTTGATTGAAGTCAATCGGTTCGCCGCCGATTGCCCGCCGCCCCGCTCACGACGCTCGGCCAATCCGTCAATGAGCGCGGCGGTTCAAATTGCCGAGGGTTTAGCTTGTCGCGCACGCAGGACGGAGGTGAGCGGGCCTTGGCCAGGGAGCCTGAGGCGTGGAGCGCGCCTTTTCTGAAAGTGTTTCGCTTCGGGCCTATGAGCGCATGAGCGAATTACGCTGTATCCGCCATGGGTAGAAGCATTCTATAATCAGCAATTTGGTTGAAGCGGGAATAGACGATGGTTTTATTCATCCGACTGCTTAAAAACGAGATGCCTGCATTACGCGGCGATCGACTATGTATTTGGTCCCGGAATGGAGTGACGGAATTGATTTTGAAGATGTCCAGCCAGGCGTGAGCGATCGCACGAATAAACCGGCAGACTTTTTGCTCTGTAAATGGCCGCCCTGTCGGCAAGCGCAAATTTACGGACGAGAATGGACCTCGCCACGGAAGTCACTCCCAGCGAAGCTGGTACGATCCTAACAGTCGATCTCGCCGCGATCGTGGCCAATTGGCAGACCTTGCGGGTCGTCTGCGGCGACGCCGAATGCGCCGCCGTCGTCAAGGCCGACGCCTACGGCCTGGGGTTGGGTCCCGTCGTCAAGGCGCTTTATGAGGCTGGCTGCAAAACATTTTTCGTCGCGCATGCTTTCGAGGGCCGCGCCGCCCGCGCGATCGCGCCCGACGCCGCAATCTTCGTGTTGAACGGAATGCGGCCTAACACCGCGCCGCTCTATGCCGACTTCAATCTGGCGCCGGTGCTTTGCTCGGTGCCGGAGATCGAGGATTGGGGGCAATATTGCGCCGTGACGGGGCGGCGCACGCCGGAAGGCGGATTGCTTCCCGCCGCCTTTCGCCTCGAAACCGGCCTCAATCAACTTGGCCTCAAGCCTTACGATCTCGAGCATGGTATCCATCTTTCGCATCTCTTCGATGTGACGCTCGTCATGACGCAACTCGCCCGCGCCGAGCATGGGGAGGCGATCGCTAAGCAGATCGAAAAGTTCGAAATCATGCGGATGAGATTGCCGAAAGCGCGCGCTTCGATCGCCAATTCAGGAGCGATCTTCCTCGAAGCCAATCCGCTCTACGATGTCGTGCGGCCAGGCTATGCGCTCTATGGCGGCAATCCGACGCCCGGACGCCCCAATCCCATGAAGCCCGTCGTCCGGCTCGAATCGCAAGTGATCCAAGTGCGCATTCTGGAGCCTGGCGAGCGTGTCGGCGAAGATCAGGGATGGGCCGCGCGGGGGCCAAGGCGCATATCAACCATCAGCGCGGGAACCGCCGACGGCATCCCGCAAAGCCTCACCAAAACCAAAAATGGCGCGGGTGGCGCAGCGATCGTGCAAGGCAAGCGCTGCCCCTACATAGGCGGGGTCGGCATGGATCTCGTCGCGGTCGACACCAGCGATTCCGGCTATATAGAGCGCGGCGACATCGTCGAATTGATTGGCCCCTCGATCACGATCGATGATTTCGCGGCGGCGGCCGGGGTCAGCGGCTACGAGATTTTGACGCGGCTCGGCCAAAGATGTCATCGCCGCTATCAGAAGCTGTGAACGCCCGCGCGCCTCTATGATATAGGACCGCAACCGCGTTTGTTGAGGATACGAGCATGGAAATCAAGGAGGGGCCCTGCCTCGCGGCCATGTCCTGCGGCAAGCCGGTCTACCTTGTCGTGCTGCTCGATGAGCCGGGCGCGACGGACGCCAAACTCATCGACATCGCGATCAATTGGCAGCCGACGTTGCTCAAGGCCGATTTTCTGCTGGCCGAGGCGCCGTTGCCTGGAAAAGAGCCGAATAGCCGGAAATGGTTCGAAACCGAAGGCAAAAGCACGAACGAAATCCAGGCCGGGATCAAGGAAGCCGCCGCGGTCTTTAACGCATTTCTGGATGAGATGCTGGCCAAGCGCCGTCTCGACGACAGTCATCTGGCCTTGGTCGGTTTCTCGCAAGGCGCGGATATCGCGCTCCATGTCGGCCTGCGCCGCCCCAAAACCATGGGCGGCGTCGTCGCCTTCTCAGGCACATATAGCGCCGGCGAAGCGGCGAGCGCGGAGATAGCGGCCAAGCCGCAAATCCTGCTCATTCATGGCGACGCCGATCCCGTCGCATCGATCGACGCCATGATCAAAACGAAAGAGGCTTTGAAGGCTGTGGACGTGCCGGTCAAAAGCATGTCCCGCAAAGGCGTCGGGCATCTGATCGATGATGACGGGGTGATGGGCTGCGAGTCATTTCTGGCCAAGGCGCTGATCAAGCCGAAGGTCAAAAAAGAAGGTCACGACCATGACCACGAGTAGCGCGATGATCATGCGCCATAAGTCGAATTCAATCCTCTCCCCCGGCGCCGGCCTGTAGCGTTGAAAGCGCTCTGACATTTTGTAAATCAAAGATTTCCGCCCATTCTGACATAACAAATGATGTTACAAGAAAAGGTGCGGACATGGCCGGCGAAATTCGCCGTTCGGTTGACCGGAACCGAAATTATTTTCGCATGACGGAGCCGAATTGCGGCGTTATGACTTCCCCCCTTCATGAATATTTGAGCCATAGTCAGGCCATGCAGCCTGGCGTCTCAATTATGCTTCGGCGAAAAAGCTGAGGTCGCCTCAAAGCGGGCGTCGCGACGTCTTCGCAGGCTCGAACGGAGAAACAGACATGGTCAATTCTCATGGCCGTTTCGTCTGGTACGAGCTGATGGCGACAGATGTAGAAGCAGCCAAGGCGTTTTACGCCGATGTCGTCGGCTGGGGGGCGCAGGACGCCTCGATGCCCGGCTTCGCCTATAGCGTGTTTTCCATCGGAGACGCCCCCGTCGCCGGTCTGATGAACCTGCCGGAGGATGCGCGGCGAGCGGGCGTAACGCCGCATTGGATGGGATATGTCGGGGTCGATGACGTGGACGCCGCGGTCGCGCGGATCCAGCGGCTTGGCGGAGCGGTTTATGTCCCGCCGACCGATGTTCCCAATGTCAGCCGCTTTTCGGTCGTCGCCGACCCGCAAATGGCGACGCTTGCCTTGGTCAAGGGGCTAAAGCCCGGCCTGGCGCAGGCCGCCGAGCTCAACGCATCAGGGCGCGTGGGCTGGCATGAGCTGCTCGCCGCCGACTGGGAGAAGGCGTTCGCTTTCTACGGCGAACTATTTGGCTGGGAAAAAGCGGAGGCCCATGCTGGCGCGATGGGCGCGTATCAGCAGTTCTCGGCGGCAGGGGAGACGATCGGCGGCATATTCACCAAGCCTCCGACACTGCCGCTTCCTTTCTGGCTTTACTATTTCAACGTCGGCGACATTGAGGCGGCGGCGAAGCGCGTGGAGGCCGGCGGCGGCGAAATCCACTATGGCCCGATGGTCGTGCCTGGCGGAGCATGGATCGTCCATTGCACTGATCCCCAGGGCGCCATATTCGGCCTGCTGGATCGGCGGCGCAGGCCGATCGGATATTTTATCCCCCGCGATCCCTCCGACGCGCCGGGCCGCTAATGGTCTTGGTAAAGCCTGGAACCGCAAATTGATTGCTATTGATCCGCCGCCTTTGGCCGCGCGATCGCCGTTTGGGCGGCCGTCAACCCCGCCGAGGGCCGCGCGATCGTCAGTCGGGAGCTTCCGATTTCGCGCCGCGGCCGATCGCAAATTGACCGACCGGGCCTTCCACGTGGAATTCGATCCCTGTCATTTTTGCGAACCGATCGATATTCGCGATTCCGATCGCGCATCCGCCGAGCCCCATGTCGGTCGCCATCAGATAGAGCGTCTGAGTCAAGACGCCGACGTCCTTCAGAATGAGCGAATAGGCGATCGAGCTATACTTCCATGAAATCCGGCCAAAGCGCGCGGCGATCGTGATCAGAATCTGGGGAGCAGCGGGGGCGCCCATTGCATATGCGGCTCCCGCCAGCAGCGCTTCGAGATCATCGGCCGAAACGCCGATCTGCGCCAATGCGTGAGCGTTGGCGTCGTAATGATAGAAGCCTCGCGCAAGGCCTTCGCACTTGTCGACCGCCAGATAAAGCTCGAGTTCGTAGGCCGCGCCTGCCGACGGATAGGGCCTCACGGTATGACCGCCCTCGTCGAGGTCGAACTTGGCGTTCGATGTCGACAGGACTCGCGCGGCGCCGTCGAGAAATCGCGAAAGCTCGGCGAGCGTGATCGGCCGCTGGTCGTCAAAGCTGCGCGTGGAATGACGTTCGCGCAGGAGCTTTGCGACCGGCGAGATCGCCTCTGGTGGAGCCACGGGGACCTTGCGCAGATCGATTTTTTTTCCTGGCCATTGGGGCCGCACCGCCGGCAGCGGAGAAATGAGTCCGGCATGCGGATAGACTCCGCCTAGCGGATTGGCGTGCCGGCCTTCGGTGCTGCGCGCGTGAAACAGAAGATCGTGAAAGTCCCAAAGAACGAGGTTGTCGTCGCCCTCAGCCCGGCGAAGGCCATTTTCGCCCGCGCCGTCGACCTTGAAAACGATCTGGCAATCCACCAGCAAAGCGAGAAACGCGACTCCCGGAAATCCGTCCAAAGCACGGAGCTGCTTGATTTTCTGCGGAGCGGAAAGAATGGCGATGGCGGTTGCGATCCTCGGATCGCATATTTTGATCAACGCGCCGGCGCGCGGCGATTCCAACACCATCTCGTCGCCGCGCCGGCGCATATAGGCGAACCGCGACAAGACGAGCGTCTCCGCATCGCGGAGCTGCGGCGTTTGCGGCCAATAATCCAGAGTCTGCGGTTCGATCACAGCCAGATCCGCGTCGTCGCGCGAGCGCCCGAGACGATACTCCAATAGACCGCGCGCGGCTAAACGCCGGACCAATAGATCGATTGCTTTGTTGATATTTCCGCCGCCGGACGCAAAGGAGGCGAGCGGCAGACCCATGCGCAAGGTCTTCGCGCGATCCGCCACGCCCGCGCTGAACGTTCCCAAGCCGACCGAATAGCCGTCGAAATAGGCGACGATTTCACCATTCGCATGCGCTTCGAGCGTGACGTGACGGCGGAGCCGGGCGGAAACCGTCGCCGGCGCGGCCCGTCGCACTCTCTCTGATCCGGGAGCGCGCAAGCCGGGATCGCCTCAGGTATGGGGATGTATCGGGTTGAGCTCGTTTTCCTTAATCGGCCGATCCCGCAGTCCGAGCTTCACCGGCACATCGTAAAGCCGACCAGGCGCAAAGCGGCGATAGAAATGCCGCAACTCCGGAACGATCACTCTCACGACCGGGACTTCTATGTCGGGACGCGTCTGATCGAGGACGAGGAAATCGAGGCCCGCTTGCCTTGCGAGCGAGACGCACGCCGCCACCTGCTCGCGCGTGTCGAGATGGCCGAACTTCGAGCGGAAGTCCGATTGGACCGGCGGATTTCCGCTCGGCGTCAAATAGGGATGGTCCTGCAGGCGTAATGGAGTGACGCCGTCAAGGCTCGACTTCTCCCCGGTTCCGCCGCCCATGAGGCCCAGGGAGAGAAATTGATTGAGCTCCGTCAGCGCCCGCAACAAGGCGATTCGCGCGTCGAAATGCGCGCCGGAGCCGAATTCGATATTCTCCCGCCCATCTTGCATCCAATGCGTCATCGCCACAAACGTCGGAATCCCGAGATCGCTGGTGACGTCGAGCACCCAAAGGCGTCGGCCGGTTTCGGCCAACTGCTTTCGCAGGTCGCGGACGTAGGAATCGTCAAACTGGCCGAGGTCCAATTCGGGGCGCTGCAATCGACCGTACCACCAGATCGCGTATGCGTCCCTCTCGACCAGCTCGAGAAACCCCTGGACGATCGCCTCCTCGAACGTGTTGCCGGCCGCGCAGCCGTTGGAATCCGCGGCGAAAGCGGCGGGGCCCCTGTAGAAAAAATACAATAGGCTGGTCGGAAGATATTTGAAGCATCCGTCGCGTAACGACCAGACCGGCGACCAGTCGATCCGCGCTGATTGATCGAAAAGCGCCGGGGTCGCCTCCGATCCATCCGAGCCCGGCGTCGGCTCGCGGCCTTGCTGCAATTGCGCGTCGCTGAAGAGAAGGACCTTGTTCGGAGGAATAGCCTCGCCCGGCGCGAAATCGGCGAACCGTCGCTTCACCCTGATCTCATCACCCTGAAAAATTCCGGAATAGCGTTCGATCGCCTCCATGAGCGCGCTGGCTTCGCCCTGTTCGGCGGTGCTGCCCTTGCCGAAGCTGCCGGCGCTCAGCCCCGCCCTGAGTTCATGGACCGACTCGGACGGCCCTGAAAAATTATGCGCGGCATGGTAGTTGGTGTTCAAAGGCAAATCGGCTTGGATCCGCTCGAGACGCGAGACTACGCCGGTGAGCGGGCTCACGTGCTTGCGGAAACGCGCGACCGTCGCCGCCGACGAACGGCTGCGATATCCGCCGCTCGTCATGACGACCTTGCCGCCGGCCCCGAGCTCGACGGCGACGGGCGCCCGGCGCGGATCGCGCAACTTCTTGCGGCCGCAGACCGGACACTGCGGACGGGCCGCTACATAATGCTTTACGATCGTCGAGCCCAACAGGTCGAGGCTGATGATGTGATCAGTCAACGCCGTGCGAAAATCGCTGGCGATCGCTTTCGCGATCTCGACGGCCGCAAGCTGGATGGCGCTCCCTCCAAGCGCGCTCCGGGCCAGAGGCGAAACAGCGACGCAACGGGCCTGTCTGCGGTCGAGAAGCGCCTTGACCTCCCGGTTCCTTTTCATCCGCTCGGCAAGACACGCCCAGCAAGGGCCCTTCCCCGGTCTGAACACGGGGCCGACCAGGGGAAAAATGCCGGAGGGCTGGACGAGCGTCCAGGGCGCGCCGTCCAACAAATGCTGCTGGTTCCATTCGGCCAATCGCGCTTCAAGATAATCGTTCACCAAGGCGATCGTCAGATCGGGCGAGCGCTTGACCACTCGCACTCCCAGCGCGCTCAAGGCCGCGCCGAGCTCCGCCGCGCCCTCCACGTCGATCGATTGAATGCGCACGCGACATTTCTGGAGATTTCTCTCCGCTGTCTCCGGCAATAGACCGAGGCTCGCCCAATAGGCGGCTACAGGGCCATTCGAAGAGCGCGAGGCTGAAAGGACGTATCGGCGCTCGAAAAGTCGCTTCAGGGCTTCTTGAATCTTGTCAGGCGGAAAATCCGGCTCGAGCTCGCGAACAAGCTCCCGAATGCTCTTTCCGCCCTCCCCGATCGCGGCGGCGAGCGCGCAATAGAGTTCGCCGTGAAGCAGGAACTTCCGATCCTCGGAATAGAGGCATACGACATCGGGCGGCAGAACATAGACGGTGAAATTCGGGGCGAACTGCGGAACGTCTTTGCCATTAAGCTGTGTAAAGCTGCTTCCCTGATCGCCTGTCATGAGGTTGGCACGCGCGCCTTCGTCGCAACTTGGGACGCCAGCACGAGCGTCTTCTGCGGTCGCCAGGCGTCCATCATCAAGCCCCCCGCGCCGGCGTTTTCGACGCCAGTTTCTAAAAAAACCCCGCCCGCTCACTCAGTTGTGACGCGCACTTGACGCGCGCCACAAGAGCGCCGCAACAGGACTTATAGGTTCAATTTAATTTTGCGCGGCTCTGCCGAACCGCGCTTAATCAGCGTGTCGGAAGCCGACCCAGCCTAACACAAGGGCGAGCAACCACCCCACGACAGGCAACAACCGCCCAAGCCCCAGCCAACGCCGCAGCCGCCGCAGCCGCCCCAGCCACAACCTCTGCCACAGCCTCTGGCGCATCCCCTGCAGCCGCCGTGCGCGCAACCTCCACAGCCCCTGGCGCCGCCGCAGCCTCTACCGCCGCAGCCTCGTCCGCCGCATCCATGTCCGCAGCCGCAGCCGCCTCTTGCAACTTGTATGGGCGCCGCCTGCGGCGCTCCAAGGCCTTCCTTGTCGAAGAGATGGAAGGTCGCCAGGCTGACGTCGGAGATTTCCTCATCCCCGAAAGTTAGCTGAAAGGGCGCCGCATCCTGCGAGCGTCCATCAGGCGCCCATCCCCCTGCCGCCGCCAAGGACTCCGATGGTATATCGGCTATCGATCCGCCGGTTGACGCCGCCAAAGACATCCCGGCGATTCCCAGCACGGATACTGCTTTAGATGGACGCTTCCCATTTGAAGCGCGCTTCGCTTGCGACATAGCAGAGCTCCTCCTCCACTTTACCGTCGAACAAATGCGCGACGAGCCTGTAACGTTCCCTAACATTTTTCATGCGCCTTTAATAGCGCCAAAGCCGAAAAGGTTAGTTCCTAATTTACTGAATTTACATAAAGTAGCTAAACAAGCCTCCGCGAGATTGTCGCCCTATACGGCGCGACGCCGGGCGGCGCTCCGCGGCGCGAATCTGTGTTTAGGTCGACTGTCGGCCGCATCCCAAGTTCAACGCGCCGCTTCGGTCGATCGAAATTGATCAAGACGCCCTTCCTTGAGCGCGCAATCGACCAATGAAAAATAAGCCCGCGCCGTTGCTTTTGGAACGCGCGCGATGCAGGTGCGCTTGACCGTGTCGGACAAGGACGCCCATTTTGGCTCGATGTTAGAACGAGCTATCTTTTCGCGCGCGATACATTCTCCAGCCGCCTCCTTAGAGGCGAAGGCGGCTGTGCAATTGCGCGCGACGTCGAAGACCGGCGGGCCCTCCAGAGCGCGCGCGCCGGCGGCTATGGCGCCCGTCACGTCGCATGGCGTCACGCCGCCGCCGGCGGCAGGCGTCGCCAGCGCAAGGATGACCGCGGCTCCGAAAACATGCTTCATGGCTCGGTCTCTACTTTAAGTTTGGATGGCGGTTCCCTCGCCGCGCACCGAGCGATCGCCTCTTCACCGCCAAGCTCCCGCCGTTGAGCGCTAAACTCTAATCCGCGAGGCTTGTCCGTGGCTGGACACGAGCGGCGCAACAAGGCCGGCTCGCCATGCGCAAGCGCTTGCTTTGGAAATCGGAACGCGATCGGGTCGGCTCGCCTCGCGACGTCGACTTCGCCATGAAGCGCTGACGCCGACGATCAGGACCGAGTCGGGACCGCGTGTTCAGGATGCGACGCTTCAATCCGCACGGTCGCTCGCCCCACAGACTTATCCACAGGAACATTTGACCCACATTAATTTGTTTTGTATTTGTTCTACAAATATCCTACAAATGTTCAGAGCGAAATGAACTTTTTGCGTATCGGGAACGACAGAAATGGCGCAACTGGCGGACCATAGTCTCGGCAAGTCGACCCAGGGGCGTCGAAGCGCTTCGGCTAAGGCTCCTGGGCCGGCGTCGAAACGTCTCGGCGGCGTTTTGCCGGAAGAATCCGTACTGGGCGAATCCCTTGCCCGCTCAGTCCCGGCGGCGCGGCGCGGTCGCGGCGCCGTGTCGAACGCAAGCGGGCGTTTCGAGGCTGAGGCGCGTTTTCGCGAAGACGACGGCTGGGGCTCGGCCGAGGAGCTTGCGCCGCTGCCGACCCATGTGACGCAAGAACGCGCCAAGACAATCATCACCCGCAATGATTCGCCCGACATTTCCTTCGATCGCTCGATCAATCCCTATCGAGGCTGCGAACATGGCTGCATCTATTGTTTCGCGCGGCCGACGCATGCCTATCTGGGCCTTTCCCCCGGCCTCGATTTCGAAACCCGGCTTTTCGCCAAGACGAATGCGGCGGATTTGCTCGAGCGCGAATTGTCGGCGCCAGGCTACCGGCCCAAGACGATCGCGATTGGAACCAATACCGACCCCTATCAGCCGATCGAGCGTAGCGAGAAAATCATGCGGCGCGTGCTTGGCGTGCTCGCGCGGACGAATCATCCAGTCGGCATCGTCACCAAGTCGGCCTTGGTTCTGCGCGATCTCGATCTCCTCGCCCCGATGGCGCAAAAGGGCCTCGTGAAAGTGGCGCTGTCGGTGACGACGCTCGATCCGGAGCTCGCCCGCAAGATGGAGCCGAGGGCGAGCGCCCCGGAGCGCCGGCTCGAGGCGATCAGGCTCCTGACCGAGGCCGGCGTCCCAACGGCCGTCATGGTCGCGCCGATCATCCCGACCATCAATGACGCGGAAATCGAGGCCATTCTCACTCGCGCCCACGCTATGGGGGCGCGGGAGGCTGGTTACGTCATGCTGCGCCTGCCGCTCGAATTGCGCGATCTTTTCGCCGAATGGCTGCTCGCCCATTATCCCGGCAAGCTCAGGCATGTGCTCTCTCTGGTGCGCTCCATCCGCAGCGGCAAGCTCTATGATTCGACCTTTGGCAAGCGCATGACCGGGTCCGGCCCCTATGCTTGGATGATCGGGCGCAGATTCGAGGCGGCGATGGCGAAAATCGGGTTCGCCGCAAGCCGGACGCCATTGCGCTGCGACCTTTTCGTCCCGCCGGCGCGCCAGGGAGAGCAATTGCGGTTGCTTTAGCGCATGGTGAAGCGGATGGACCTCGGTTGGCGACTAGGCGACTCTTCGACGCAAGAACTTTAGGCGTTTGCTCAGCCATTCGCGCTAGGGGCGCTCCAGCCGCTTTTGTGAGCGAGCCTTTTCACGCCGATGGGGATCGCCTAAATCTGCGAGCATGACGCGCGTTCAAAAGCCCGGTTTACCTTCCTCTGAAGCGCCGAGCGGCGAATTCGCCGCGGCCGGCCCCGGCGATCAACCCGAAGCCGCGATCGAGGACGATGCCGAGATCTTCGCCGATTTGGAGCTGACGATCGAGGATGACTCGGCCCCAGCCTCCGTTCGGCGCGGCGCCGCGGTCATTCGCGGCTTTTGGCGGCACGCCCCGGTCGGGCCCGGCGTCTACCGCATGATCGCGGCCGACGGCGAGGTTCTTTATGTCGGCAAGGCGAAAAGCGTCCGCAAGCGGATCGCAAGCTATGTGCGGCCCTTCGGCCATACCAATCGCATCGCCAGAATGATCGCGCTGACCGCCTCGATGGTTTTCATCTCGACCGAGACCGAGACCGAGGCTTTGCTCCTCGAGACCAATTACATCAAGCAGATGAAGCCGCGCTTCAATGTATTGATGCGCGACGACAAATCCTTTCCTTACATCCTGCTGACCGGCGATCATGCGGCGCCGCAAATCACGAAGCATCGCGGCGCGCGAAATCGAAAAGGGGATTATTTCGGCCCTTTCGCAAGCGTCTGGGCCGTCAATCGCACCTTGAACGCCTTGCAGCGCGCCTTTCTGTTGCGCTCCTGCTCGGACAGCTATTATGACAATCGCACGCGGCCCTGCCTGCTTTATCAAATCAAGCGTTGCTCCGCGCCATGCACCGGCGAAATCGGCCCAGCCGACTATGCCGAGCTTGTGCGCGAGGCCCGCGATTTCCTGTCTGGCAAGAGCCGCTCCGTGCGCGATCTCCTCGCCCAAGAGATGGCCGCCGCCGCCGATCTGATGGAATTCGAAAGCGCGGCCCGCTTCCGCGATCGCATCGCCGCGCTCTCCGCCATCCAGGGCGCCCAAGGAATCAATCCAAGAACCGTCGAGGAGGCGGATGTCTTCGCCATCGTCGATGAGGCCGGCCAGTTCTGCATCGAGGTCTTTTTCTTCCGAACCTTCCAGAACTGGGGCAATCGCGCCTATTTTCCGCGCGCCGATAAAAGCCTGTCGCCCGGCGAGGTCCTCGATTCCTTCCTCGCCCAGTTCTACGCCGACAAGCCGCCGCCGCGGCTAATTCTGATTTCACATGGGATTGAGAATCGCGCGGTGCTCGAACAGGCTTTGTGCGAAAGATCCAGCCGCAAAGTTGAGATCGCCGCGCCGCAAAGGGGGGAGAAGAAGGAGCTCGTCGAGCATGCCGCGCAAAATGCGCGGGAGGCTCTGAGTCGCAAATTGTCCGAAACCGCGTCGCAGGAGAAGCTTCTCGCCGCGCTGGCGGAGGCGTTCGGCCTGTCCGGGAAGCTGCGGCGGATCGAGGTCTATGACAATTCCCATATCATGGGGACGAACGCCGTCGGCGCGATGATCGTCGCTGGCGCGGCCGGGTTCATGAAAGCGCATTATCGCACCTTCAATATCAAGGGCGACGAGCTTACGCCGGGCGACGACTACGGAATGATGCGCGAAGTGCTGCGGCGGCGCTTCTCGAGGCTCATGAAGGAGGAAGCCGCCTTGGCCGGTCCTGCACAGGAGACGGGAGCGGGCTTCGAGCGGGAGCCTGGCGTCGAGATTGCGCCCGAGGGCGAGGAAAGCGATAGCCGAGACGCTTTCCCGCACAAACCGGACCTGATCCTGATCGACGGCGGTCAGGGACAGTTCGATGCGGCGCAAGCCATTCTGGCCGAATTGGGCGTCACCGATGTCGCGGTCGCGGGGATTGCAAAAGGGATCGACCGCAACGCCGGACGCGAGACGTTTTTTGTCGCCGGCCGGGAGTCGTTCAAGCTGTCGCCGCGCGACCCGGCGCTTTATTTCGTGCAGCGGCTGCGCGACGAGGCGCATCGTTTCGCGATCGGAACGCATCGGGCGCGGCGAAAGAAGGAATTCACCAAAAGCCCGCTCGATGAAATCGCCGGGATCGGCCCCGCGCGCAAGCGCGCCTTGCTGCACGCTTTCGGCACCGCCAAGGCGATTTCGCGGGCGGCCCTGTCCGATCTCGGGAAAGTGCCGGGCGTCAATGCGGCGACGGCTCAGCTTGTCTATGATTTTTTTCACGAGCGTGGCAGATAGAAGGAAATCAATACGTTTTTGGCGCGCCCTGGTCGGTTCAGGCGGGCGGTGAGCCACGGCGCTATTGACGCGGCCCTAGAGAGAATGTTCCCTCCCCCCATGGCGATCACAACTGTTACGAGCGGTTCAAGCCAGGCCTGGAGCCTGCCCAACCTCCTGACCTACGGCCGGGTGGCGGCGGTGCCCGTCGTAGTCGGCTGCCTCTTTTGGTCGGACATCGGATGGGTGCGCTGGGTCGCGCTCGGCATTTTCATCGCCGCCGGAATTACGGATTTTCTCGACGGCTATCTCGCCCGCGCTCTGTCGCAGCAATCCACCCTCGGCCAGATGCTCGACCCGATCGCGGACAAGCTCCTTGTCGCAGCCGTGCTTATGATGCTTGTCGCGGACCATACCATCGAGAGCTATTCACTCTCGGCCGCGATCATTATCTTATGCCGGGAAATCCTTGTTTCGGGCTTGAGGGAATTCTTGGCGGAGCTCAAAGTCTCGATCCCGGTGAGCCGGATCGCCAAATGGAAGACGACGCTGCAGCTCGTGGCCTTGGGATTTCTGATCGCCGGCCCGGCCGGCGACGAGCTGCTGCCGGGCGCCTTGAACATTGGCCTCGCCCTCTTCTGGGTCTCGGCGCTGCTCACGCTCTATACAGGGTGGGACTATCTGAAAGCCGGATTGAAACATATGGGCGCCGAGTGACGCCTTTATCGCCGAGGCCATCCGGCCCGGCGCATGAGCAGGAAATCATGAAAGCTCTCTATTTCGCCTGGGTGCGCGAACGCATCGGCAAGACCGAAGAGGAAATTTCGCCGCCGGAGCGCATTTTGACGGTCGGCGAGCTCATGGCCTGGCTCCACGACAGGGGCGAGGGCTATGCCGCCGCTTTCGAAAACATGAAGACGATCAGGGCCGCGGTCGATCGCACCCATGTCAAACATGACGCGACCATCGCGAATGCGCGGGAAATTGCTTTTTTCCCTCCCATGACAGGGGGATGACAGCTTGAGCGCCCTTGCGATCGTGCGCGTTCAGAAAGAGACTTTCAGCGCGGCAGAGGAATCCGCAAAGCTTGCGCGAGAGGGCGCCGACATCGGCGCGGTCGTGACCTTCACCGGCCTCTGCCGCGACGAAGGAGGCGCGCTGGCGGCGCTCGAAATCGAACATTACCCGGGCATGGCGGAGGAAGAAATCAACCGGGTCGTCGCGGAGGCTTTGACGCGCTGGCCGCTTGAGGGCGTTCTCGTCATCCATCGATATGGATTGATCAAGCCCGGCGAGCCCATCGTCCTCGTCATCGCGGCGAGCGCGCATCGCGGCGAAGCTTTCGCCGCCGCCTCCTTCCTGATGGATTTCTTGAAGACGCAGGCGCCGTTTTGGAAAAAGCAGCACTTGGTGGCCGCCGATGACGCCTCGGCCGATTGGGTCAGCGCGAAGGAGCAAGATGACGCGGCGGCGGAAAAATGGCGGCGCTGAGCCCTTTGCCTTTTCGCTATATAGTTCTTATACATGTTATCGACAGAGAGGCGCCGACGACGACAATATTCGCGGCCTCTGACAGATTCATCAGCTTTAGCGCGTAAAGACCGCCTAGAGCGCGTTCCGATTGGATGGAATCATCCAATCGATAAGAACTCGCTACAGATCAATAAGTTGGAGCATGTTCTGATCGAAAAAGTCGATCAACTTTTTCGGAACATGCTCTAAGCGGAGCAGACGCCGCAGCGGCCCAAGTAGGAGTCCGAACGTCATGGAAGGAATTGCGACGGAATCGAAGCATGCCGTTCAGGAGGAAGCAATCGCAGCTTGCGTGCGGGAGTTCTACCGCAAGGCGCGTGAGGATTCCCTGCTCGGCCCGATTTTCAATGCGAAAGTCGACGATTGGGACGTCCATTTGCGGGTTGTCGCAAATTTCTGGTCGAGGGCTCTCCTCGGCACGGATCGCTACAGCGGCTCGCCTTTTGTCGTGCATATGAATTTGCCGGTCGAGCTCGAACATTTCAGCCGCTGGCTTGCTCTGTTCGAGGAAACCGCAAGGGAGACCTTGCCGCCGGAGCTTGCCGGCAAGGCGCTCGCCAAGGCCAATCACATGGCCGAGAGTTTCAAGGCGGGGATCTTCCCCTTTGTCGGTTCGGACGGCAAGCCGGCGCGCCATCCGGGTTGAGATCAGAAAAGGTCGCAGTCGCCCCAAGCGTCCAGCGATCTTGCGTCGTCCTTGGAAAATCCAAGCCGCGAGGCCAAATCCGCCAGGGTGAGGACCTTGGCCGCCGCGCTCGGATCTATAAGCCACTGGCCCGACGCATCCGGCGCCAGAGCCGCCAGGAAAGCCGCGAGCCCCGACAGCTTCTGCCCAATGTGATCGATGCTCTGCGCGTGATGCAGCACATCCGCATCCCGACGCCCCGCCTCGAGAATCAGGGGACCGATAAGAGACTCGAGATGGTCGAGAAGACGGGCGAGATGCGCCAATTCGTCGCTAACGCGGCCAAGCACGTCGCTGATCGGCACATGCGGAGGGCGGGAAGGCTCGCCGCTTACGGTTTGCGCTTTCATAAGCTAAGGATCCGTCGCGAATCGAGAAATCGCTTCTGAAGATTGACGGCGCGAAATTGCGCCAGTGTTCTTTTCGCTGCGCCCAAGCCGCAAGCGAGCCTCCGCTTCGTCCAATTTTACGTTAGAAGAATTCAACGGCGCCGCTCGGCGATTTAGGCGCGGGACTCCTTTGCGGCGGCGGAACCTGGCTTGCGCTGAGGAAGACCTGACGCGCGCGGCCGGACACCGGCCAGAATTGAATGCGGCGGCCCTGGTCGCCGCGCAGACTGCCGCCGACGAGGCGAATCCCTTCATTCTGCAGGAATCGTTCAGCGAAGCCGGCGTTCAAACCGCCAATGTCGGCGAGGCCGTCCATTGTCCTCGCGCCGCCGAACAGTTTCGCCTCCAGGCGATCGCGCCGCGCGCCGCACCGCAGCAGGCCATTCACCAGAAGCTCCATCAGATGAACGCCATAGCGTTCCGCCTCTTTTCGCTGCGATCCGGCCTCTTGACCGGAAGGCGGAGAGTCTTGGCCGGGCAAAAGAAAATGGTTCATCCCGCCGACGCCGGCGACGGGATCGCGCAGGCAAGCCGCGACGCAGGAGCCGAGCAAAGTGGTCAACATCACGTTCGGATCATCGGCGACATGATATTCGCCCTGGATAATGTGAACCCGTTGCTCGCCCGCGGCGCCGAATGTTCTGGCCGCGCGCGCGGCTTCGCTCGTCGTCATTTCAAACGTCCGACGACGCCTTCGATCTGCGCCTTCAGCACGGGGATCGTAAAGGGCTTGGCGAGAACATTATTGGCGCCGTTTTGCTTGGCGCGCTCAATCAACTCCTTGTCTCCCCGGCCGGTCAGGAGAATGAAGGCGGATTTTTTCGTGGGCTCATAATTGCGAATGGCCCGCAGAAAGGCGATTCCGTCCATCTTCGGCATATTGAAATCCGAAATCACCAGATGGGCCGGCTTCGCCATCATGATCTTGAACGCCTGCTCGCCGTCGGCGGCCATCTCTATGTCCAAGACGCCGAGTTCCTGCAAGCCGCCGCGGATCAGCAGCCGGCTCGTGAGCTGGTCGTCAACGATCAATACGCGCAGGGCTGATGCGAATGGCATCGGTCTTCTCCTTCTCACTCTGAGCAGGTGATGCGCAGAATTTCTGCGGCGATTCTATTCAATGGAACTTGCTTCTGGGTTGCGCCGCGTTCGAACGCCGCCTTGGGCATCCCATAGATGAGGCAGGACGCTTCGTCCTGGCCGAGCGTCGGGGCGCCCGCCGTCCGCATTGCCAGCAGGCCCTCGGCGCCGTCGCGGCCCATTCCGGTGAGGATCACGCCAAGCGCATGGGCGCCGGCCGCCTTGGCGACCGATTGAAACAGCACGTCCACCGACGGCCGATGGCCATTGACCGGATCGCCCTTCGTCAGGCGGCATCGAAACGGCGCGGAAGGCGCGATCTCCAAATGAGCCGCTCCGCCAGGCGCAAGATAGATGTGCCCGGGCGTAAGCGGCGCGCCGTCGCTGGCCTCGCTGACGCTGGGCCGGCTGAGACGATCCAGACGTTCGGCGAAAGTCTTGGTGAAAGTCGCCGGCATATGTTGGGTTATGACCGTCGGCGGGCAATTCGGCGGGAGCTCGGACAAGACGGCGACAAGCGCCTCGACGCCGCCGGTCGACGCGCCGATCGCCACAATGCGTCCGTCCGGGCGATAGGCCCCGCCGACCGACAATGCCGCGGAGCCATGCGACGGCGCGGCTCGTTCGGACGTTGACAAAAGCCGAACGCGCGAGCCGGCGGCGGCTTTGACTTTCGCCGTGAGAAGCTCGGCGAAACTGTCCTGCTCTCCAGGCCCCGGCTTGGCGACGCAATCGAAGGCGCCCATTTCGAGCGCCGTGATCGCCGCCGACGCCCCGCGCGTGGTCTGGCTCGAGACCATGATCACCGGGGTCGGCCGCAGCCGCATGATCTTATCGAGGAACTCGAGGCCGTTCATTTTCGGCATCTCGACGTCGAGCGTGATCACATCCGGGTTCAGGGCCTTGATCGCGGCGCGGGCCTCATGCGGGTCCGCCGCCTCGCCAACAACCTCGACATTGCGGTCGCGCGCAAGCAGCATGCGAATGAGGCTTCGCACGGTTGTGGAATCGTCGACGACGAGAACGCGGACAGGCTTCATGCGCGTAGCTCCCGACGCAGCCGATAGGCGGTGACGCCTTCGTTCTCGAACAAAGCCGCCGCAGGACCCGTGACCCGTTCCGAATGGCCGATATAGAGTCGGCCGCCGGGCAAAAGCATTGGAGCGAAGCGGCTCCAAAGCTTCGCCTGCGTCTCTTCATCGAAATAGATCGCCACGTTGCGGCAGAAGATCGCCTGAAAAAGGCCTTTCATCGGCCAAGGCCCGATCAGATTGAGCTCGCGGAAAGCAACCAGTTCGCGTAGAGCCTCGCCGACGCAATAGGCTCTCGACGCATCGCCTCGGGCGCCGCCGCCCGTGGGCGCGAACCAGCGCGCGCGCATTGTCGCCGGGACGGCTTCGAGGACGGATTCGGCGTAAGTCCCCCGTTGTCCTTCATCCAGCATATTGGGATCGATGTCGGTTGCGAGCACCTTGACATCGAATCTGCCTGCGTCCGGCATCAGGGAGAGAACGGTGAGCGCAATCGAATAGGGCTCCTGGCCGCTGGAGCAGGCCGCCGACCAAAGCCGCACCCGCTCGCCATGGCGCGCGGCGTCGAGCAATGGCGGCAACACCTGCTTCGCAAGATGTTCGAAATGATGCGGCTCACGAAAAAACCGGGTCACGTTGGTGGTGAGCGCAGCCAGCATTTTCTGGCGTTCGTCCAACCCTTGGCTTCCCGCAATGAGGGCGCAATAGTCACGAAAACTCGCGAGACCCAGCGCGCGCAATCTCTTCGCGAGGCGCGAATAAACGAGAGCAGCCTTCGATTCCGGCAGATGAATGCCGGCGTCGGCGTAGAGCATGGACGCGATCTGGCGGAAGTCCGCGCGCGACAGAAGGAATTCGCCAGGCACGAGGCCGGGCTTCCTGTCCATCGCGGCGTCGGCGAATGGGGCGCTCGTCATGCCGCGTCCCGTTCCGGCGCCGGCAGAACATGATCGAGCGCGATCAAGCTGATCATGCGGCGCTCGATGGCGAGGACGCCGCGAACGAAAGTCTTCGCCATTTCCGAGGCGACGTCCGGCGTGGCCTGCACGAGATCGTCGGTCACCGTCAGAATGTCGGAGACCGCGTCAACCAGAAGCCCGACGACGCGATTGTCGATCTGGGCGACGATGATGACATGGCGCGCGGTCGGCTCGGCCGGCGCGAAGCCGAGCCTCGCAGCGAGATCGACGATCGGCAGCACCGCCCCGCGCAAATTGACAACGCCGCGCACGAAGCCCGGCGACTGCGGCAGCGCCGTCGCCGGCGTCCAGCCGCGGATCTCGCGCACCGACATGATGTCGACGCAAAATTCCTGCGCCCCGATGCGGAAGGCGATGAGCTCGCGGGCGCTCGCTAAATCTGTCCTGGTGATCTCGGTCATGGGTTTCAGCCTGCTGTTGCGAGGAGCTGTTCGAAGGCGGCGTCCATGCGCGAGCTCGCGACCACGGCGTCGACGTCGAGAATCAAGGCGACTCGGCCGTCGCCGAGGATGGTCGCGGCGGCAATGCCCGGGACGTGGCGATAATTCGCCTCCAAGCTTTTGATGACGACCTGACGCTGACCCAGGATCGCATCGACCAAGAGCGCGCTGCGGACGCCGCCCTCGGCCTCGACGAGAAGCGCGACGCAGGACAGCGCATCGGCGTTCTCGGCCCGATAGGCGAGCTCGCGTCCGACATCGATCAAAGGCGTGAATTGATCTCGAATGGCGATCACCCGGGTCCCGCCGCCAAAGCCGTGCACGTCGGCGATTTTCGGCTGCAGCGTCTCGACAATCGCGGTCAAGGGAACGACGAGCGTTTGCCCCGCGACCGTCACCACCATTCCGTCGAGCACCGCCAAGGTCAGCGGCAGGCTCATGGTGAAGGTGGAGCCCTGGCCCGGCCGCGAGGCGATCGAAATGCGGCCGCCGAGCGCCTGGATCGAACGGCGCACGACATCCATGCCGACGCCGCGTCCAGAGATGTCGGACACGGTCGAAGCCGTCGAGAAGCCCGGCAGGAAGATCAGATTATCGATCTCATCATCGGAGAGCGAGGCGTCGGCGGGAATCAGGCCTTTGCTCGCCGCCAGCGTCTTGACCCGCGCGCGATCAATTCCGGCGCCGTCATCCGACACTTCGATCACGATGCGGCCGGAGCGATGCGCGGCCGAAAGATGCACAAGACCTTCCTCGGGCTTGCCCGCCGCCGCGCGCGTCTCTGGCTTTTCGAGCCCATGGTCGATCGCATTGCGGATCATATGCGTAAGCGGATCGGCCAGACGTTCGATCACCGTCTTGTCGACTTCGGTGTTTTCTCCTTCGGTGACGAGGCGCACCAGCTTGCCTGTCATCGCGCCGACCTCGCGCACCAAGCGCGGCATGCGCTGAAAGACCGATTTCACCGGCTGCGCGCGGATCGCCATCACGCTGTCCTGGATCTCGCGCGTGAGCTGCTCCAGCTCGTCGAGACCAGTCGCCACGCCCGACGCGCGGGCGAGCCCCGCTTCGAGCACCCGCTGCGCCAGCATGGCCTGGTTGATGACCAGCTCGCCGACGAGATTGATCAGGCGATCGACGCGATCGAGATCGACGCGGATCGTCGCCTGGGAGGGTCCGCCCGCCGCGGCCTGTTCCGGCTTCTGCGCTGCCGGCTCGCCCACGGCCTGTGGCGTCTTTTGCTGCCGCGCCTTGGCCAGATCGATCACGCCCTGGTCCCCATCGGCGAGGTCGGCCTGCGGCGCTTGCGGCGGCGTCAAGGCTGAAAGTTCGGCTTCGACGGCGGCCTGCATTTTCTCGATCAGGGCGGCGACGTCGATGTCGTCCGGACTGGCGTTCGCGGCGTCGCTCTCGATGTCGAGATCGCAGTCCCATTCCACGAATTCGAAAACTTCGCGGACGGCCTCCTCGTCCTGCGTCGTCAGGAGCTCGATGATCCAGGCGAGATAGGCGCCTTCCGGATCGAGCTCCGAGAGCAAGGGGAGGCCGGAGGCGTCGCAGACGATCGTCGTCTCGCCGAGGCGAGCGAGCTCGCGAATCAGCACGGCGGTCTCGTTCGCCTTGGCGTAGAGGACCGCCTTCGGCTTGAAGCGGATGGTGAACAGATTGAGCCGTGGCTCCGCCGGCGTCGGCGGATCGTCGAACATCGATTCGTCGATCGGCACCGGCTGGAACGCCACTTCATCCAAGCCGTCGTCGTCGCCTGCGCCCTGATCAGCGCTTATCGCCTCGGGATCGAGCGCGCGAAGCGCATCGGCGAGCGCCTCGCATCGCTGCGCGTCCACGGCGCCGCCGTCACGGGCCGCCCGCACCAAATCGGCGAGCGCATCCGCCGCGCGCAGCATGGTGTTCAGGACCTCATGCGACGGCGCGAGCTTGCCGGCGCGGACGTGGTCCAGGGCGGTCTCGAAAACATGGGCGAAATGGACGAGATCGTCGAGGCTGAATGCGCCGGCGCCGCCCTTGATGGAATGCACGGCGCGAAAGACCGCATTCACCGTTTCGGCGTCATGGCCGCCGTCTTGAATGGCGAGAAGCCCGGTCTCGAGCTCGGCGAGCTGCTCTTCGCATTCCTGGAAGAAAGTCTGTTTGATCGCCGCCATTGCATCCATGGACGCGCATCCTTCTCGAGTTCAGGCGGCGACGCGCCGGATGGCGGCGACGAGCTTGACGGGATCGAAGGGCTTCACGATCCAGCCGGTTGCGCCAGCGCGGCGGGCGCGGTCTTTCTTCTCGGCGTCGCTCTCCGTCGTCAGAACGAGGATCGGAACCGCACGGTGGCGATCGTCGCTGCGCACGCCCTCGATGAAGCCGAAGCCGTCCATGCGGGGCATATTGATGTCGGTGACGATGACGTCGGGCGTTTCGCCGGAGAGAACCTCCAACCCGTGCACGCCATCCTCAGCCTGCACCACCCGATAGCCGGCGTCGGAGAGAGCCAGCATCAGCATGTCGCGCATGGTGCGCGAGTCGTCGACTGTGAGCACTGTCTTGTTCATTGAGGCAGTTCCTGATCGATGAAGTCGGCAGGGTCGATCCCGAGCCGCGCGAGGCCTTCGACGAAATCGGGAGACGGGTTGACGAAGGCGAGCAGGACTTCGTCCGCCTTCCAGGTCATGGCGGCCGAGAGAAGAACCTGTAGACACTGACCGCCGAGCCGCTGCACGCGAGCGGCGTCGACCGTAAGCTCCTCGCCCCTGTGGCTGAGGAATTCCCCGGCCAGCGGCGCCGCCGCCTTCAGATCAAGAATCTCGGGCAGTTCGACCACGCGCGAGGCATGGTCCCCGCAGTCGGGCGGAATGGACATCAGAACTCCTCCCAGCTGTCCTCGACAGGCGCCGACTCGGGTTTGCGAGCGGCGCCGCCGCGCGCATGCGCCGCGAGCGTTTTCAGGGCCGGGCGCGCGGCATGCGGAGCCTGGCCGCGCCTTCGCGCGGATCGGCTCGACCACCGGCTCCCGCCCGACCTGGAAGCGGCCGAGCAGACGCGCAAGCTCATCGCTTTCCTGGCTCAGCGAATGCGCCGCCGCCGTGGTTTGCTCGACCATCGCGGCGTTTTGCTGAGTCACCTGATCCATCTGGTTCACCGCGGCGTTCACCTGATGCAGCGCCGTCGCCTGCTCTTGCGCGCTCGCGGCGATTGTCGCGACGACCGAATTGATCTCGGCCACCTGGGCGACGATGCGGCCCAAGGCCTTGCCCGTCTCACCGACGAGATCGACGCCCTGACCGACCTGAGTCGTAGAAGCCGAGATCAGGCTCTTGATCTCCTTCGCCGCCTCGGCGGAGCGCTGCGCCAGCGCCCGCACCTCGGAGGCGACCACCGCGAAGCCCCGCCCGGCGTCGCCGGCGCGCGCCGCCTCGACCCCGGCGTTCAGAGCGAGAAGGTTGGTCTGGAACGCGATTTCGTCGATGACGCCGATGATCTGGCCGATCTGCTGGGACGATTTCTCAATGCCTCCCATCGCGGAAATCGCTTGGCGCACGACCTCGCCGCTCCGATCCGCGTCGGATTTCGCGCTCGACACGAGTTCCTGGGCATGGATGGCGCCTTGCGCGGTGTTCTTGACCGTCGCCGTGATCTCGTCGAGCGTCGCCGCGGTTTCCTCGAGGCTCGCCGCCTGTTGCTCCGTGCGCCGCGACAGGTCGTCGGCGGCGGAGGAAATCTCTCCGCTTCCAGAATGGATGCCCTGCGTATTCACGTGGATGCTCTGCATCGTGCGCTGCAGCTTTTCGACCGCGCTGTTGAAGTCGGTCCGCAGCTTTTCGGTTTTCGGCGCAAAGGCGGTCTCGATCCGATAGACGAGATCCCCCTCCGCAAGCCGCTTGAGCCCGTCGGCGACGCCATTGATCGCGACTTGATCCTGCCGCGCATCCTCGGCCTCGCGGGCGGCGCGCTCCTCGTCTTCTTTCTGCCAGGCTTTGACCGCCTCGGCCTCCTCGGCTTGCTTTCTCGCCTTGGCGATCGCCGCGTCCTTGAACGTCTGGACCGCCGCCGCCATGAGGCCGAGCTCGTCCTTCCGTCCTGCGAAGGGCACCGTAATGGAGACGTCGCCGGCCGCCAGCGCGTTCATCGTCTTGGTCATCTCAGTCGCCGGCCGAGCGATCGCGCGCGCCAGCCACCAGGCGGTGAAGACCGCGACGAGCGCCGTGGTGAGGCTGCCGACGAACAGGGAAAGATGCGCGAGGCTCAAGAACCAGTCTTGCTCCTTCTGCGCCGCCGCCGACCAGGCGTCGACCTGTTTCCGCGCATCTTTCGCAGCCTGGACAAAGGCGGCCACGGCTTCATTGTTCTTGGCCGATTTGACGACTTCAGCCGCTTGCTCGGACGTTGGGTTGTCGTGCGTCAAGCGAATCAAGGCGTCGGCGAATTCGATCCGCCAGGCGGTCGCGGCCGCCTCGACCTTGTCGAGAAGCGCGAGAATGTCGGGATGACCGAGGGCGTCCCGATGCGCGTCGGCCATCGTCGCGACGAAATCCTTGACAGCGCTTTCATAATTGGCCGCAAGACGCTGGTCGCGGGTGATAATGTAGCCGCGCGCCGCCCGCCCCTCCTCTGAAACGGCGTTGATGGCGCGGGCGAGATCGTCGACGACCGCATAGGACTTTTCGTTGACCGCCGCAGCCGCGTCGAGCGACTTCAGGATGATGAAAAGCGTGCCGCTCATGACAACGACGGCGATGAAGACGCAAGCAAAGCCGAGGCTGAGCTTACGAACGATGGCAAGATTTGAAAGAGACATGCTGCCTCGCAGAAAAATGATTTGCCGATGCGTAGCTGACGAGGTGAAGGTTATTATTCAGCCGCCGATCCGCGCTGAGGACAGGCCAGGTCGACGCCCTCGACCGGGACCGGCTCCCATCACAGCCATCAATCGCCTGAATAATAGAGAATCACGTGATCTCGTGTGAGATTGATCTTGTAGATCGCAACGCTGAACAAAGTCTCAACGTCCAGCTTCTAAGCTTCGCTTCATTACATTGCGTTTGGACGATTAATTTCTCAGCGCGTAAGCATAATGCAAAAATTTTTAGTCAATTTCTATGCTATTGCTTGAGATCCGGTCGTTTCGGCGCGGGAATGCTCCATTCGGCGTCGCGCGATCCTTTCCGCAGCGGCCTAAAGCGGCAGAGCTGGCCAGGCCCCTCTCATTCAGGCCCTTGCATTTGTCCTTGGCGCCATCCATATCCCATCTACGTGGATGGGATATGGATGGCGCATCGAGGTAATTCATGGGTGCTGAGATACATCGCCTGCGCGACAGGCCGGGCGAGAGCGAGAAAATCACGATCAATCTGGGTTATGTCGACCTCGGCTTCGTCGATTTGCTGGTGCGGGAAGGCTTCTATTCCAATCGCACCGACTTGATCAGGACGGCGATCCGGAACCAGCTCGCCGCCCACGCCGACGCCGTCAAGCAAAGCATCGTGCGGGAAACTCTCGAGATCGGTTTGCGGCGCTATAGGCGCGAGCATTTGGAGGCGGCGCGGGCCGCCGGCGAGAAGCTGCGCATTCAGGTCGTCGGGCTCGCCACCATCGCCGACGACGTCACGCCGGAGCTCGCGCTCGAAACAATCGAGTCGATCACTGTTCTTGGCGCTCTTCAAGCCAGCACGGCCGTCAAAACGGCGCTCTCCGATCGCATTCGGTGATCGCCGACGCCAGCGCTTTTTCAGCAAAGGATGCAAGCATGAAAACCCTCTTTGGCGTCGCCATGCGCAAGGCCGCGGAGCTGACGCGCCGCGAAAATGTCCTGGAGGCGACGCAGGCGATCCAACGCGCCCTGTCAGGGCGAGGTCCCGCTCAAGCAGCGGATGACGAGCAGCGCCCGAAAAACCCTCGGCTCAGCGCGGTCGCCGAACCGGAAAGCCCTGTCTTGCCGCGCAACGCCGCGGCCATACTGGCCTCGGCTGCGCTTGCGACGGAGTCTGTTGTAAATGCCTGGGAGCGGTTGCGCCAACCCGATCCTTCCAGCGTCGATCTCAGAGTGAAACAACCTGCTCCGGCTCGCAAGGCGCCTGCCGCGCCCGACCGGGCGGCGTTTGTGGCTCGCGCCTTCGCTTCCGAGGCGGGAGCGAGAGACTATAAGCTCTTCGTTCCGAGCCATGCCGGCGGCAAGCGTCCCTTGATCGTCATGCTGCATGGCTGCACCCAGGACCCCGACGATTTCGCGATGGGAACCGGCATGAATCTCCTTGCGGAGGAGCGGGGATTTGTCGTCGCCTATCCGAAGCAATCGAAGCGCGCCAATCAAACCGGCTGCTGGAACTGGTTCAACGCAGGCGACCAGATCCGCGACGCGGGCGAGCCCGGCATCATCGCCGGAATGACGCGCAGCATCATGGCGGAGTTCGACATCGATCCGAAGCGGATCTATGTGGCGGGGCTTTCGGCCGGCGGCGCCATGGCCGCGATCATGAGCGCCACCTATCCCGAGCTTTATGGCGCAGCCGGAATACACTCCGGATTGCCCTATCGGTCGGCAACTGATGCCTCCTCCGCATTCGCGGCCATGCGGGGCCATACGAGCCCGTTAGCCAACGCGCAAAGGGCGAGCCATCGACACAGCCCCAAAGGGCGCGTTCGCACGATTGTCTTTCATGGCGACTCAGATCCAACCGTGCATCCGTCGAACGCCGAAATGATCGTCGCCGGCGCCCGCGCCGGCCTGACCGGCGCGACGGAGCAGACGCATCGCGGCCGCTCCGCCGGAGGCCGCGCCTATGCCCGCACCGTGATCGCGGACGCGACCGGCGCCCCGCATGTGGAATATTGGGCGATCGAAGGCTTGGGGCATGCCTGGTCCGGCGGCAGCCTGGCCGGATCTTATACGGATCCGAAAGGCCCGGACGCGTCGCGCGAAATGCTGCGTTTCTTCCTGGAAAAGCCCGCCAAGCGTCGGATAAGTCCGCAGGCCGGTGCCCGCCTCGCAGAAAAGCCGATGCCGAATGACGTCGAGCCGGTTTAGAGTCCGCCTATGTGGACGGCTTTGATCTCGAGATATTCCTCGATTCCGTAGCGCGAGCCTTCGCGCCCGAGGCCCGATTGCTTGACGCCGCCAAAAGGCGCCTCGACTGTCGAAATGCCCCCTTGATTGACGCCAACCATGCCGGCTTCGATCGCGCGCGCTACGCGGAAGACCCGACCGAGGTCGCGGGCGTAGAAATAGGCGGCGAGGCCATATTCGCTGGCGTTCGCGAGCGCGATGACCTCCGCCTCCGTTTCAAAGCGGACGAGCGCGGCGACAGGCCCGAAGATTTCCTCGCCAAGCAGACGCGCCTCGGGCGGCACATCGGTCAGAACGGTCGGCTCGAAGAAATTGCCGCCGCGCGCATGGCGGCCCCCGCCAAGCCGGACCTTGGCGCCTTTGCCGATTGCGTCGCGCACGAGATCTTCAACCTTGGCGACGGCTTTTGGCGAGATCAACGGGCCCTGCTGCGCCCCCGGCTCGAAGGCCGCGCCGACCTTGAGGGCGCCCACCGCCACCGTGAGTTTTGCAGCGAAGGCGTCGTAAACCCCCGCCTGAACGTAGAAGCGATTGGCGCAGACGCAGGTCTGGCCGCTGTTGCGATATTTTGAAGCGACCGCCCCGGCGACGGCGGCATCGAGATCGGCGTCGTCGAACACGATGAAAGGGGCGTCGCCGCCGAGTTCGAGCGACAGCTTTTTGATTGTCTCAGCACACTGGCGCATGATCGTCCGGCCGACCGCCGTCGATCCTGTGAATGACACCTTGCGCACCAGCGGATGGCTTGTCAAAACGAGACCGACCTCGGCCGCCCGCGTCGTCGGCAGGATGTTGAGAACGCCTTCAGGGAGGCCGGCTTCCTGCGCGAGTACGCCGAGCGCCAGCGCGGAGAGCGGCGTTTCGGCCGCTGGCTTGACGATTGCCGCGCAGCCTGCGGCGAGCGCAGGCGCGATCTTGCGGGTGATCATGGCGTTGGGGAAGTTCCACGGCGTGATCGCCGCGGCGACCCCAACCGGCTGCTTCAAGACGAGGATTTCGCCGCCCTGCGCCGGCGCGGAGACGAGGTCGCCATAGACGCGGCGCGCCTCCTCCGCGAACCATTCCACGAAAGAGGCCCCGTAGATGATCTCCGCCCTAGCCTCGGCCAAAGGCTTGCCTTGCTCGCGGGCGAGGAGATCGCCGAGTTCGTCCTTGTGCTGCATGATGAGATCGAACCATCGGCGCAAAAGACGCGACCGCTCCTTCGCGGTCGTCGTTCGCCAGCCGAGGAAAGCGGACTGCGCGGCCACTATCGCCGCCTCGGCGTCCTTGGCCGAGCAGTCGGCGACTCTCGCGACGACCGAATCATCGGCGGGATCGATCACGTCGAAACTTCCGCCTTGCGCCGCCTCAATCCATTCCCCGCCGATAAAAGCCTTATGACGAAGAAGTTCTGCATCGCGCGCGTTCATGAGCGACCCCTATGCCAGCGCGTCGCGTCGTTCGGTCTTCAGTCCCGCGCAAGTTTATCGCCCTTTGATGCAAGCGCCGCAAGCGATCCGCGGTCGAACCACGCGCTCGCCCGCGCTCCGACAGCGCAGGAAGGCAGACCGACTTGCTCCAGACCATCGACGCCGCCGTGCATCAAGCGATCGGCTTTCTCAATGCCGGCCAGATATCGGACGCGATCGGCCGTCTTCGCTTTCTGAATTCCGCCAATGAGACGAGCCATGTCAGATCGAACCTCATTGGGTTGATCTATCTGAGCGCGAAGGAAAACCTGAGGGCGCTCGCATGGTTCGACCAGGCCGTCCGGCTCAACCCCCGCTATTCGGAAGCCTTGTCGAATCGCGGCGCCGTCTTGCAGGAGCTCGATCGCGACGCCGACGCGCTCGCTTCCTATGACGAAGCCTTGCGTCTGGGTTTCGTCCATGCGGCCCTTTTCTACAATCGCGGCAATTTGTTGCGCGAGGCCGGACGGCTCAAGGAGGCGATCGCATCCTACGATATGGCCCTGAAGCTCAATCCCGCCTACCCGGAAGCCTTGCGCGCCGGCGGACGGGTTCTGCGCGACCTCGGGCGGCCGGAGAGCGCGCTCGAGTTTTTCGATGAAGCCCTACGGCTCAGGCCCGGTTTCATCGACGCGCTGATCGATCGAGGCAATCTGCTGCACGACCTTGGCCGAACCGAGGAGGCGATTCGCTCCTACGATTCCGCGCTCGAAAAAGAGCCGAATCATGCCGATGTCTTGAACAATCGGGGCGCCGCGCTGCATGCGATCGGACGCTTCCAGGACGCCAGCGCCGACTTCGACGCAGCTTTACGGATCAATTCGCTTGCTCCGCAAGCCTGGTCCAATCGCGGCAATCTATTGCTGTCGCAGCTGCGCCCCGAAGCGGCGCTCGCGGCTTATGAAAGGGCGTTGGAGCTTCGGCCCGGATATGGCGAAGCTTTTTGCGGGCGCGCTTTGGCGCTGAAGCATCTTGGCCGGTTCGACGAAGCTCTGGCCAGCTATGATCGGGCGCTCGACTGCGATCCAACCTCGGCTCACTTCAAGAACAACAAAGCTACTCTGCTTCTGCTCCTTGGCGAATTCGAAACGGGCTGGGATCTTTACGAATGGCGCTGGATCGCCGGCCAAACGCCGAAGCATGGCCTCAAGCTTCCAATTCCGGAATGGAGCGGGGAGAGCCTCGCCGGCCGCGCCATCATCGTCTTCGACGAGCAAGGCCTTGGCGACGCCATCCAATTCTCGCGCTTCTTGCCGATCCTGGCTGCGCAAGGAGCCAAAGTAACCTTCTTCTGCCGCGCCCGTCTCCATCGGCTTTTCAAGGGGCTCGAAACGCCGGTCCGGCTGGTCGACGATCTGGCTGAAGGCGAACATTTCGATTGCCAGATCGCCCTCTCCAGCCTGCCGCGGGCGCTGAAGGTGAGGCTGGCGACCATCCCGGCGCAGGCCTCCTATCTCAGGCCGGAAGCCGATCTTGCGCGAATGTGGGCGGCGCGGATCGGATCTCAGGGCTTCAAGATCGGCATTTGCTGGCGCGGCAATTCCGCCATCAAGGCGGACCCCAGCCGCTCTATCCCGCTTGCGCATTTCGCCCCGCTCGCCGGGCTTGCCGGCGCGCGGCTCGTCAGCATCCAGAAATTGGACGATCAAACGCCGTTCGGCGATCGTCAGGCGCTCCCTTGGCTTGAGACGTTGGGCGGCGACTTCGACGCCGGCGCGGACGCCTTCGTCGACGCTGCGGCGGCGATGCAGAGCCTCGACCTGATCATTACCTGCGACACTTCGATCGCCCATCTCGCCGGCGCCCTCGGCCGGCCGGTCTGGGTCGTGCTGAAGCAGACGGCGGATTGGCGCTGGCTGCTCGAACGCGAGGATTGCCCCTGGTACCCGTCAATGCGCCTGTTCCGGCAAAGCAGGCTCGGCGATTGGGACGAGGTTTTCGGCCGCGTCGCTCATGCGCTGGAGCTCGAGCTTAAGCAAATTTAGCCGACTTATCTCGTGCTTTTATAATCAAGCGCGGCGTTCGGCCGCGACGATATAGTTCACATCGAGATCGTGCGAGAGCCGCCATTTGCCGCTTGCGACGTCATAGATGACGCCTGTCTCGTCAACGATGTGCAGCCCATTGGCGCGCAGCGCCTTGGCGAGCTCCTCCGGCGTGACGAACTGGCTCCATTTGTGCGTGCCGCGCGGCACCCAGCGCAGCACATATTCAGCGCCGACAATCGCCAAGGCGAAGCTCTTCAACGTCCGATTGAGCGTGGCCGCGACGAGCATCCCGCCCGGCCGAGCCATTGCGGCGGCATAGCCAAGGAAACTTTCGACATTGCTGACATGCTCGATCACTTCCATCGTCAGGACGACGTCGAAGGCGCCGCCCTCGACGACAAGCTCCTCTATGCTCATGCAGCGATAGTCTATCGAGAGACCGGATTGCGCCGCATGGTCCCGCGCCACGTCGATGTTGGCCGAGCCGGGATCGATCGAGGTCATCTGCGCCCCGAGCCGCGCCAAGGATTCCGAGAGGATGCCGCCGCCGCAACCGACATCGAGCACCGTGAGGCCGCGGAGCGGCTCCGGGTCATGGCGATCCCTGGGCCGTCCGTCCGCCGGGAAATGCCGGCAAAGCAGATCGCGCAAATAGGCCAGACGGACAGGATTGAACCTGTGCAGGGCCCACATCGCCCCCTTGGGATTCCACCATTCGGCGCCGAGCCGCTCGAAACGGCCCACGTCCTCCGGATCGATCGTAGCATCGCGCCGGAGCTTTTCCTGGGTGGACATGGCTTGAACCTTTCCCCATGAGCAGGCTAAAAAGGCCGCGCCCGCTCGAATACCGTTGACTTGCCTCGCAAGCATTCGCATGTATGCGCGCCGCGACAAAGCCGCCCGAGCGATCGGCCGCGGCCTAGAGCATGTTCCGAAAAAGCTGATCGACTTTTTCGATCGGAACATGCTCCAACTTATTGATCTGGAGCGAGTTCTTATCGATTGGACGATTCCATCCAATCAGAGCGCGCTCTAAGGCGAGTTCGCCTGGATCGGATTTTTCAATCCGGCCAAGGCAATTTCGCCGAATTCTTTAGACAGTCTCTCCGGCTTTCTCGGACGCCCATCGTGAATGGTCGGCGCTCCAGAAAGTTCAACTTACGCCAAAACAAGGCAAAAAGGATCATTTTCGGCCAGATGTCCCGTCTTGTCATGAAATTCGGCGGCACCTCGGTCGCGAACATAGAGCGGATTCGCAATGTCGCAAGGCATGTCGAGCGCGAACGCAAGGCCGGCAACAATATCGCCGTCGTGGTCTCCGCCATGTCTGGCAAGACCAATGAGCTTGTCGGCTGGTGCGAACAGGCGTCCGCGCTTTACGATCGACGCGAATATGACGCCGTCGTCGCCTCCGGCGAACAAGTGACCGCCGGCCTTCTCGCCATCGTGCTCCAGGACATGGGAATTCCGGCGCGCTCTTGGCAGGGCTGGCAAATCCCCATTCAGACGTCGGATTCGCATGGTTCGGCGCGCATCGCCCATATCAATGCCGCCGCCATCCTCGAAGCTTTCGAGGCGCGCGCGGAAGTCGCGGTCGTCGCCGGGTTTCAGGGCATTCACCAGGAGACCGGCCGCATCGCCACGCTCGGCCGCGGGGGCTCGGACACAAGCGCCGTCGCGATCGCCGCGGCCATCGGAGCCGACCGCTGCGACATCTACACCGATGTCGACGGGGTTTACACCACCGACCCACGCATTGTCCCGAAAGCCAGGCGGCTCGATCGGGTCGCTTTCGAGGAAATGCTGGAGATGGCGTCGCTTGGGGCCAAGGTCCTCCAGGTGCGCTCCGTCGAGCTCGCCATGGTGCACAAGGTCAAGACCTTCGTGCGGTCTTCCTTCGACGACCCGCGGGACCCGAAAGCCGGCACCTTGATTTGCGACGAGGAGGATATTGTGGAGCAGCAGGTCGTCACCGGCATCGCATTTTCCAGGGACGAAGCGCAAATCACCCTGCGTCAAGTGGCCGATCATCCAGGAGTCGCGGCCGCCATATTCATTCCGCTCGCCGAAGCCAATATCAACGTCGACATGATCATCCAGGTCGCCTCCGAGAATTCGGGCGTGACCGACATGACCTTCACCGTTTCGGCGGCCGATTTCGAGCGCGCCAAATCCATCTTGCACAAGGCGCAGCCGCAAATCGGCTTTACAAGCCTCACCGGGGCGACCGATGTCGTCAAAATATCAGCCATTGGCGTCGGCATGCGAAGCCACGCCGGGGTCGCCGCGCTCGCGTTCAAGGCCCTGGCCGAAAAAGGCATCAATATTCGGGCGATCACGACGTCGGAGATCAAATTCTCCGTTCTGATCGAGGCGGCCTATACCGAACTGGCGGTCAGGACGCTGCATTCGCTTTACGGCTTGGACAAAGCCTGACCTTGCAAGCGCGGCGAATTCCGCGCCGCAGCATCAACCGATGCGGCGCTCCCATCACAAAGATCTGAACCGAATCGCTGAGCGATCGCGCCCAGCCTCGGCCGATTCGAGCCCCGGTCATTGCCCTTAGGCGCCGTGGAGACTAAGACAAATGCTTCGAGGAAAGCCAAAGATGCTCATAATGCCGCAGTCTCTCTTGCGGTCCGGAGTTTGCACAGGTTAAACAGGCGGAAGGCAAGATAGAGAAGCAAAGCCATCGGCCCAGCATAGCGCTCCTTTGGACAGTCCGGCTTGCCGATAGAGGATTATGAGGCCTTCAGGCCCGAACAGGAAACAGCCATGTATGGCGCCCTCGGCGGACCCCGTCTGCTGCTGCGGCGGCTTCGCGAAGTCATGGTGGAGCCGGTCAGCCCGCAGGCGCGACTGGATAAGATCGTCGTCCATATTGCGGCGAACATGGTTGCGGAAGTCTGTTCCGTCTATGTGTTGCGCGCCGACGGCCGCCTCGAGCTCTGCGCCACGGAAGGTTTGAACCGGGAAGCGGTTCATCTGACCACGATGCGCTCCGGCGAAGGCCTGGTCGGCCTCATCGCCGACACGGCGGAGCCGCTCGCCCTCGCTGATGCGCAGCGCCATCCGTCGTTTTTATATCGGCCTGAAACCGGCGAGGAAATCTACTCGTCGTTCCTCGGCGTGCCCATTCTGCGCGGCGGCAATACGCTCGGTGTGCTTGTCGTCCAGAACAAGGCTCGCCGCACCTATTCCGAAGAGGAGATCGAGGCCCTTCAGACGACGGCCATGCTGCTCGCCGAGATGATCGCATCCGGCGAGCTGCAATCCCTCGTCCTTCCCGGCAATGACATCGCTCTGCGCCGGTCCCTCGCCTTAAAGGGAACGCCCATCGCCGACGGCGTCGGACTCGGCTACGTCGTCCTGCATGAGCCGCGCATCATCATCAAGCAGCTCGTCGCCGAAGACGCGAAGCGGGAGATGGAGCGGCTGGACAAAGCGATCGCGGCCATGCGCGATTCGATCGACGTCTTGATCGAAAGCGGGAACATGGGGCCTGGCGAGCATCACGAGGTTCTCGAAACCTTCCGCATGTTCGCGCATGATCGCGGCTGGCTGCGCCGGCTGCGCGAGGCGGTCACGACCGGCCTCACCGCCGAAGCCGCGGTCGAACGCGTGCAAAACGACACGCGCGCCAAATTGCAGCGCCGCACCGAGCCCTTCATGCGCGAGCGGCTGCATGATCTCGACGACCTCGCCAACCGGCTCCTGCACCAGCTGACAGGTCAGAGCTTCGTCGCCGCGCACGAAGATCTGCATGAAAATTCGATCATCGTCGCGCGGACCATGGGACCAGCGGCGCTGCTCGAATATGATCGCGCTAAGATCCGCGGCCTCGTGCTCGAGAACGGCGGCGCGGCGAGCCATGTCGCCATCGTCGCCCGCGCGCTCGGCATCCCTGCGGTCGGCGACGTCGCCAATATCATCGATTTCGTCGAGCCGAACGACGCTTTGATCGTCGACGGCGCGACTGGCGACGTCCATGTGCGGCCGCCGCCGGATGTCGAACGCGCCTATGCCGAAAAGGCGCGTCTGCGCGCCCGCAGGCAGGAGCAATATCACAAATTGCGCGACGTGCCCGCCGTCACCAAGGACGGCGTCGCGATAGATCTGCATATGAATGCGGGTCTTCTCGTCGATCTCGAACATGTCGCGGAGACGGGAGCAATCTCGGTCGGCCTGTTCCGGACCGAGCTTCAGTTCATGCTCGCCCCACGATTTCCGAAGATGAGCGAGCAGGAGACGCTCTATCGGGCCGCGCTCGATTCGGTCGGGGGCAAGCCGATCACCTTCCGCACGCTCGACATAGGCTCGGACAAGATCCTGCCTTACATGACCCAGGTCGAGGAGGAGAATCCGGCGCTCGGCTGGCGCGCCATCCGCATAGGCCTCGACCGGCCCGGGCTCCTGCGGTCGCAGTTGCGCGGCCTGCTGCGCGCCGGCGGCGGCCGCGAAATGCGAATCATGTTCCCGATGATCGCAACCCTGGAGGAGTATGAAGCCGCAAAGGCGCTGGTCGAGCGCGAGCTCGAGCTGTTGAAGCTTCATCATCGTCAAGCGCCGTCCGATCTGAAGCTCGGCATCATGGTCGAGGTGCCTTCAATGCTCTGGCAGCTCGACGAAATCTGCCGGAGCGTTGATTTCCTCTCCGTCGGCTCGAACGATCTCATCCAGTATCTTTTCGCCATTGATCGCGACAACAAGCGCGTGGCGACGCGCTTCGACGTCCTGTCCGCCCCCGTCCTGCGCGCCTTGAAGCTCATCGCCGACAAGGCCCGCGCCGCGGACAAGCCCTTGACGCTTTGCGGCGAAATCGGAGGCAGGCCGCTCGAGGCCATGGTCTTGCTGGCGCTGGGGTTCCGCGGCCTCTCCATGTCGGCGGCCTCGATCGGCCCGGTCAAGGCGATGGTGCTTGCGACGCATATCGGGGAAGCCAAGGATTTTGTCGAAAATCTACTCGAAAACGTGACCGGCGGTCATAGTCTGCGGGACAAGCTGCGCGCATTCGCGGAAGCCAACGACATTCCGGTTTAGCCCGCGCCGAAAGGCGTCCCGCGCCTAGGGATGCGCGAGCCAACGCCCCGCACTCAAAATCGCGGCCATTCAACGGCCTCGACGACGGCGCTGGCTCCAACTTCCCCAATTGCGGAAAATACGTTCTGGGTCGTCATTTCAAACTGCGGCCGTTATACCTATGTCTGCCTGATGATCGCGTATCTTTGTTCAAAAAGCAGGCGCCTTTACGAAGCTCAAGCTTTCGAGCGTGGCCCGTCAAAGCGGACGCAGGCTGAATAGCAAGATAAAACAATGATTTAGATTGCAGATTATGACAAAGGCCGCCGAAGATCGCATGAGAATAATTTTCCAGCAACCTTTCGCGCTTTGCTGAAAAATGCCTTAGGAAAACCACCGGCCGCACCGACTATTCCGCCTCGCGCGCGGACGGATGGCGCGGATGGGCGGCGCGACTCGAAGGCGCGACCGACATGACCGTGAACTCGGCAAAACGCATCCTCATCATCATCGGCGGCGGCATAGCGGCCTATAAGACGCTCGACCTTGTTCGCCGTCTGCGCGAGCGAGGCATGAGCGTGCGCGCGGTCATGACGGCGGCGGCTGCCCAGTTCGTGACGCCGCTTTCGGTCGCGAGCCTAACCGCCGACAAGGTTTTCAACGATCTGTTCTCGCTGACGGACGAGGCCGAGATGGGCCATATCGAACTGTCCCGCGACGCCGACCTCGTCGTCGTCGCCCCGGCCACGGCCGATCTCCTCGCCAAAATGGCCAATGGCCTCGCCAACGATCTCGCCTCGACGCTTCTCCTCGCCACAGACAAGAAAATCCTCGTCGCGCCGGCGATGAACCTCCGCATGTGGCTCAACAAGGCGACTATTCGCAATGTCGCGACCTTGCGCCAGGATGGCGTGCTCTTCGTCGGCCCGGAGAATGGCGAGATGGCCTGCGGCGAATATGGGCCGGGACGGATGAGCGAGCCGCTAGCCATCGTCGCCGCGATCGAGACGGCGCTAGCGCAAGACACCGCAATTCCTTTGTCTACAAGTTTTTCGGACACAAATGGATTGCCCAGCCAACTCGCCGGAAAGCGGGTGCTGGTCACCTCCGGGCCGACGCATGAGCCGATCGACCCGGTGCGCTACATCGCCAATCGGTCGTCCGGCAAACAGGGACATGCGATCGCGAAAGCCGCCCGCGCCTCGGGAGCCGATGTGACGCTCGTGACGGGGCCGGTTGCGCTGGCGGATCCTTTTGGGGTGAAGACGGTTCACGTCGAGACGGCGCGAGAGATGCTGCAGGCGGTCGAGGCGGCGCTGCCGGCCGATATTTTCATAGCCGCCGCGGCGGTCGCCGATTGGCGCGCCGCTGACATTGCCACGGAGAAGATCAAGAAAGGCGCGAACGGAGCGCCGTCCCTCGCGCTTGTCGAGAACCCGGACATATTGGCGACGGTCGCGAGACGTTCGACGGGCCGCCCGGCGCTCGTCGTCGGCTTTGCGGCTGAGACCGAGAAGCTTTTCGACCATGCGCAAGAAAAGCTCGCGCGCAAAAGTTGTGATATCATCATCGCCAATGATGTGGGCGCCGCTGCGGGAGTCCTGGGCGGAGACCGCAATGAAGTGACCCTCATGACGAAAGCCGGCAAGGAGTCCTGGCCGGATCTGAACAAGGATGAGGTCGCGAGCCGTCTCATGACGAAACTCGCCGGAATGCTCAATGGAGCGCGCCGATGAGCGCCGCGCTGGCGATAGCCGTCAGACGTCTTCCGCACGGGATCGGATTGCCCCTGCCCGCCTATCAGTCGGAAGGCGCGGCCGGATTGGATCTTCTCGCCGCCATAGCGCCGGGCGAGAAGCTCGTGCTTGCACCCGGCCGCAGGCATCTCGTTCCAACTGGCGTCGCGCTTGAAATTCCGCAAAATTACGAGGCTCAGATCCGGCCGCGTTCGGGGCTTGCGCGCCAGACCGGCGTCACCGTCCTGAATGCGCCCGGCACGATCGACTGCGACTATCGGGGCGAGGTTGGCGTCCTCCTGATCAATCTGGGCGATGAGCCCTTCGAGATCATCCGCGGCGCTCGGATCGCGCAGCTCGTGGTCGCGCCTTTCGCGCGGGCGGCGCTCTTCGAGGCGCAGGAATTAACCACGACCGCGCGAGGCGGCGGCGGCTTTGGCTCAACCGGCCAACTGGCCGACGAGGAGGAGGAGGGGCGGCGGTGAACCTTCTCTCGCGACGCAGCCTTTTGGCCCTCGCGGCGGTCGTCGACATCGCCATCCATGCGCGACCGACCCCAGTCGCCGCCAAGGCGCTGGCGGCGCGGCTCGAGCCTGCCGCCCCGCCATCTCGAAACCTTGCTGCAAGCCCTGGTGCGCGCCAATATCCTGAAAGGGCTGCGCGGGCCGCGCGGCGGCTATGAATTGGCCCGCGAACGCCGCCGGATCACTGTGACCGCGGTCTTGCGGGCGGTCCTGAGCGAGACCGCCGCCGAATCCGAGGCGACGCCCGCCTGCCGGCTCGTCGCCCAAGTCGTCGCGCCCATGGTCGAATCCGCGGGCGCCGCCTTTCTCAACGAACTCGAGACCATCACGATCGACGACATCTGCCGCCGCGCGGAAGAGCTGAAATTATGCGATGAGTCCGCCTTTGGCCCGGACTTCACGATTTGAGGCGTTTTTCCAGACCAAGGCCGATCATGCGGATCCGGTTTTTCCGCCGCCGCATTGTATTGTTGCGCACTCGTATCCACTTCGCTTGCATATGCTTTAGCGAATCGCGGCGGCGGAGTGCGACGGATGCGGATCGGCGTTCCGAAGGAAATCAAGGTCAACGAATACCGGGTGGGGCTTACTCCCGATGCGGTGCGAGAATTCGTCGCGGCGGGCCATGAGGTCATCGTGGAAACCGGCGCTGGCGACGGAATCAACGCCTCGGACCAAACCTATCGATCGGCCGGAGCCGCCATCGCCGACGCCGCGGCCGAGGTCTTCGCGAACTCACAGATGATCGTGAAGGTGAAAGAGCCGCAATGCAGCGAATGGCGGCTTTTGCGCGCGAATCAGATTCTCTTCGCCTATCTCCATCTCGCGGCCGATCCCGAGCAGACCAAAGGTCTTCTCGCATCCGGCTGCACCGCCGTCGCTTATGAGACCGTGACTGGGCCGGACGGCGTCAGCCTGCCGCTTCTCGCGCCGATGAGCGAAGTCGCCGGACGCCTGGCGATCGAGGCGGCCGGGGCGTCGCTCCAGCGCCATCATGGCGGCCGCGGCGTCCTTCTCGGCGGCGTCCCTGGGGTTCCCCCTGCTCGGGTCGTGATCCTCGGCGGCGGCGTCGTTGGGACCCAGGCGGCGCGCATGGCGGTTGGCCTCGGCGCCGACGTCACGATTTTGGATCGGTCGCTCGCGCGCCTGCGCCAACTCGACGACTTGTTCCAGGGCCGCGCCAAGACCCGCTTCGCCTCCGCGGCCGCAATCGAGGAAGAGGCGTTCGCCGCCGACGCCGTCATCGGCGCGGTTCTGATCCCCGGCGCCAGCGCGCCGAAGCTCGTCACCCGACCGATGTTGAAGCGCATGAAGCTGGGCGCGGTCCTCGTAGACGTTTCGATCGATCAAGGCGGCTGCTTCGAAAGTTCGCATCCGACCACCCACGCCAACCCAACATTCATGATCGATGGGGTCGTGCATTATTGCGTCGCCAACATGCCGGGCGCCGTGCCCTTCACGTCGAGCCATGCGCTGAACCACGCGACGCTCCCCTATGGGCTGGCGCTCGCCGCCGGCGGCCTCGAGGCGATCGCCAGCAATCCGGGCCTGCGCTGCGGGCTCAATGTCCATCGTGGCCACGTCACCCACGCGGCAGTCGCCGCGAGCCTCGGCCTCAGCGTCAAGGCCCCCGAGGCTGCGCTCGCGGCTTGAGCAGAGGCGATGGCGTCAGCCGGCCGGAAACTCCCCCTCGAACACGAAATCGCTTTGCGGGTTGCGCCCGTTCGGCTCCCCCCGCGCGCGCAACGCTTCGGGAAGGATCGATTTGTCGCCGACGCGGCCAAGTGCGAAGGCCATCTCCACCCTATAGTCGTCCGGCGCGCGCAATTCCTTCGCAGCGCGTGGAATGTCAAATCCGGTCATTCCGTGCGCCGCATAGCCCAGATGCGACGCCTGCAGAGCGAGATATCCCCAGGCCACGCCAGCGTCGAGTGAATGGCTATGCGAAAGAACCAGCTCTGTCTTGCCCGGCGGCAGAAAGGTCTTTTTCGACACGAGGACAGCCAGAACCGAAGCGTTCTTCGCCCAGGACCGGTTGAATTCGATGAGATCTGCTCACAACGAGGAGGCCGAGGAAAGCGACGGCGTTGATCGCGAAGATCCGCCCGACGATCGCTGGGGCATAGGCCTCGACGCCGCTTTGGAAGATGATTGAGGCCATGAAAAGAAGGCCCTCATGGAGAGCAAAAGCGGAGAGGAACGCTGCGGTCGAAGCGACAGTGCGGTCCGCGGCGATAAAGTGTTTCGCGCCGAATTCCGCAGCCAAAGTCGAAAGCAGCGCAACAACGCCGAGACCAAAGCCCCAGGCGAGGCAATCCGCCGTCCATGGATAATGCAGCACGCCAAACCCTACGCCTTGGTTGGCGAGCCAGACAAGACCCACGAGGAACAAAGCATTGCGGCGGGTCATGGTCAAAGCCGCCGCCGCGGCGAAAGCTGCGAAAGGGGTCGCGCAAGCGAAGCCAAGCGTAAAGGCGATGCTGGCTGCCACCAGCAAAGCGATCCAGATCGAGCGTCGCCAGCCAAGGGCCATCCTTTGAGATAGGGCATGCATCGGCGTTCTCCTTTTCGAAGCTGAATCTCTTTTAGCGGCGAATCTAGTCATGACGGAAGCCCTTGCCTGATCGGTCGAATGGATCCGGTTCGTTGAGCCCGAGCCACCGCGCCCGGAGCTTGTTCCAAAGGGCGAGACGCTCCCATTCCGGCGCTTTCAGGACCTTGTCGCTCTCCGGATCCAGGAACGGATTTGGAAGAAGGATCATGATTTGCTGCTCGCCCTCGCCGTTGAAAAGACGCAGGCCCCATGAGACCGGGGCGCCGGTTCGATCGAGGCGGCGATAAAGCTCGGCCCGCGCGGACCGCCGATGCCGCGCGAGCGCCGGCGATACGGGATTGCCAGGCGCGCCTTTGTGCGCGCCAATGCAAATGTGAAAATGCGACGCGCCGAAGGCGATCGTCAGATAGCCGTCGAACATGCCTATATAGGTCGGCGGCGCCGGCGCCTTGAATTCATAGGCCGCGCCTTGGATGATCGGGCCAAAGGTGATCTCGCGCCAGTGGGTCTCGAACAATTCGCGCAACAGGGCTTCGAGCGTCTCCTCATCCGTCGGCAAGGGGAAGATGTCGACGGACGAGCCATCGACATCGACCGCTCGGCGCAGTCCGTGTACAGCTTTGGCAATCAAGTCATTGTTGCTTGTCACAGCAGACCGTCCGGGCCGAAGGCGAGCTTGACGCCGCCAAAAACGCCAAGCCCCGGCTGTTCAAATCCCAAAGGATTCTGGTAGCGGTCGTCGAGCGCATTCAGGACGCGCGCGAAACCAGATAGGCCATGTCCGAAATCATAGGTCGCGGCAAGATTAAGCAGCGTGTAGCCAGGCGCAATAAGATTTGTGGCCGTCCCCGCACGATTGGCGTCGGCCCATGGGCCTGTGTAGACGAAGGTCGCCGACAGCAGCAAAGCTGGCGTCGCCTGGAGCGTTGCGCTGATGCTGAGCTTGTCGCGCGGCCGCCGTAAAAGATCCAATTGCGTCGTCTCATCCTTGGCGACCGTGTAAGTATAATCGGCGCGAACGGAAAAGCCATTCCATGGCGTAAGGCTCATGAAGCTTTCGAGCCCGAAGGTCCTAGCGCGGCCGATGTTCACGTAAGACGTGGCGGTGTCGTTTATGTTGATGAGGTTTTTGATGTCATTGGCGAAATAGGTCGCGCCGAACGAGATCCGATCCGGCAACAAGGTTTGTTCGAAGCCCGCATCATAACCGATGCTGGTTTCGGGCTGAAGATTCGGATTGGCGAAGAAGCCGTAGGCCGGATAATTGTCGTAGAGTTCATCGAGGGTCGGCGCCTTGAATCCTGTGCCGACGCTGCCCTTGAGCTTGGTTCCCGTTTCCAGAATGAGAAGCGCCGGCGCGATGCGGAAGGTCGTAGCGCCGCCGAACTGATCATTGGCGTCGTAGCGGACGCTCGCCGCGTTGAACAGCCGCCCACCAATGTTGGATTGGAGCTCCGCGAAGCCAGCCGTATCGCCATTCACCGCCCAAAGGGGATTGCTGTTGACGAGCCGGTCCACTTCGCGCTCGGCGCCAACGACCAGAGTTTCGCCCTCGATGAGGCGGAGATTGCCCTGATAGTCGACCTTGATGCGCGAGCCCTCGTAAAAGCTGGGAACAAGAGGGATAAAGTTGGGGTCGAGATAGCTCCGGTCGTAATGCGTGTAGGCGAGGCCGAGCGTTTGATCCAAGCGCCCGTCGAAAAGCGTCGTATGGACAAAGGCCCTGCTGAATGATTGATCGCTTCCAATACGACTCAGCAGCGATTCCGGTCCGAGGAAATCATCGCTCGTCGAGAGAAGAGTGGTTTCGATGTAGCGGCTTGTCAGCCCCACATCGAGCTGGTCGGCGAGCTGCGCACCGATGCGAAAGGAAAAGGTCCGGTTGTCATAGAAGTTGGGATTGATGGCGCGACCGATCGGAACGAGCGCCGGCGGGGTGACGGGCGTATCGTCCGTCTGGAAATGCCCGAAGCCGAAGAAGTAGCTCAGCCAATCGTCCGAGCCCGAGACTTTGGCGGTTTGATTGAAGGTCCCAAACGAGCCGCCTTCGACATTTGCGGTCGCCCGCATCGGTCCCTGGCCTTTTTCCGTGGCGATGTTGATGACGCCGCCGATCGCGTCGGAGCCGTAAAGCCCGCTTTGCGGCCCGCGCAGCACCTCGATGCCGCCGAGATCGAAGTTAAGGACGTGAGCGAAATCGAAGGCGCCGTTCGGCGAACTCGGATCGCTGACATCGATTCCGTCGATGAAAACCTTGGTCTGATTCGAATTGGCGCCGCGGATGAAGACCGAGGTGAGGCCGCCCGGCCCGCCGGTTTGCACGACGTTCAGGCCCGGCGCATCCATAAGCGCGTCAGGCAGCGTGCGTTGCTGCTTGGCGGCGATTTCGTCTGCCGTGATAACTGTGACGCTGGTCCCAAGCTCGGACTCAGGCGTCGGCAAACGGGTCGCGCCGACGACAATTTGCGGAAGCTCTACGGATTGCGCCGCCGAATCGTCAGCGTAGGCGCAGGGCGCGCCGACGGAAAGAACGATGAGCGAAAAGCAGGGAATAAGCGCGCGCTGACGCGCGTTCGATAGCGAAGAAGGGGATGGCATGATGAGCTCGCAGCAACGTGGCGCGTCACCGCGAACCAAAGCCCAGGCGCCGCCGAAATCAGGCGAGAGTCCTAGTCCCCATTGAGACACCCCGCCCAATGTGTTCGCGCGTGACCACGGCTGATGGCAGGTCTCCTGGCTCGCGGGTCACTGCCTTGCGCCGCCTTCCCGGTTTCCCAGTGGCTTGATTGGCGCGCGGCTCGCCGCTTACAGTTGCGGGGACAGCCACGGTATTAGCGGAAGGCCGCACCGTGTTCCCTTTTGATCCCCGAAAGAAACCATCGCATGTAAGATGCCATCATCCGCGTCGGAAGGTCAAGTCGCAGGTCGGCAAATCCTTTGTTCGAAGCCGACGCGACCGCCTCCCTCACCGTCCAGCAAATTTCGTCAGGCCCATAGATCTGCGCCGGCGAGCCCGATCACGCGCCCCTGCCGCTTGGCGATCTCATGCTTGACGTTGGTCCAATGCCGCGACGATCTGGCCCCGTCGACGCAGCGGCCCTTAACTCGGTCACGCGCCTCATAATAAGCTTGGTCGTTGAACCTCGCTATCAGCCAGTCCGCGTCGGCCATAATCGCAGCCCTCGAGGCGGCATGGCGTCGGATCAAGTCGGAGAGCATTATGACCTTCATACAACTATTGAGAGTACAACCAGGAATGCCATGATGCGGCGCAATAATCAACCATTTATGCGTAGAACACGCGGCGCGATTGAATCTTTTGCACAAGCATTTTTTTAGCGATTTCCGGTTGGCGGAGTTGACCGCTGCAGCGTCAACGGCATGGACTTTGATTCGTTCCCCGCGCTCGGACTGACGCAGGACTTGAAGCGCCTCTTGTTTGCTTGCTCTTATCCTTTGCCATGGTCCAGGATCAGGCCGTCCGCATCGGACGAAAGCGCCTTCGCCAAGACTTGAAGCCCCCACCGTCATGCCGCTCTATTTTGCCTATGGTTCGAACATGGATGCGGCTGCGATGGGCAAGCGTTGTCCGAATGCGCATGCGCTTGGACGCGCGCGTCTCGCCGGCCATCGCTTCTTCATCATGGCGGAAGGCTTCGCCTCGATCGTCCTCGACCGGAACGCGGAGGTTCACGGCGTTCTCTACCGACTCGCCTTATCGGATATAGGTCCACTCGATCGCTACGAGGAGACCGAGCGCGGGCTCTACAGAAAAATCACCCAGCCGGTCCTTCGCGCGAGCGGCGGCCCCGTCCGGGCGCTCGTCTATGTCGGGCGAAGCAGCGGAGCCGGCCGTCCTCTGCCCGGCTATATGGACTCCATCGTCTGCGCCGCCAATGCCTGGACTATGCCGCGGGCCTATATCGCTTCTCTCGAATCTCTGGCCAAAACCGCCCGAAGGGCGACGCGTAACGAAGCCGGACCAGGAGATTATTTAAATTCACACTATTAGATACGACAAAATTTAATTGGTGAATTAACACGTTGATCAACAATGACTTTTCCGCAACGCCCCCCGTGAATCATGCTCGCCGCCGGCTCAACTCTGCTCGAGTTCGATCAAAGCGCCGGCGAAATCCTTGGGGTTCAGAAAAAGAACCGGCTTGCCATGCGCGCCGATTTTCGGGTTCCCATCGTCGAGAACATGCGCGCCGCATTGCTTCAGGCGCTCGCGCGCGACAACGATGTCGTCCACCTCAAAGCAAAGATGATGGATCGCGCCGCCTGGATGTTTCGCGACGAAACCGGCGATCGGGGAATGCGCGCCAAGCGGTTCGATGAGCTCTATCTTCGCGTTTGGAAGCTCGACGAAGACAACCGTAACCCCATGCTCGGGCAAGGCCGTCGGAGGACTGACCTTCGCCCCCAAAGCGTCGCGATAGATCGCGCTTGCAGCGGCAAGATCCGTCACCGCGATGGCGACATGGTTCAACCGTCCGATCACGCGCGTTTTCCCTTTGCGCCTCGATCAAACCTCGACCACCAAGACATGCACCGAAGGGCGCTTGCCCCAGGCCGCCGCAACCGCATTGCGCACGGCTTTTTCAACTGCGGTCGAAACGATATCGGCATCGCGCCGCTTTTGTCGAGGCAGGTGGTCGAAAGTTTGGAAAAGCGCGTCGTCCACGATGGCGTCCATCGCGGCGCCATCGCGCGTCCGTGCCGGCATCCCAGCCGTCATGACATCCGGCACGCCGGCGAGATCTCCCTTCGCGTTCACCGCCAAGGCGATCGTGACAATCCCTGACTCGGCGAGCCTCCGACGCGCCCGGACGGTTTCGTCGCCGGCCGGGATGAGCGAATTGCCGTCCTTGCACAGACGCCCGCTCGGAACTGTGCCAATCACGCCGGGCTGCCCCGGCGCAAGCAAGACAATGTCGCCGTTGCGCGCCTTGACGACATGCTCGACGCCCTGCTGTTTGGCGAAGGCCGCATGTTCCGTCAAATGGATTTCTTCGCCATGCGCCGGGATTGCGATCTTGGGCTTCGTCCAGGCGTAAAACTGGGCGACTTCGCCTCGGCGCGGATGACCCGAGGCATGCACGAGGGCGGCGCGGTCGGTGATGACGTCCACGCCCGACCGAATGAGATTGTTGATGATGCGGCCGACGTCCCTTTCATTGCCGGGGATCGTTCGCGAGGAGAAAATGACCTTGTCGCCGGGGCTGAGGGTCACCACGGGATGCTCGCCCTCCGAGAGGCGGGCGATCGCCGCGCGGCTCTCGCCCTGGCTTCCGGTCGCCAGCACGACCACCTTGTCGCGCGGCAAATGCGGGAAGGCGTCGACGGAAAAAAAATCGGCTATGCCTTCAAGATAGCCGCATTCGCGCGCGACCGCGACGACCCGCTCCATCGCGCGCCCGACCAGCACGACATTGCGCTGCGCCGCCATGGCGGCTTCTGCGACGGCGCGGATGCGGGCGACATTGGAGGCGAAAGTGGTGACGACAACCCGCCCCGGAGCCTTCAGCACGATCTCGCGCAAGGTCTTGCCGACATCGCCTTCCGATGGGCTCAAGCCCTCGCGCAAAATATTCGTCGAATCACAGACAAGAGCGAGAACGCCCTCCGCCCCGATCGCTTGTAGGCGCGTCGCATCGGTTGGCTTGCCGAGGCCAGGCTCGGCGTCGATTTTCCAATCGCCCGAATGCAGGACCGCGCCAAGCGGGGTTTTGATCGCGAGCGCGCAGCTCTCCGGGATCGAATGCGCGACGGCGACGAATTCGACGCGAAAAGGCTCAAGCGCAATTGTCGCGCCTTGCGCGACGATTTCTATCGGGACGTCCGGCGCGCCCGGCTCAGCAAGGCGTTTTGCTTCAAGAAGCTCGGCGGCGAAACGCGTGGCGTAGAGCCGGCACCCAAACCGCGGCCAGAGATCGGCGACGGCGCCGATGTGATCCTCATGCGCATGTGTGATGATGAGCCCGACCAGATCCTGCTTTATCTTATCGACAAAGGATATATCCGGGACGATGAGATCGATCCCGGCAAGATCCGGCCCGGCGAAAGCCACGCCGCAATCGACCATCAGCCATTTCTTGGCTCCCTTGCGGCCATAGCCGTAAAGGGCGAGGTTCATGCCGATCTCGCCTAGGCCTCCGAGCGGCACGAAGACGAGCTCGTCACTTCCCTCATTCATCTCTCAAGACCTTTCCTCGAAAACCGCCGTCGCCAGTCGCATTATTGAAGCGCCGCGATTGCGCCGGCCGGTTGCGCGAGCAAAAACACGTCGCCCGCCTCGATAGCTGCTTCCCCGGACGCCTGTTCGACAATGAGCCGCCCTGTGGGGTCGATCGTTTTGAACACGCCTTCGATCGATTGCCCGGCCCGCGACACGCTGATCCTTCCGCCGAGACCGGCGGCGAGCGAAAGCCATTCGGCCCGGATCATCTCGAAACCATTGCCCGCGGCCCAGACCTCGAGCCACTCGGCCATTGCCGTCGAAAGACGTTCGAACACGAGCTCGGCAGTAACTGCGCCACCAGTGACGGCGGCGAGATTTGTCGCCGGATAAAGCGTGTCTTGGGGATGGCTGCGGCAATTTATGCCAATTCCAGCGACGCAGGCGAAGCGCCCATCCGACAGCGACGTCGCCTCCAGGAGAATTCCCCCGAGCTTGGCGCCGTCATGGAGAATGTCATTCGGCCATTTGATCGCGAGCCGATGGTCGCCCGACAAAACGCCGCGCAACGCCAAAGCAAGGGCGATGCCGGCGACAAAGCCAAGCTCGGGAGCCCGGCGCGGCGGCGCCGGATCGATCAGAAGAAGGCTCGCATAGAGATTGCCCGGCGGCGACGACCAAACGCGGCCATTGCGGCCCCTGCCGCCGCTTTGCGACTCCGCGATGATCCATAGACGCCCCGGATCACCGGACTTGGCGCGCGTCAACGCCTCGTCATTGGTCGAAACGAGCCGGCCATGGCGGGCAAGTCGAAAGCCTTTATCGTGGGCCGATCCGGCAAGACGCAACAGGGCGAAACCACCTTTGGGGTAAACTCAAAACAAGGACTTCGCCGCCGCCGTCGTGGCGTCGATGAAAAGGCCCGGGTAAGCGAAGAAGAACAGCACAAGTAGGCCCGTCACTGCAAGCACAACGCGCAATGCCGGAGCGGGTTTGTCGAAAGCCGGCGCCGGCTCGTCGAAATACATGACCTTGACAATCCGCAGATAGTAATATGCGGCGACTGCGCTCGACAAAACGCCGATGACGGCGAGGGGGTAGAGCTGCGCCTGGATCGCGGCGTTGAACACATACCATTTGGCGAAAAAGCCCGCGAGCGGCGGAATGCCCGCGAGGGAAAACATCATCATCGCAAGAAAAAAGGCAGTGACTCCATCGGTCCTCGCGAGTCCGGACAGATCGCTGATCTTCTCGACGCTTTCCCCGCCGACGCGCATCGAGAGGATGGCGGCGAAGGTTCCAAGCGTCATGACGAGATAGATCGCCATATAGACCAATACCGCAGCGACGCCGGCTTCAGTGGCCGCCGCCAGGCCAACCAAGGCGAAGCCGATATGGCCGATCGCGGAATAGGCCATCAGGCGTTTGATGTTGGCTTGACCGATGGCGGCGAAAGCGCCGAGGGCCATCGACAGGATCGAAATGAAAATGATGATCTGCCGCCATTGCGCGGTGACGCCCGGAAAGGCGGTCATGATGACGCGCACCGTGATGGCGACGGCGGCCATTTTCGCGGCGGAGGCGAAGAAGGCTGTGACCGGCGTCGGGGCACCCTCATAAACGTCCGGCGTCCACATGTGGAACGGCACCGCCGACATCTTGAACGCGAGGCCCGTCATCAGGAACACGAGGCCGAAGATGACGCCGAGCGAAGCTTTGCCGTGCACAGCCTCGGCAATGCCGGCAAACGACACCGTTCCGGCGAAACCGTAAAGCAGCGAGGCCCCATAGAGGAGCATGCCCGATGAGAGTGCGCCCAGGACGAAATATTTGAGGCCGGCCTCCGAAGCCCTGAGGTCGTCGCGTTTGAAGGCGGCGATCACATAGAGGGAGAGCGACATCAATTCCAGCCCGAGATAGAGGGCGATGAGGCTCGTCGCCGAAATCAGCATCAGCATGCCGAGCGTGGACAGAAGGATCAGGATCGGAAATTCGAATTTGGCGATCTTCTCGCGCTCAAGAAAATCCTGCCCCATGATCAGGGTGACGAGCGATCCGAGAAGCGTCAGCACTTTCATGAAGCGGCCGAACCCGTCGTCGATGAAGGCGCCGTCAAAGACCACGGCCTCGGTCTTGGCCCCGAGCAGGATGGCGAGGATCGCCGCGCCGAGCAGCCCCACTGCAATCTCAGTCGTCGGCCCATCCGACTCCTTGCCTCGGATCGCGCCGAAAAGGACCAGAAAGAGCGCTCCGAGCGCCAGAATGACTTCCGGCAAGGAATGCGCGATGGAAAAGGAAAGCGGCGCCATTCTAATCAGCCCTTAGTGCAAAGCCAGCGCGGCGGTTTTGGTTACCGCCAGCGCCTGGTCGTAGCCTTTGATGAGCGCCTCAATGGAAGCGACGGAGCTATCCAGAATTGGCTGCGGGTGAAAGCCGTAATAGATGGTCAAGGCGACCAGCGGCGCAAGCAGCGCGACTTCGCGCCCTGACAGATCAAGGATCGTCGCCAGGCTGGGCTTGTCGAGGACCCCGAAAATGATGCGGCGATAAAGGTAAAGCGCATAGGCCGCCGACAAGATGACGCCTGTCGTCGCAAAGAAGGCGACCCAGCTATTGACCCGGAATGCGCCGATCAGCGTGAGGAACTCGCCGATGAAGCCCGAGGTCCCGGGCAGGCCGACATTCGCTAGCGTGAAAATCATGAAGGCCGCGGCGTAGAGCGGCATGCGGGCGACGAGGCCGCCATAGGCCGCAATCTCGCGCGTATGCATGCGGTCATACACGACGCCAACGCAAAGGAACAACGCCCCGGACACAAGCCCGTGCGAGATCATCTGAAACACAGCGCCCTGCACGCCCTGCTCTGTCATGCTGAAGAGGCCCATGGTCACGAAGCCCATATGCGCCACCGACGAATAGGCGATGAGCTTCTTCATATCCTCCTGCACCAGCGCGACGAGCGAGGTGTAGATGATCGCGATGATCGACAGCGCGTAGACGAGTGGGGCGAAATAGGCCGAGGCGTCCGGGAACATCGGCAAGGAAAAACGAATGAAGCCATAGCCGCCCATTTTGAGCAGGATGGCGGCGAGGATGACCGAACCTGCGGTGGGCGCCTCGACATGGGCGTCGGGCAGCCAGGTGTGGACCGGCCACATCGGCATCTTGACCGCCAGCGACGCGAAGAACGCCAGCCACAGCCATTTCTGCATGGACAAGGGGAAGCTCGTCTTCAACAAAACGACGATGTCGGTCGTTCCGGCGACGCCATACATCGCCATGATCGCAAGGAGCATGAGCAGCGAGCCGGCGAGCGTATAGAGAAAGAACTTGAAGCTCGCGTAGACTCGCCTCCGGCCGCCCCAAATTCCGATGATGAGGAACATCGGAATGAGGCCGCCCTCGAAGAAGAGATAGAACAGCACGACGTCGAGCGCGCAAAAAACGCCGACCATCAAAGTCTCAAGGACGAGAAAGGCGACCATATATTCCTTGACGCGATAGGTGATCGATCGCCAGGACGCGGCGATTGCGAAGGGCATCAAGAAGGTGGTCAGAAGAACGAAGGGCAAGGACAGGCCGTCAACGCCGAGCTTGTAGACGAGGCCCGAGCCGAACCAGCCTTTCTCTTCGACAAGCTGGAAATCCGCCGACGCCGGATCGAACTTGGCGTAGACATAGAGCGACAGGAGAAAAACGATCACTGTCGTCGCCAGCGCCGCCCAGCGCGCATTATTCAGCGTGGCTTCATCATCGCCCCGCAAAGCCAGGATGAATCCCGCGCCGACGAGAGGCAGGAAGACGAGGCAGGACAGAATGCCGAACCCAAACATCAGCGCACTCCCCCGACCAGAAACCATGTAATGACGGCGGCGAGGCCGATGAGCATCGCGAAAGCGTATTGGTAAATGTAACCGCTCTGCAGCTTGACGACCCGGCCGGTCACGTCGACGACGCGCGCGGCCACCCCATCCGGCCCCAGTCGATCGATGACGGCGCCGTCGCCCTCCTTCCAGAAGAAGCGGCCAAGCCAGAACGCCGGACGCACGAAGAGGAAGTCATAGAGCTCGTCGAAGTACCATTTATTGAGGAGAAACTCATAGAGATGGTGCGCATGCCGCGCCAGCCACGCAGGCGTCTTCGGAGCGAGAATGTAAAAGTAAAGCGCGACGACGAATCCAACGCCCATCAGAATTGTCGGGACCTGTGCGACAAGGCGCGGAATGTCTTCCCTTTCCTCAAGAATATGATTGTCCGGCCCAAGATAGAGCGCGCCCTTCCAAAACTCCGCGGCGCCCTCGCCGATAAAGTCGTGGTGAAACCAGAAGCCGGCGAACAAGGCGCCGATCGCCAGAACGAGCAAAGGAAGCAGCATGACGAAAGGCGATTCATGCGGATTGAGATCATGCGCTCCGTGTCCATGCGCGTCGTGATCATGCTCATCATGATGATGCGGATCGGATCCATGACCTGAAGCGGAATGGTCTGTCGCAGGCGCGGAATGCGCGGCGCCGGCGGCCCAGACTGGCTTGCCGAAGAAGGTCAGGAAGACAAGGCGCCAGGAATAGAAGGAGGTCAGGCCCGCAGCCACCGTCGTCATCAGGAAGCCGTAGAGCGCGCCCTTGTGATGCGAGGCGAAAGCCGCTTCGATGATCGCATCCTTGGAGAAATAGCCGGCGGTATAGGGAAAGCCGGTCAGCGCCAATGTGCCGATCGTCATCATGGCGAAGGTGAACGGAATTTTCCGCCACAGGCCGCCCATATTGCGCATGTCCTGCTCATGATGCATCGCGTGGATCACCGATCCGGCGCCGAGGAACAAGAGCGCCTTGAAGAAGGCGTGCGTGAAGAGATGGAAGATGCCGAGCGAATAGCCGCCGACGCCAAGGCCGACGAACATGTAGCCGAGCTGCGAGCAGGTCGAATAGGCGATGACTCTCTTGATGTCGTTTTGGACGAGGCCGATCGTCGCGGCGAAGAAAGCCGTCGTCCCGCCGATGATGGTCACGAAAGTCAGCGCCGCCGGCGCTTGTTCAAAGAGCGGCGAAAGCCTCGCGACCAAAAAGACGCCGGCCGTCACCATGGTCGCCGCATGAATAAGGGCCGAAACCGGCGTCGGGCCTTCCATCGCGTCGGGCAGCCAGGTGTGCAAAAGGAATTGCGCCGATTTGCCCATGGCGCCCATGAAGAGAAGCAGGCAGGTAATCGTCAGTGCGTCAAAATCGCCGCTGAACACATGGATCGTCTTATGCGCAAGACCGGGCGCGGCGGCGAAAATCTGCTCGAAGCTGATCGAGCTGGTGAGAACGAAAACCAAGAAAATGCCAAGCGCGAAGCCGAAATCGCCGATTCGATTGACCACGAAAGCCTTGATCGCGGCGGCGTTGGCCGAAGGCTTTTCGTACCAGAAGCCGATCAGAAGATAGGACGCGAGGCCGACGCCCTCCCAGCCGAAAAACAACTGCACCAGATTGTCGGCCGTCACCAGCATCAGCATGGCAAAGGTGAAAAGCGAAAGATAGGCGAAGAAGCGCGGCCGCGACGGGTCTTCGTGCATATAACCGATCGAATAGAAATGCACGAGCGACGAAACCGTGGTGACGACGACAAGCATGACCGCGGTCAAACTGTCGATCTTGAGCGACCAGTCGACCTTCACCGCGCCCGAGGTGAACCAATTGCCGAGCAACGAGACGCTCGCCGGTCCTTCTCCGAGCGCGACATTGACGAAGACGATCCATGACAGCGCCGCGGATACGAAGAGCAGGCCCGTCGTGACGATCTCGGAGACGCGGGCGCCGATCTTCCAGCCAAAAAGGCCGGCGATCAGAAACCCCAAAAGCGGAAGGAAGACAATTGCCGCATACATGGTCAGGCTCAACCCTTCATCATGTTGATGTCTTCGACCGCGATGGAGCCGCGGTTGCGATAATAGGTGACGAGAATGGCGAGCCCGATCGCCGCTTCGGCCGCGGCGACGGTCAGGATGAACAGCGCGAAGACCTGACCGGTGAGGTCCCCGAGAAAGGCCGAGAAGGCGACGAGGTTGATGTTGACCGAAAGAAGGATCAGCTCGACCGACATCAGGACCACAATGATATTCTTGCGGTTCAGGATGATGCCGGCGACGCCGAGCGTGAACAGGATGGCCGCGACGACCAGAAATTGGGTAAGCGAGATCGTCATTATCTTCTCCTCGCGACGGCGCGTTGCAACGCCCGCCTCAAACGCCCTGCCTCGACGCGACTTTGCGGATTTCGACGGCCTCAGCGGGGGTCCGCGCGTTCTGGATCGCGACATTCTGGCGCTTCACGCCGACCTTGTGGCGCAACGTCAAGACGATGGCGCCGATCATGGCGGTCAGCAAAATGAGCCCCGCCGCCTGGAACAGATAGACATATTGCGTATACAAGACGCGGCCGAGCGCCAGGGTGTTCGTCATGCCGGGCGGAATAGGCGTGGTGACATTCGCGATCGAGGCCGATCCAAGCGACCAGGCGCCGACGACCAGGACGAGCTCGACAAGGACCACGATCCCGATCGTTCCGCCGATCGGCAAATATTGCAGAAACCCTTGCTTGAACTCGGCGAAATCGACGTCGAGCATCATGACGACGAAGAGAAACAGGACGGCCACCGCACCGACATAGACGACGACGAGAATCATCGCCAGAAATTCCGCGCCGAGCAGGAGAAACAATCCCGCCGCATTGAAAAAGGCGAGGATCAGAAAGAGCACGGAATGCACGGGATTGCGCGACGAAATCACCATGAAGGCGGCAGCGATCATGACCGCTGAAAACAGATAGAAGAACAGCGCCGCAACATTCATCGCCTAACCCCGTCGGTGGTGCGTCCCTCTCTTATTGAGAGCGGCCAGGTAAAATGGTTCCGTCTTTCGCTCGCAGCTTGACCGATCAATCGGCCAGCCGTTCTATGCCCATGCGAGGCGCAAAGCCGCAGCGCATCGACGGCCGGACCGCGCCATGCGGAAAGCGGATAGCCGATCGAGGATATCGGAGGAGAGGCGCTCACCGGTAAGGCGCATCGAGCGCGATGTTGCGGGCGATCTCGCGCTCCCATCGCGCCCCGTTCTCGAGGAGCCGGTTCTTATCGTAATAGAGCTCCTCGCGAGTCTCGACGGCGAATTCCGCATTCGGCCCTTCGACGATGGCGTCGACCGGACAGGCCTCCTGACAGAATCCGCAGTAGATGCACTTGACCATGTCAATGTCGTAACGCGTGGTGCGGCGGGTGCCGTCATTGCGGCGTGGTCCCGCTTCGATCGTGATCGCCTGAGCCGGACAGATCGCCTCGCAGAGCTTGCAGGCGATGCAGCGCTCCTCGCCATTGGGATAACGGCGCAGGGCATGTTCGCCGCGATAACGCGGCGACTGCGGGTTTTTCTCATGCGGATAATTCAGCGTCGGCTTCGGCTTGAAGAAATAGCGCATGGAAAGCACGAAAGCTCCGACGAATTCCGTCAGAAAAACCGCCTTGGCTGACTGGTCGAGTTTCATGGTCTAGTCCTCGGAAGCCGACGTCATTGCGCCATGCCCGCGCCCCATCCGGTGATCTCGAGAACACCGGCGACGAGGATCACCATGACGAGGGAAATCGGCAAAAACACCTTCCAGCCGAGCCGCATGAGCTGGTCGTAGCGATACCGCGGCACAAAGGCTTTCACCATGGCGAACATGAAGAAAACCGCTGAAACCTTCAAAATAAACCAGATGGCTCCAGGGACCTCGGTGAAAGGCCAATAGGGAAGCGGCGAGAGCCAGCCGCCGAGAAACAGGATCGTCGTCAGCGCGCACATGGTGATGATCGCCACATATTCGGCGAGCATGAAAAGCATGTAGGGCGTTGACGAATATTCGACCATGAAGCCTGCGACGAGCTCCGACTCGGCCTCGACGAGATCGAACGGCGGGCGGTTCGTCTCGGCAAGAGCCGAAATGAAGAAAATGACGAACATCGGGAACAGCGGCAGCCAGTACCAGCCGAGAAGCCCGAAGCGCGTGTCCTGCGCATTCACGATATCGCCGAGATTGAGGCTGCCGGCGCAGAGCAATACGGTGATGATGACGAAGCCGATCGAGACTTCATAGGAAATCATCTGCGCCGCCGAGCGCAGCGCGGAAAGAAACGGATATTTCGAATTCGAAGCCCAGCCGCCCATGATGATCCCATAGACGCTGAGCGAAGAAATCGCGAAAATATAAAGAATGCCGACATTGATGTCGGCGATCGCCCAGCCGTCGCTTATGGGTATGACGGCCCAGGCGGCAAGCGAGAGCATGCCCATGACGAAGGGGGCGAGCAGAAACACGCCTTTGTTCGCGCCGTCCGGTATCACCGGCTCCTTGCAGACGAACTTGAGCATGTCCGCGAAGCTTTGAAAAAGCCCCCAGGGACCGACCACATTCGGGCCGCGCCGCAATTGAACCGCCGCCCAGATCTTGCGATCGGCATAGAGGACATAGGCGATAAAGATCAGAAGGATGACGAGCAAGGCGACGCTCTTCACGACCGTGAGAAGCAAAGGCCCCATCCAAGCAATAAGAGTCATGGGCTTCTACTCCGCCGCCTGTCGCGCGAGATCGAGAGCGAGCGCCGAGCATTCCGCCATCACCGCGGAGGCGCGCGCGATCGGGTTGGTCAAATAGAAATCGGCGACCGGCGAAACGAAGGGCGCGCTATTTTGCGTTGCGCCGCTCGCAATGAGCTTCTCCGCATCCAAGGCGTCGCCGGCTGCGATCTGATCGAGCTTTGCGAAATGCGGATGCGCTGCGTAGAGGCGCGCCCGCAAGCCTTTCAGTGAATCGAACGGCAATCTTTGCCCGAGCACATCGGATAGGGCGCGCAGGATCGCCCAATCCTCGCGCGCGTCGCCGGGCGGAAAATTGGCGCGATCCGCCAATTGCACGCGCCCCTCCGTATTGACGTAAGTGCCGGATTTCTCGGTGTAGGTCGCGCCCGGCAGGATGACGTCGGCGCGGGCGGCGCCGCGGTCGCCATGGGTCCCTTGATAGATCACGAAGGCGCCGGGTTCGATGGCGATCTCGTCGGCCCCGAGATTGAAGAGAACGTCGAGCGCGCCGCTCTTCGCCATGGCCTGAGCGTCGAGGCCGCCCTGGCGCGGCGCGAAGCCGAGATCGAGTCCGCCAACGCGAGACGCCGCCGTGTGCAGGACCGACAGACCGTTCCAGCCGTCCTTGACGCCGCCGAGCGAAACCGCCGCCTTAACCGCGAGCGCGAATATGGCGAATCCATCGTCGCGCGCCAGAGCGCCCTGCCCGACCAAGAAGAGCGGTTTCTCCATCTTGGCTGACGGATGCTCGACGAGATTCGCAAGCGTCTCCGGGCCGGCTCCAAGATAATTATAGTCGTAAGTTAGATCAGCCCTTTCGCCGATGACGCCAATCGGGAAGCCGCCTCTAAGCCAGCGCTTGCGGATCCGCGCATTCAGCACCGGCGCCTCCCGGCGCGGATTGGAGCCTATGATGATCAAGCCGTCCGCTTGATCTATGCCGGCGATCGTCGGGTTGAATATATAGCTCGCGCGGCCGAACCTCGGATCGAGCTTCGCGCCATCCTGGCGGCAGTCGAGAGAATGGGCGTCCAGCTTTTCAAGCAAGGACTGCAAGGCGAACATCTCTTCGACGGCGCAAAGATCGCCGGCGATTGCGCCAATCCGCTCGGGCGACGTTGCTTTGACCTTGGCGGCGATCAGGGCGAAGGCTTCCTGCCAGGAGGCTACGCGCAATTTGCCGTTTTCGCGCACATAAGGGCGGTCCAGGCGCTTCGTTTTCAGGCCATCGACGATCTGGCGAGCCTTGTCGGAAATCCACTCCTCGTTCACGGAATCATTAATGCGCGGCAGGATCCGCATCACCTCGCGTCCGCGCGTGTCGATGCGGATCGCCGAGCCAAGGGCGTCCATGACGTCGATCGACTCGGTCTTGACGAGCTCCCACGGCCGCGCCTTGAAGGAATAGGGCTTGGGCAGAAGCGCGCCGACCGGGCAGAGATCGGCGACATTGCCTTGCAGCTCCGAACTCATCGCCGTTTCGAGATAGGTCGTGATCTCCATGTCCTCGCCGCGTCCGATCGCGCCGAGATCGCCGGTGCCGGCGACTTCCGCCGTGAAGCGCACGCAGCGGGTGCAATGGATGCAGCGGTTCATCGAGGTGCGCACGAGCGGCCCGATATATTTGTCCTCGACCGCGCGCTTGTTCTCGGCGTAGCGCGAGGAATCGAAGCCGAAGGCGATCGCCTGATCCTGCAGATCGCATTCGCCGCCCTGATCGCAGATCGGGCAATCGAGAGGGTGATTGATGAGCAGGAACTCCATCACCCCTTCGCGCGCCTTTTTCACCATCGGCGATTTGGTGAGAACGACAGGCGGTTCGCCATTGGGCCCGGGGCGCAGATCGCGCACGGCCACGGCGCAGGACGCCGAAGGCTTGGGCGGGCCGCCCTTCACTTCGACAAGGCACATGCGGCAGTTGCCGGCGATCGACAGCCGCTCATGAAAGCAAAAGCGCGGTATCTCTGCGCCTGCCTCTTCGCAGGCCTGCAGCAGCGTATATTCGGGAGGAACGTCGACCTCTACGCCGTCAACGATGAGTCTGCTCATGCCATTTCCTCAGTGCGACATTTGAGGAGATCAAGACGCCGCAAATATTCGAAGATGAGATTTTCGGGCGCGTCCGCCATCGAGCCCCCTATTCAGCCGCGACGCCGAAACCAGTGACCGGCTCCGGATGCGGATTTGCGGCATATTCGTCGATGCGCCTTTCGATCTCATGACGGAAATGCCGGATGAGGCCCTGCACCGGCCATGCGGCCGCGTCGCCGAGCGCGCAGATCGTATGGCCTTCGATCTGGGTCGTGACTTCCAGCAGCAGGTCGATCTCGCGCTTATGGGCGCGGCCCTCGGCCATGCGGGAGACGACGCGCCAAAGCCAGCCGGTGCCCTCGCGACAGGGGGTGCATTGGCCGCAGCTCTCATGCTTGTAGAAATAGCTGAGCCTTGCGATCGCGCGAACGATATCGGTCGATTTATCCATCACGATCACGGCGGCCGTGCCGAGACCGGATTTAAGATCGCGCAAAGTGTCGAAATCCATCGCCGCGTCGATGATCTCATGCGCAGGAACAAGAGGCACCGAGGAGCCGCCGGGGATCACGGCGAGAAGATTGTCGGAGCCGCCTCGAACGCCGCCGCAATGCTTGTCGATCAGCTCCCGGAAGGGAATCGACATGGCCTCTTCGACATTGCAAGGCTTGTTGACATGGCCCGAGATGCAGAAAAGCTTGGTGCCGCTATTGTTCTTCGCGCCGAAGCCGGCGAACCAGGCGGCGCCGCGCCGGAGGATCGTCGGCGCGACGGCGATCGATTCGACATTGTTCACCGTCGTCGGGCAGCCGTAGAGGCCCATATTGGCCGGGAACGGCGGCTTCAGCCGCGGCATTCCTTTCTTGCCTTCGAGCGACTCGAGAAGGGCGGTCTCCTCGCCGCAAATGTAAGCGCCCGCGCCATGGTGCACGTAGATGTCGAACGGCCAGCCGTGGATATTATTCTCGCCGACGAGCTTCGCGGCGTAGGCCTGCTGGATCGCAGCCTCGAGGCGCTCCCGCTCGAGGATATATTCGCCCCGGATATAGATGTAGCAGGCATGCGCCTCCATCGCGAAACACGCGACGAAACAGCCCTCGATCAGAAGATGCGGATCATTGCGCATGATCTCCCGGTCCTTGCACGTGCCAGGCTCGGATTCATCCGCATTGACGACAAGATAGGAAGGGCGCGTCGGATCGGCCTTGGGCATGAAAGACCATTTGAGCCCGGTCGGGAAGCCGGCGCCGCCGCGCCCGCGCAAGCCCGACGCCTTCATCTCGGCGATGATCCAGTCCTTGCCCTTGTCGATCAGCTTCTTCGTATTGTCCCAGGCGCCGCGCGCGAGGGCGCCTTTAAGGCCCCAATCGCCGAAGCCGTAGAGATTCGTGAAGATGCGGTCTTTGTCCTCGAGCATCTTTTTCGGCCTTACGATTGCTTGAGATTGGGCGAGCTCAGCGGGCCGCTGCGCCCGTCGGCGCCATAGAGCGAGGTCAACGACGTCAACCTTCCCGCCGGCTCCGAGCTGACGCGGCCGGTCTGCGAGCCGGTCTTCACCTGTCGGCCGGCGGCGAGATCGTCGAGCAATTTCTCAAAATTCTCCGGCGTCAGATCCTCATAATAATCATCATTGATCTGGACCATCGGCGCATTGCAGCAGGCGCCGAGACATTCGACCTCCCGCCAGGAGAAATTGCCGTCCGCCGTCACTTGAGCCTCTTCACCCACACGCCGGCGCAAGACCGCCTTGATCTCGTCGGAGCCGGCGAGCAGACAGGGCGTAGTGCCGCAAAGCTGCACGTAGAACTTCCCGACCGGCGCGAGGTTGAACATCGTGTAGAAAGTCGCGACCTCGAGCACGCGGATATAGGGCATGCCAAGCCTGTTCGCGACCGCCTCGATCGCCGGCTTCGGCAGCCAATACTCATTCTGCTTTTGCGCCTGCCACAAAAGGGAGATGACCGCGGAAGCCTGCCGGTCTTCCGGGTATTTCTTCAAAACTTCTTCGGCGAACGCCTCGTTCTCTGGCGTGAAAGCGAAGGAGGAGGGTTGCTGATCGGCGAGCCGGCGGACGGACATGGATGCTTTACCCCACTAAATCGCATTGCGCGGCGAGGACGCGTCGGGACCGCGCGCCGCGCCGCCCCCAAGCGCAAGAGATAGCGGCCTCACCGGTCCACCTCGCCGAAAACGATGTCGATGGAGCCGAGGATGGCGCTGACGTCGGCCAGCATCGACTTGCGGCAAAGGAAATCCATCGCCGCGAGATGGGCGAAGCCCGGCGCCCTGATCTTGCAGCGATAGGGCTTGTCGGTGCCGTCGGAGACGAGATAGACGCCGAACTCGCCCTTGGGCGCCTCGACCGCGCTATAGACCTCGCCGGCCGGGACATGAAAGCCTTCCGTGTAGAGCTTGAAGTGCTGGATGAGCGCCTCCATCGAGCGCTTCATCTCTGCGCGGGACGGCGGCACGACCTTGCCGTGCTTGGCGGCGACAGGGCCCTGGCCGTCCCTGGTCGACAGCTTCTCGATGCACTGCTTCATGATGCGGACGGACTGGCGCATCTCCTCCATGCGAATGACCTGGCGGTCGTAATTGTCGCCATGGCGGCCAATCGGAATGTCGAAATCCATCTCCTCGTAACATTCATAGGGCTGCGCCTTGCGCAGGTCCCAGGCCGCGCCGGAGCCGCGCACCATCACGCCGGAAAAGCCCCAGCGCCAGCAATCTTCGAGGCTGACGATTCCGATGTCGACATTGCGCTGCTTGAAAATGCGATTGTCGATGAACAGCGCCTGCAGATCGTCGCAGGTTTTCAGGAAAGGATCGCACCAAGCGTAGATATCGTCGATGAGCTGCTTCGGAATGTCGAGATGCACGCCGCCGGGGCGAAAATAATTCGCATGCAGCCGTGCGCCGGAAGCGCGCTCATAGAAGACCATGAGCTTCTCGCGCTCCTCGAAGCCCCAAACCGGCGGCGTCAAGGCGCCGACGTCCAACGCTTGCGTGGTGATATTGAGAAGATGCGAAAGAATGCGCCCAATTTCGCAAAAGAGCACGCGCAGCAACTGGCCGCGCCGCGGCACTTCAAGCCCGAGCAATTTTTCGATCGCGAGACAGAAGGCATGCTCCTGGTTCATCGGCGCGACATAATCGAGCCGGTCGAAATAGGGCACATTCTGAAGATAGGTGCGGGCCTCCATCAGCTTTTCGGTGCCGCGATGAAGCAGGCCAATATGCGGATCGACGCGCTCGACGACTTCGCCGTCGAGCTCGAGGACGAGCCGCAAGACGCCATGCGCCGCCGGATGCTGCGGGCCAAAATTGATCGTGAAATTGCGGACGGGGTTGTCGCTCATGAGACGGACTTCAATCTGCCTTGGTCAATGCGGGCGATTCAATGCGGATTGTTCTTGGCCTTCTCGTCGCCGGGCAGGACATAGTCGATCGCGCCCTCCCAAGGCGAGAGGAAATCGAAACTGCGAAATTCCTGGGAAAGCTGAACCGGCTCGTAGACGACGCGCTTCTGCTCGTCGTCGTAGCGAACCTCGACATAGCCGGTCATCGGAAAATCCTTGCGCAGAGGATGTCCGTCGAACCCATAATCCGTCAACAGGCGCCGCAAATCAGGGTGGCCCGAGAAAAGAACGCCGAAAAGATCATAGGCCTCGCGCTCGAACCAATTGGCGGCCGGATAGAGACCCGAAAGCGAAGGGACCGGCGTTTCCTCGTCGGCCGCGACCTTGACGCGGATGCGGCGATTGTGCTTCGGCGACAGAAGATGTGTGACGACGTCGAAGCGCTTTTCGCGCACGGGATAGTCGACGGCGGTGAGATCGATGAAAGATATGAAGAGGCAAGTCGGATCGTCGCGGAGATAGCTAACGGCCTCGATCAGACGAGCCGACTCGACCGTCAAGGTGAGTTCGCCAAACGCGGTCGAAACCGCGCTGACCGCGCCCGGCAAAGCCGCCGCGATCGCATCGCCCAGTTGCTTCAGGTCGCTGTCCATCTCAACCCTTCCACTTCGCCGGCCGGCCTCGATCAAAAACCTGTGCGGCTCGGAGCATTTGCCCGAGGTGCGCCGCCCAGGCGCCCCCCGCCCCGCGTTATGTCTCAATTTTCTCGCCGCGAACCGGTTCGGCCGGCGCTGAGTGCTTCAGCGTTCGATCGTGCCGGTGCGGCGGATTTTCTTTTGCAGGAGCAATACGCCATAGACCAGCGCCTCCGCCGAAGGCGGGCAGCCGGGGACATAGATGTCCACAGGCACGATGCGATCGCAGCCGCGCACGACCGAATAGGAATAGTGATAATAGCCGCCGCCATTAGCGCAGGAGCCCATCGAGATGACGTAGCGCGGCTCCGGCATCTGATCATAGACCTTGCGCAGAGCTGGGGCCATCTTGTTGGTGAGCGTGCCGGCGACGATCATCACATCGGACTGCCGTGGCGAGCCCCGCGGGGCAAAGCCAAAACGCTCAAGATCGTAGCGCGGCATGGCGGCCTGCATCATCTCGACAGCGCAACAGGCGAGCCCGAAAGTCATCCACATGAGCGAGCCGGTGCGCGCCCAATTGATCAGCTCGTCGGTGGCGGTGACGATGAACCCTTTGTCCGCGAGCTGATCATTGATCGAAAGAAAATAGGGATCGTTCGCCGCAACCGGCTGCACAGAGCCGCCGCCAGCAGCGAGATCCTTCTGTTGCAGAGGGCTCAATCCCATTCGAGCGCACCCTTCTTCCATTCATAGATGAAGCCGATGGTGAGAACGCCGAGGAAGACGATCATCGACCAGAAGCCGAAGGCCCCGATCTGCCGAAAAGCCACAGCCCACGGGAACAGAAACGCCACTTCGAGATCAAAAATGATGAAAAGCAGAGACACCAGATAGAATCGCACATCGAAGGTCATGCGCGCGTCGTCGAAGGCGTTGAAACCGCATTCATAGGCCGAAAGCTTCTCTGCGTCAGGCGCCTTGAAGGCAAGCAGAAAAGGCGCGACGAGCAGAGCCGCCGAAATGACGGCGGAGACGGCCATGAAAATCACGAGCGGCAAATATTGGTCGAGAAGGCCTGGCATGATCTAGCTCGATCTGGACCGGCAAGGTCGGGGATGATTGGAAAGGCAAGAGGCGCGGCCGCTTGCGTCACCAGCGTGCGATGCCTATCGCAGTGCAACGGCCTACGCAAGATGAACTTTCAAGCTATTCTAAAGCGCCGCCGCCTTCTCGGCGATTGCGCGCATCGGGCGCGCCCGTCCGCGATTTTCGAGTTTTATGACGTCATAAATGCGCTTCAGCCAAACCAGCGCTCTGCGCCGCCCCCAAGGCGGCGAGTCAGCCTGAGTGCGACTGTCCTGCGGTAATGGCGAGAGAGACGGGGCTCGAACCCGCGACCTCCGGCGTGACAGGCCGGCGCTCTAACCAACTGAGCTACTCCCCCGCAAAGGCGGCGTCGAGGCGACCGCACCGGAGATGAGCCGGATAGGATAGGCGGGCGTCCAAGTCAAGCGAGAAGACGCCGCGCGCCTCTCGCGATTGATCGCGAAGGCCCCAAGGAACCCTCACGCTTTTTCCGCCCTTCTGCGCCTTGGCTTGGTCCGAACGCCGCAGAATTAGATGCGACGCGAAGCGTTTCGGCGTGAGGCCAAAAGCGACGCGTCGCCAAAGCTTGCGCCGCGCTCTGGTGGGCGGTGACGGGCTCGAACCGCCGACCCTCTCGGTGTAAACGAGATGCTCTACCAACTGAGCTAACCGCCCATAGCGCGGGACCGCCTGCGCCTTTGTCTCGACCCTCCAGCTAGGCGCGAATTAGGTCGCATACCGGATTTGCACCGTCAACGGCATTGATCGACGCCGCCCTCCATCTCAGGGGCGTCCTTTGCTCCGGCAAAGCCGACGACCCTTGCCACGCGCGGCAAAAGGCATGGGCCAAGCATGAAATCCGCGCGCCGAAGCAGATCAAGCCTCTTGCCTGGCGGATCTCGAACGAGAATGCCCACAGCAAAGCAAAAGGCCGCGAACCTTACGGTCGCGGCCTGGTTTGGCTCAACGCAAATTTGCGTCGAGCCAATAGTGTTTAGCGGGCGATGGCGCCCGCCTAGTGGGCGATGGCGCCCGACCCGTCCTCGTCGGTGGCGAGCGGCGCGACCGGCTTCGGCTCCTCCTCCCAGACGATAGGCGTCGGCTGGCGCACAAGCGCGTGCCGCAAGACTTCATCCATTCGCGCCACGGGCACGATTTCGAGCGCGTTTTTGACCGAGTTCGGAATATCGGCCAGATCCTTGGCGTTCTCCTCGGGAATGAGAACCTTCTTCAGGCCTCCCCGCAGAGCGGCGAGCAATTTTTCCTTGAGCCCGCCGATCGGCAGAACCCTGCCGCGCAAAGTGATCTCGCCGGTCATGGCGATGTCACGATGGATCGGAATGCCCGTCATGATCGAAACGATCGCGGTCGCCATTGCAACGCCCGCCGAAGGGCCGTCCTTGGGCGTAGCGCCTTCCGGGACGTGGACGTGGATGTCGCGCCGGTCGAAAACCGGCGGCTCGATCCCGAAATCGACCGCCCGCGAGCGGACATAGGAGGCCGCCGCCGAAATCGATTCCTTCATGACGTCGCGCAAGTTTCCGGTGACCGTCATGCGGCCCTTGCCGGGCATCATCACGCCTTCGATCGTCAGCAACTCGCCGCCGACTTCAGTCCAGGCGAGCCCGGTGACGACGCCGACCTGATCCTCGGTCTCCGCTTCGCCATAGCGGTATCGCGGCACGCCGAGGAAATCGGCCAAGTTCGTCTCGGTGATTGCGACGACCTTGGCGTTGTCGGTCAAGATCTGCTTCACCGCCTTGCGCGCGAGTTTCGACAGCTCCCGCTCAAGATTGCGGACGCCCGCCTCGCGCGTATACCGACGGATCATCATGATGAGACCGCCGTCATCAATCGACCATTCCTTCTCCGCAAGGCCGTGCTTCTTGAGCGCGGCGGGGATCAGATGGCGTCTTGCGATCTCGACCTTTTCATCCTCCGTGTAGCCGGCGATGCGGATGATCTCCATGCGGTCCATGAGGGGGGCCGGGATATTCAACGTATTCGCCGTCGTCACGAACATCACGTTCGACAAATCATAATCGACTTCGAGGTAATGATCGTTGAAAGAGTGGTTCTGCTCCGGATCGAGAACCTCGAGCAAAGCCGACGACGGGTCGCCGCGGAAATCCATCCCCATCTTGTCGATTTCGTCGAGCAGGAAAAGCGGGTTCGAGCTCTTCGCCTTGCGCATTGACTGGATGATCTTGCCCGGCATCGAGCCGATATAGGTCCGCCGATGGCCGCGAATTTCAGCTTCGTCGCGCACGCCGCCAAGCGACATGCGGACGAATTCGCGGCCTGTCGCCTTGGCGATCGACTTGCCGAGCGAGGTCTTGCCGACGCCGGGAGGACCGACGAGGCAAAGAATCGGGCCGGTCAACTTGTTCGCGCGGCTCTGCACAGCGAGATATTCGATGATGCGTTCTTTGACCTTCTCGAGACCGAAATGCTCGCTGTCGAGAACGTCTTCGGCGACATGGAGATCCTTCTTGACCTTGGAGCGCTTGTTCCAAGGGATCGAAAGCAGCCAATCGAGGTAATTGCGCACGACCGTGGCTTCCGCCGACATCGGCGACATCTGGCGCAATTTCTTCAATTCCGCCGTCGCCTTGTCGCGCGCCTCCTTGGAGAGCTTGGTCGTCTTGATGCGCTCGTCGATCTCGGCGAGATCGTCCTTGCCATCCTCGTCGCCAAGCTCCTTTTGGATCGCCTTCATCTGTTCGTTGAGATAATATTCGCGCTGGGTCTTCTCCATCTGGCGCTTGACCCGCGTGCGGATGCGCTTCTCGACCTGCAGAACCGAAATCTCGCTTTCCATGAGCGCCAGACATTTTTCCAGCCGCTTGGCGACCGAGAAGGTCTCAAGCACGGCCTGCTTGTCGGAGATCTTGACGGCGAGATGGGAAGCAATCGTGTCGGCGAGCTTGGCGTAATCCTCGATCTGCGTGACGGCGGCCACGACCTCCGGCGAAATCTTCTTGTTCAGCTTCACATAGCCTTCAAACTCGGCGACGACGGAGCGCGCGAGCGCCTCCACCTCGACCTTGTCGATCGGCTCATCGGCAATGGCTTCGGCGTCAGCTTCATAGAAATCATCGGTGCGCGTATAGCCATGCACTTTTGCGCGAACCTGCCCCTCGACGAGAACCTTGACCGTTCCGTCCGGAAGCTTCAGAAGCTGCAGAACCGACGCAAGCGTGCCGGTCGTGAAGATCGCCGCCGTCGCAGGATCATCATCCGACGCATTCATCTGGGTCGCGAGAAGAATGAGCTTGTCGGCCTTCATGACTTCTTCGAGCGCACGAATCGATTTCTCGCGGCCGACGAAAAGCGGCACGATCATATGCGGAAAAACGACGATGTCGCGCAGAGGAAGCACGGGATAGCTGTCGATCGCGCCCGGGAGAACAGGCTCTCGCTTCTGGGTCATTTTATCGTCCTATCTCGAAACGCGTTTCAATCTTTAGTTCGCCGGACGTCATGCAGGAACGCAGCTTTCGCAAATGTCTGGGGGCGTATTCGGCGCGTTGAAGAATTTTTGGCGTTGTCTTTAACCTTGCAAGACAGATGGAGATTTGCACTTCCCGATTCAAGCGCATGTTGCAACTCAAGAGACGGGGGAGGCGCGCAAGTTGATTACGGATCCGGCCCGCGTCCCTCTTTCGGCGTCACATCGCGCAAACGCTTCTTCAAGCGCTTGTGCCGCTCTTCTCGTTGCGGTCTGCATAAATATAGAGCGGACGCGATTTGCCCTCGACGACATCGGGACCGATGACGACCTGCTCGACGCTGTCGAGACCCGGAAGATCGAACATCGTGTCGAGCAGAATGCCTTCCATGATCGAGCGCAATCCGCGCGCGCCCGTGCGCCGCTCGATCGCTTTCTTGGCGACCACGTTAAGCGCTTCGTCCTGAAAGGTGAGCTCGGTATTTTCCATTTCGAACAGCCGCTGATATTGCTTCACCAGCGCGTTCTTCGGCTCGGTGAGAATCTTCTTCAGCGCCTCTTCGTCAAGATCCTCCAGCGTCGCGATGACCGGCAGTCTGCCGACGAATTCCGGGATGAGCCCGAATTTCAACAGATCCTCGGGCTCGACCTTGCGGAAGATTTCGCCGGTCCGGCGTTCGTCGGGCGCCTGCACCGTCGCGCTGAATCCGATCGAGCTGGTCTTGCCGCGCGTCGAGATGATTTTCTCGAGCCCGGCGAAGGCGCCGCCGCAAATGAAAAGGATATTCGTGGTGTCGACCTGCAGGAACTCCTGCTGAGGATGCTTGCGCCCTCCCTGCGGCGGCACCGACGCGACAGTGCCCTCCATGATCTTCAAAAGGGCCTGCTGGACGCCTTCGCCCGAAACGTCGCGGGTGATCGACGGATTGTCGGATTTGCGCGAGATCTTGTCGATCTCGTCGATATAGACGATCCCGCGCTGCGCCCTCTCGACGTTGTAATCGGAGGCCTGGAGAAGCTTCAAGATGATGTTTTCGACATCTTCGCCGACATATCCCGCCTCGGTCAGCGTCGTCGCGTCGGCCATGGTGAAGGGAACGTCGAGAATGCGCGCCAATGTCTGGGCGAGCAGGGTCTTGCCGGACCCCGTCGGGCCGATCAGCAGGATGTTCGACTTCGCCAGTTCGACGTCGTTATGCTTGGTGGCGTGATTGAGCCGCTTATAGTGATTGTGGACGGCGACCGACAGCACCCGCTTGGCCTGCGGCTGCCCGATCACGTAATCGTCCAGCACCTTGCAGATTTCCTTCGGCGTCGGAATTCCATCGCGGCTCTTCACGAGAGAGGACTTGTTCTCCTCCCGAATAATATCCATGCAAAGCTCGACGCATTCGTCGCAGATGAAGACAGTCGGGCCGGCAATCAGCTTGCGGACCTCGTGCTGGCTCTTGCCGCAAAACGAGCAATAGAGCGTGTTTTTCGCGTCACCGCCGCCGACCTTGGTCATGGATAGTCTCCGTAACGGCCGCGGTTATGTGCGAACCCCGGCCATGCTGAGTTTTCTAGCGGCTTTAAGAATCGTCCGACTCTCTAACCACGCGTCGGCGGATCCGCACACGAACCAGCCTCTTGTCTTATTCCGGCCCCGTTCTCCCCAGAAACTGCGCCCAGACAGCGAAATGCAATCATGTTCGCGCCGCCGAAGCAAGACCCAGACGCCGCGAAAGGGCTTCAGCGCTTTTCCCGTCACGCCGCCGCAACATATTAACGTTACGATCCCTCGGCTAGGTCGGTTCGCTTGGAAGCGCCCCATCCTTAGAAGCAAGACAGGCGCCAGCAAACCGATTTCACAGCCGGGTCAAGACGAGTCTAGGCCCCGCATCCTAGTCCCTACGCCGTCGGCGAGGGCCTTCGACCCGCGCCGCCACCCGCCCCAAGCTTGGTCGCGACCGACTCGCTCAGGCGGCGCGCCTTCTTCCAAGATTATGCTGGCCTTCGCCGATTAAAAAATCGGCAAAGTCCGGCATTCGAGTTCATTTGCCTTCCGCAGCCGAAGATTCGTCCGGCCGCTTGAGCCACACATGGTCCACGATCCCGAATTCCTTTGACTCGTCCGCCGACATGAAATGGTCGCGGTCGAGCGTGTTTTCGATCGTGTCATAATCCCGGCCGGTATGCTTGACGTAGATGTCATTCAGCCGCTTCTTGACCTTCATAATATCCTCGGCATGGCGAAGAATATCGGAAGCCTGCCCCTGGAAGCCGCCGGAAGGCTGGTGCACCATGATGCGCGCGTTCGGCAAAGCGTAGCGGCAATTCGCCTCCCCGGCGCAAAGGAGGAGCGATCCCATCGAGGCGGCCTGCCCGACGCAGACCGTCCAAACCTTCGGCTTGATGAACTGCATCGTGTCATAGATCGCCAGGCCCGCCGTCACGACGCCGCCCGGCGAATTAATGTACATATTGATTTCCTTCTTCGGGTTTTCCGCCTCGAGGAAGAGCAACTCGGCAATGATCACCGAGGCCATATGGTCCTCGACGGGGCCGGTGAGGAAAATGATGCGTTCGCGCAAGAGACGCGAATAAATGTCGAAGCCGCGCTCGCCGCGGCTCGTGTTTTCGATGACCTGGGGAATCAAATAATTTGCGTAGATTTCAAGCGGGTCGCGGTCGCGCATGTCGGGTTTTTCCTTGTGCTGAAAGCTTGCGTCGCAAAAAGCAGGCCGATCCGGGTGTTGCTGGCGACCCTCGCCGTCGAAAGATAATGGCTCCTTACGCGTTCGCAATGATTTCCCGCAAACGCGCCGTGTTTTCCATTTGTGGGGGTTAAGGTCCTGACGAACGCGGCCGAACTTTCATCAGACCGGCGAAGCCTCGTCCTCCGCCTCCTCCGCGTCTTCATCGGCAATCTTCAAAAGATCGTCCTTCGAGACCTTCTTATCCGTCACCTTGATCAGGCCAATGATGTGGTCGACGACTTTTTCCTCGAAAAGCGGCGCCCTGATCTCGGCTAAGGCCTGGGGATTCTTGCGATAATAATCCCACACGATTTTTTCTTGGCCGGGGAAGGACCGGGCCCGCTCGATCAAGGCCTGGCTGACCTCCTCGTCGGAAATCTTGACCCCAGCCTTTTCGCCAATCTCCGCCAGGAGAAGGCCGAGACGCACGCGGCGCTCGGCGATCTTTTGGTAGTCGGAGCGAGCGGCCTCTTCCGTCGTTCCTTCATCCTCATAGCTGCGGCCGCTGCGGCTCTGCTCCGCTTCGACTTTCCGCCAGACCGTATCGAACTCCTGCGCCACGAGCCCCTCGGGAAGGTCGAACGCATATTTCTTGTCCAGCGCGTCGAGAAGCGCGCGCTTCCATTTGCGGCGAGACGCCGCGTCATAGTCTCGCTCGATATTCGACCTGATCGAGTCCTTCAGCTTGGCGAGGTCCTCCAGCCCGAAAGCCTTCGCCAAATCATCGTCGATCTTGACCTCCGCCGGGGCGGCTACGCTTTTGAGCGTCACGTCGAAAGCAGCGGCCTTGCCTGCGAGCGCAGCCGAAGCGTAATTCTCCGGAAATGTGAGCGAGAGAGTCCGGCTTTCGCCAATCTTCATGCCTTCGACTTGCGCTTCGAAGCCTGGAATGAAGCGGCCGGAGCCGAGCACGACGTCAACGTCCTGGCCTGCCCCGCCCTCGAAAGGCTCGCCGTCGATCTTGCCGACGAAGTCCAGCGTGACCTTGTCGCCGTTTTCTGCGATCGCGGCGTCGCCTTCCTTCGCCGCATAAGTACGATTCTGCTCGGCGAGCCGGTTCAAGACCTCGTCGATCTCCGCCTCGCCGACATCGGCGACGAGACGCTCGATCTCGATGTCGTCGAAGCCGCCGACCTCGATCTTCGGCAGAAGCTCGAGCGCTACGGTGAAAGCAAAATCGGCTTGCGCCTCGAAGGCTTTCTCAAGCTCGTCCTTTTCTCCCGCGAAGTCGATCTTGGGCTCGAGAGCCAGACGCAGCGCATTATCCTCGACGATCTTGCGATGGGCTTCGTTGACGGCTTCCTGGACGACATCGGCCATGATCGAACGGCCATAGAGACGCTTCAGATGCGCCACCGGCACCTTGCCCGGGCGAAATCCATTGATGCGCGCCTTGGCCTGCACCTCGGCGAGCTGGCCTTCGAGGCGGGTCGCGAGATCGGCGGCCGGCAGCACCACCTTGAATTCACGCTTGAGGCCCTGCGCGAGGGTTTCGGTGACTTGCATATGAACTTGAACCTTTTCGACTGCGTCGCTTCTTGAATTAAACGCCTTGAATTAAACGCCCGACAAGGCCCCACATCGGCGGCGGCCAGGGCTTCAGCAGGAGGGCGCGGCGCAAAGCCCGAGGTCTGGTGCGGGCGGAGGGACTCGAACCCCCACGATTTTCACCACCGGAACCTAAATCCGGCGCGTCTACCAGTTCCGCCACGCCCGCGACCCGCCGGTTGAAAGGCGTCCGCTCTCTATATCCCACTTTCCTTCCGGCTCTATAGCAACCGCATCAGCCGGATGCAGCAAAAAAGTGGGGCGCTCTTGCGCCGAAGGAGCCGCGGGACCCAAAGGCGATCAATTGGAGCCGTCGTTAAGCGATCGGCGCAGATCAATAGAGCTGGCGTCCCGAATAAAGCTCCGCCAGCGGACCCAGCGCGAGCGCCGGGAAGAAGGTGAGAGCTCCAAGAATCAGCACCGTGCCGACGATCAGAAAGACGAATAGCATTCCATCGGTCGGCAGGGTCCCGGCCGAGATCGGGACCCTCTTCTTCGCGGCGAGCGACCCGGCGATTGCAAGCACCGGAACGATGACGAGAAAGCGTCCGCTCAGCATCGCCAAGGCCAATGTCAGGTTGAAGAAAGGCGTATTGGCGCTCAGTCCCGCAAAGGCGCTGCCATTAGTCGCCGCGGCGGACGTATAGGCGTAAAGCAATTCCGAAAAGCCGTGCGGACCGGCGTTGGACAATCCTGCAAGACCGGCGGGCACAACTGCCGCGATCGAGGTCAAGAAGAGAATTGTCGCTGGAACGACGAGCAGCGCCAAGACGGCCATCTTCACCTCGGCCGATTCGATTTTGTTGCCGAGATATTCCGGCGTGCGGCCAACCATCAGTCCGGCGACAAAGACGGCGACCAAGGCATAGAGCAGCATTCCAAACAGACCGGAGCCGGGAGCGCCGACGATCACCTCGTCCATCATCATATTGGCCATCAGCATGCCGCCGCCAAGCGGTGTGAAGCTGTCATGCATGGCGTTGACGGCGCCATCCGATGAAGTCGTGGCGACATTTGCGAAAAGCGCCGAGCCGGCGACGCCAAATCGAACTTCCTTGCCTTCCATATTGCCGCCGGCCTGGAGCGGCCCCGCCGCCTGGTCGACGCCAAGCGAGGCGAAATGCGAATTGCCCGAGGCCTCGGCAAAATAGACGACGCAAAGGCCTGCGGCGAACAGCGCGACCATCGCGCCGAACAGGCTCCAGCCTTGTCGCTCGTCGCCGACCATGCGGCCGAACGTGTTGGTCAGAGCCCCGCCGATCAGAAAAATCAGCAGGATTTCAACCAGATTTGTGAGCGCCGTCGGATTCTCGAAGGGATGCGCCGAATTGGCGTTGAAGAAACCGCCGCCGTCTCCGCTCAAGAGCTTGATCGCCTCCTGCGAGGCGACCGGCCCGCGCGAGATCAACTGCACCGCGCCTTCCAAGCCCGCCGCCTCGACTGAGCCGCCAAGCGTTTGCGGCGCGCCTTGCCACGCGAGAAACAACGCGCCGATCACGGCGAGCGGCAATAAGACATAGAGGGTGGCGCGGGAGACATCGACCCAGGCGTTCCCGATGCCCGCCGCACCGTGGCGGGCGAAGCCGCGCGTCATAGCGATCGCAACCGCGACGCCGGTCGCCGCCGAGAGAAAAGATTGGACCGTGACGCCGGCCATCTGGCTGAAGTAACCAAGCGTCGTCTCTCCCCCATAAGACTGCCAGCTCGTATTCGTGACGAAGCTCACGGCGGTATTGAAGGCGAGGTCCGCCGCCATCGGCCCGAAGCGCTGCGGATTGAGCGGCAACACGTCTTGAAAAAACAGGATGGCGAAAAGCAGAATTATGCCGACAAAATTGAAGGCCAGCAGGGCTACCGCATAGTTGAGCCAGTTTTGCTCGCTTTTGGGATCGACGCCGGCCATCCGAAAGAAGCCGCATTCGAGCCATCCGACGAACCATATTGACGCAGGGCCTCCCGTGAAGACCCAGGCCATGTAGCCGCCGAGAGGCTTGATCGTCAGGCCGAGGAGCAGGGCGAAGAGAAGAATCAGGAGCCAGCCATGCAGCGTCACGCGTCGCGCCCTCGAACGGATCGAGCCGCGCAAAGCTGCACGACGCCAGGGGCAAAATCCGCAGCAAGGCCCAAGCGCGTCGTTTGAACAAGCGGCGCAATGAGCTTTCGGGGCATGACCCGATCCTGCGACGTCATTGATAAATCCTGCAAAGGTCCCTGAGACATGCGAGCAAGCGCCATGGCGCATATAATATCAATAGCGCGGATCAATTGGACGGGCCGCCAGCGGCTTGCCGAGTTAACTTGCCAAGTCGGCTTGGGCTGTCGATAAAGCCGTGCGCAAGGCCATGCGATTCTATCCGCCTTAATCCCAAAGCGATTTATCGGCTGACGGCGCGGCTTGTCCGACTTGCATCGCCGCTGCGTAGCGCCTCCCTCCCCTCAAGAACCCGCCCGACAGAGCTACAGGATATTATGCCCCCGAGCCGGACCATCAGCCGCCGTCGCTTTCTTGGCTCCACCCTGGCCGCAAGCCTCGCAACCTTGCCGGCGCGCAGCGAGACAAAGCCAGCCGCACAAGACGGATTCCGCATTCTTGAAGCACGCGAAGGTTTGCTGCGCCTCCAACCAGAGCCAGCCGCCGAGACCGCCGTTTGGGGGTATGACGGCAACGTCCCCGGCCCGCTTTTGCGGATCAAGAAAGGCGAGGAGGTGAAGGTCCGGCTCGTCAATAAGCTATCGCAGCCGACGAGCCTCTCCTGGCATGGCGTGCGGATCGCCAACGCCATGGACGGCGTCTCCGGCCTGACGCAAAAGCCCATCCCGCCCGGCGGAAGTTTCGATTATCGCTTCACGCCGCCCGATAGCGGCCTCTACTGGTATCATCCGCATATCCTGCCATGGCAGGCCGAGCAGCTCGGCCGCGGCCTTTATGGCGTTTTGATCGTGGACGAGCCCCAGCCGCCTCGCGTGGACTGCGACATGCTCGTCGTGCTGGACGATTGGAAGCTCGATGAAAATGCCCAAATAGTCGGCGATTTTGGCTCCGCCGCCGACGCGCTGGGCGCCGGCCGCATTGGGCCGCACGTGACCCTCAACTCGCAGCCGGTTCCGGTCATGGAGGCGCTGCCGCCGCTGTCGCGCGTGCGCCTGCGGATCGTGAGCGCGGTCAATGCGCGGATCATGCTAATTACCTTCAACGGCGTGAAACCCTGGATCCTGGCGGTCGACGGCCAACCCTGCGACGCTTTCGAACCCGTTCGGCGGACGATCCCGATCGGTCCCGGCGCGCGATTCGACGTCATGCTTGATCTTCCCGCCGAGGCGGCCGCGGAAGCGAATTTGACCCTGCGCGGCGATAACGAGCCCGATCGCGTGCTCCTCGCCTTCAAGACTGCGGGGGAAGCGCGTGGCCTATTGCCGCCAATCGCCTCGCTCGAGCAAAATCCGCTTTTGCCGGCCGCGATCAAGCTGCAAAGCGCGCGCAAGGTCGACATAGTCATCGAGCCAATCGCCAAATCCGGCGAGACTCCGGTCGCCCCCGCGTCCGGCCGACAGCTCTATTGGAAGCTGAACGGCGTCGCCTCGGACGGATTTGGGCCGACGCCGTTGTTTTCGGTCAAGCGCGGCGCGGCGGTGACCTTGGGCCTTGTCAACCGCACGGGCTTCGTTCAGCAGATCCATGTTCACGGGCATCACATGCGGCTCCTGCACGATCTCGACGATGGATGGGAGCCTTACTGGCGCGACTCCGTGCTCGTGCCGGAAGGCAAGACCAAGCATGTCGCCTTCGTCGCCGACAATCCGGGCAAATGGGCGATCGAATGCTTGATGGCGGAGCGCCAGGCGACCGGAATGGCGACCTGGTTCGAGGTGACGTGAAGCGAGATCAAGGCTCTCCGCCGCCGGGGGCGCCGGCCAAGGCGGACTTTCGCACCGGAGTTCTGCACGAGGTAAGTCCGAGGATCAAGTTCGTGGTACGAAAATCTTGATTTTTGCAAGCGCCCATTCCATTGCAAGCAATCCATTAAGCCTTGAATTGCGAGTATTGAAATGGCGGCGACGGCAGTAGAGGCAATCAATCATTTCATCAAAGCCAGAGGCTTTCGAGAAGGGGAGACCTTTTTATTCGCGTCTCTGCAAATCCGCTATCCGCACCAAGACGAGTTGCGCGCCGTTTTGAAGCAGATGGGCGAAGATGGCGTGATCGAAAACGCCTCTGAAGGCTCTTACAAAATGACGATGGCCGGATATGTCAAATTCTTTGGCTCGCCGCCGTCGGAAGACGATACGATCAAGGCGATCATGACCGAAATCGGCACGCGCGGCATCACGATCGGAAAATCATTCATTTGGGCGCCCGTGCAAGAGAGCCTGGTCCTCAAACGCTTTCGCGACGGCGACCTCAAACCAGCTTTGGAAAAAATCCTGACGAACCGCTGGCTGGAAAATGCCTCAATGCCAGGTTTCTACAGGCTGACGGACGCTGGTTTTACGGCACTCAACTCCGACAACGCCGAGTAGCGAAGACCTTACCCTGGGGTGGCAAAGCCACCGTTTCGAAGGGGGATTGCAGCTCGGCGTCATGCTCCAGGATCGTTTCTCGCTTTGCGCAGTCTCGCCCAATAGGCCAGCCGCTCCTGGAGGTCGCGTTCAAAGCCGCGGCCAGTCGGCGCATAAAGCTTCCGCCGGCCGAGCGCGTCCGGCCAGTAACTCTGGCCCGAGAACGCGTCGGGCTCGTCATGATCATAGGCGTAGCCCGCGCCATAGCCCTCGCTCTTCATGAGCTTCGTCGGCGCATTGAGAATCACTTTGGGCGGCGGTAATGATCCGTGTTCCTTGGCGAGCCGCGCCGCGCTCTTGAACGCCATATAGGCGGCGTTCGATTTCGGCGCGGTCGCGACATAGATCACGGCATTGGCGATCGCGAGCTCCCCCTCGGGCGAGCCCAAAAAATCATAGGCGTCCTTGGCCGCATTGGCGACGACCAGCGCCTGCGGGTCGGCGAGGCCAATATCCTCGACCGCCATTCGCACCACCCGCCGCGCCAGAAATAAGGGATCCTCGCCGGCGTCGAACATGCGCGCGAGGTAATAGAGCGCCGCGTCCGGGTCAGATCCGCGCACCGATTTATGCAGCGCGCTGATGAGATTGTAATGGCCTTCCTGCGCCTTGTCATAGATCGGCGCGCGCCGCTGCACGATCGCCGCAAGCGTCGCCGCATCGCAGATCTCGCCCGGCGCTGTGGCCCGCCAGACTTCCTCGGCGAGGGTCAGCGCGGCGCGGCCGTCGCCATCGGCCATGCGCACCAGCGCAAATCGGGCGGATTCATCGAGCGGCAAGGGCTTGCCTTCGAACGCCTCGGCCCGCGCCAGCATTTTCTCGATCGCCTCCGCGTCGAGCGGTCGGAAAATCAGCACGCTCGCCCGCGACAGCAGCGCCGCGTTGAGCTCGAAACTCGGATTTTCGGTCGTCGCGCCGATCAGCGTGACCGAGCCGTCCTCCATGACCGGGAGAAAACTATCCTGCTGCGCCCGGTTGAAGCGATGAACCTCGTCAACGAAAAGCAAGGTCCCCCGTCCGGCCGCGCGCCTGCCCCGCGCCTCCTCGAAGATCTTTTTCAGATCGTTGACGCCGGAAAATATCGCCGAAATCTGGACGAAGGCGAATTTGGTCTCATGCGCGAGAAGACGCGCAACCGTCGTCTTGCCGGTCCCCGGAGGCCCCCAGAAAATCAGGCTGCCCAGAGAGCCCGAGGCAATACGCCTGGTCAGCGCGCCGTCCGGTCCGACAAGATGATCCTGGCCGACCACTTCGGCGAGGCTTTTCGGGCGCAGACGATCGGCAAGCGGCTGCGGCGCTTGTTTTTCGAGACCGGCGGCGGCGAAAAGATCAGTCATGCTGCGTTGAAATCTGGGCTTCGCGGGGCGTAAAGTCCAGCCGGCCCAAGAAAACCGCGTCGGGCGCTCAACAGCGCAGAACTTGCCAGGTTAGAAACCTCGGGCGGATGACAAGTTCTTAAAAATCGCTCAACCGCCGATCACCGTGGTGATGACCTCACCCCCGCGTCCGATCGTCAATTTCCAATAGAGATGCTTGCCGCTCGTTGCGCGCTCCAGCTCCCGCGTCGTCGCTATCTTGGCGTCGTTGACTGAGAGAATGACGTCGCCTCTCTGAAAGTTGACCGCCGCGGCTGTCGAGCCTTCCTCCACATCGCTGATGACGACGCCTTCGCTCACGCCGCGGATGGAAAATTCTTCCGTGACCGCGGGAGACAGATTGATGATGGTCGCGCCGGTGAAGGGCGTGTTCCCCTGGGGCTTGATCGGCTCACGCGCCGGAGTTTCGGGCGCCGGAATCAATTTGAGCGAGGCCGGCGTCGAATGGCCGTTGCGAAGCAGCGACAGGGACGCGACTCCGCCGAGCGGCTTTGTCGCCATGCGATAGCCGAGGCTCTCGGGATCATCGACGGCTTGACCATCGATTGCGACGATGAGATCGCCGCGTTTCAAGCCTGCCTCGGCCGCTGGTCCCACCGGCGAAATATCCGTGACGAGCGCTCCGGCGGGGCGGTCGAGGCCAAGCGAATCGGCGATCTCTCTTGAAATGATTTGCAGGCTCGCGCCAAGCCATGGCCGCCGCACCTGGCGGCCGCCCCCTTTCGCCGCGGCGACGACGATCTTCACCATATTGACCGGGATCGCAAAGCCTATCCCGACGGAGCTCCCCGTCTGCGAAAAAATCGCCGAATTGATGCCGGCGAGCCGCGCTTTCATGTCGACAAGGGCGCCGCCGGAATTGCCCGGATTGATCGCCGCATCGGTCTGAATGAAGAAACCATAGTCGGAAATGCCGACCTGCGTGCGCGCCAGGGCGGAAACGATGCCTTGCGTCACGGTTTGCCCGACGCCGAATGGATTGCCTATCGCCAGAACAATGTCGCCGACTTCGAGCGCATCGGAATCGCCCAGGTCCATAACAGGGAAATCGCCGCCGCCCTTCAGCCGCAAGACGGCGAGGTCCGTGCGCTGGTCGCGCAACACGATCTCGGCGTCGAACTCGCGCTTGTCGGCGAGCGCGACTTTCACATCCGTCATGCCTTCGATGACATGATAATTGGTGACAACGAGACCGGACCGATCGACCAGAACGCCGGAGCCCAAGGATTGCGCGGTCGGACCGCCTGGCCGCGAATTGCCGCCATCCCCGAAGAAACGGCGAAAAACCGGATCGTCGAAGAGAGGATTGCGCGGCCGCCTATCGATTCGCGACGCGTAAACATTGACGACGGCGGGCTGGGCTTTCTTCACGACCGGCGCAAAGGAGATCAAAACATCTCCCGCGGCCTCCGGCGGCTGCCGCAAAGGCCCAGCCAGCAGCCGAGCCGGCCAGAGCGCGCCGAAGAGCGCCAGAAGCGCTAGCAGGGACGCGGCCGCGACGATTGAAAAAGAAACGCCCTTGGATTTCATGGATTGCTCTGGACCATCCGGTTTCAGTCCATTCGGCCAAGGCGGCAACAAACGATGGGCTCGGTCATGGCTTCAGGATCGAGACTTCAGGCCGATTCGAGTGAATCCAGACGCGCGCTTGGCGGTCTACCCCCCGCACTAAGCAGCCTCCTCTTCGCCTTCCAAGACCGGCCCCGAATCCTTGCCCTTGGCCTCGACGTCACGGTCAACGAATTCGATCACCGCCAGGGGAGCATTGTCGCCATAGCGGAAACCGGCCTTCAGCACCCGCGTATAGCCACCGTGACGCTCCTTATAGCGCGACGCGAGCACATCGAACAGCTTGCCGACGAGCTTGACATCCTTGATCTGCGCGATCGCCTGCCGGCGCGCATGAAGGTCGCCGCGCTTGCCGAGGGTGACCAGCTTCTCGACGATTGGGCGCAAATCCTTCGCCTTCGGCAGAGTCGTGACGATTTGCTCATGCTTGATGAGCGCTTGGCTGAGGTTCGCGAACATCGCCTTGCGGTGTTCATGCGTGCGGCCGAAGCGGCGCTTCGCGTGTCCGTGATACATGGCTTTCTCCGTTCTTCAAGGCGGCCGCCGTGCCAAGGTACGGCCGCTCCAGGCCCTGCCCTCCCCTTCGGGATGGGACAGGCCAGGGTTTTCAGTAATGTTCTTCGAAACGCTTGGCGAGCTCGTCAATATTGTCCGGCGGCCAGCCAGTGACTTCCATGCCAAGATGCAGGCCCATCTGGGCCAGAACTTCCTTGATCTCATTCAGCGACTTGCGGCCGAAATTCGGCGTCCTGAGCATTTCCGCTTCGCTCTTCTGGATGAGATCGCCGATATAGACGATATTGTCGTTCTTCAGGCAATTGGCCGAACGCACCGACAATTCGAGTTCGTCGACTTTCTTGAGCAGCGCCGGATTGAACGCAAGCTCGGGGATCGACGGCGTCGTCTCGACGCGCCTCGGCTCCTCGAAATTGACGAAGACATTGAGCTGGTCCTGCAGGATCCGGGCGGAGAAAGCGACCGCGTCCTCCGGCGTCAGGGACCCATTGGTCTCGACCTGCATGGTCAGCTTGTCGTAATCGAGAATCTGCCCTTCGCGGGTATTTTCGACGCGGTAGCTGACTTTCTTGACCGGAGAATAGAGGCTGTCGATCGGAATGAGGCCGATCGGCGCGTCTTCGGCGCGATTGCGGTCCGCCGCGACATAGCCCTTGCCGGAGTTGACCGTGAATTCCATGCGGATCTCGGCGCCCTCGTCAAGGGTGCAGATGACGAGTCCAGGGTTCAGAATCGAAATATCGCCGACCGTCGCAATATCGCCCGCGGTGACCTTGCCGGGACCTTGCTTCTTCAGCACCATGCGCTTTGGGCCGTCGCCGGGCATCTTGATCGCGATGTCCTTGATATTCAGCACAATGTCGGTCACGTCCTCGCGCACGCCGGGGATGGACGAAAATTCGTGGAGAACGCCGTCGATATGGACCGAGGTGATCGCCGCGCCCTGCAGCGACGAGAGGAGAATGCGGCGCAGGGAATTGCCCAAGGTCAGGCCGAAGCCGCGTTCGAGCGGCTCAGCTACGACGGTGGCGAGGCGCTTCGGATCGTCGCCCGGGATGACCTCGAGCTTGTTCGGCTTGATAAGCTCCTGCCAGTTCTTTTGAATCACGATGGCGCCTTTCTCAATGCGAAGGCGCCGGTCCGGCGCCTGGCCAATCATGCGGACATAAATAGGTAGGCAAGCAAATTTCGAAACGACGGCCCCGCTCGGGCTCAGACGCGCCTGCGCTTGCGGGGACGGCAGCCATTATGCGGTATTGGCGTAACGTCGCGGATCGACGTCACGGTAAAGCCGGCGGCCTGCAAGGCGCGCAAGGCCGATTCACGACCCGAACCCGGGCCGGACACCTCGACCTCGAGCGTTCGCATCCCATGCTCGGCCGCCTTTCTGGCGCAATCCTCGGCCGCCATCTGCGCGGCGTAAGGCGTCGACTTGCGCGACCCCTTGAACCCCATCGTTCCCGCCGAGGACCAGGAAATGGTGTTGCCTTGGGCGTCGGTGATCGTAATCATCGTATTGTTGAACGTTGAGTTCACATGCGCGACGCCGGACGCGATATTCTTGCGCTCGCGGCGGCGAACGCGGGTTGCCTCTTTTGCCATAAGCTCTTTCCTTCAAACGCGCCCGTAATGCCAGGCGCTCGGGATTTCCCTCAAGCCTTGTCCAACCTCGGGAGGCGGCAAGGCTCGATCCTATTTAGTTGCTTTCACTCGATCTCGCCACGAAGCCGACACCCCGCCTTCGCGGATCGCGCGGCGGCCGACTCGGACGACGAACAACTCTTGCTTTACTTTACTTTTTCTTGCCGGCGATGGGCTTCGCCTTGCCTTTGCGGGTGCGCGCATTGGTATGGGTGCGCTGGCCGCGAACCGGCAATTGGCGCCGATGGCGAAGGCCGCGGTAGCAGCCAAGATCCATCAAGCGCTTGATGTTGATGGCGACCTCGCGGCGCAAATCGCCCTCGACGATATAATCCCGGTCGATCGCCTCGCGGATCTGCAAAACCTCGGCGTCGGTCAATTCGGCGACGCGCCGCGCGGCCGGGATGCTCACTTTTTCGCAAATTTCCTCGGCTTTCTTGGGGCCGATGCCGTGGATATATTGAAGCGCGATGATCACGCGCTTGTTCGTTGGTAGGTTGACGCCTGCGATGCGAGCCAAGAGATTCTCCATATCTGCCATGCTTCGGCTTAAGAGCATGGCGGGAAATGTATTCGCCCCGCGTCCGGTGGAGACCGGCCCTTGCGAAGCGCCCGACAAAAGCAACCCGCTGGGCCAAGCATCGGCCCCCGGGAACAATCGACTCAGGCTGGAACGTGTTCCCATAGCTGATCGCGATAGCGGCGTCAACTCGCCGTCGCCGCCCAATCTCGCGCGCTTCGCAAACCATCCTGTTGCATTGGCGGGTTCTTTGCGCCATATAGCCCCGGCCGGCGCGTCGCCGCCGGCGCGGATGCGGGTGTAGCTCAGGGGTAGAGCACAACCTTGCCAAGGTTGGGGTCGAGGGTTCGAATCCCTTCGCCCGCTCCAAATTTCCTCAAGGAAATTAAAGCGTTAGAACGGCCCTTCGGGGCCGTTTTGCTGCTTACATAGGTATTCGCCGAAAAATGTAAGCACTATGTAAGCAGGCTAGCGAAAGCCTGATGCGGCCCCAGCGTGCTCAGGCGTGCGTGCGGTCGGCTCGATGCTCCCCGTCCCTCTGCTTACACGATCGTTGTCGGCGGCTTACACGCGCTTACTGTGCTCCCGCGACGTCGATGCCCAATCCGCGGAAGACGAAGGTGATGAGCCTGTCGGACCGCGCTTTTCCGTCTGGTCCCGGCGGAATCTGCCATAAGACGCCCAAGAGTGTCAGCACGTCCTCGGCGTTAGTACCCGGTTCGATGTCCCCGGCGCTTTCACAGGCCTCGATCAATTGGCGGACGGTCTCCACCATCGGCCCGTATGTGTCGTGAACGTCCTGCGCTGATATCGCCGCATGAAGCATGTCAGCGACGCCATACTTCATCCTGCCGAATTCCGCGAGCCGATCGCACCACAGCCGGAAGGCTTTGAGCGGCGGATGCTGGGCGAGCAGTGCCGGCGCGAAGGCTACGAAATCCTCTATTTCCTTCCGATAGACGGCCACCACCAAGGCCTCCCGGCTTGGGAAGTGGCGGTAAAGCGTGCCCTGACCAACGCCGGCTGTCTTGCCTATGGAATTGAGGGATACGCGCGGATCGACGGCCAGCGCTTCGCGCGCCACCTTAAGGATGCGATCCCGGTTCAGCCGTGCATCGGCGCGCAGCTTCTCCTCTTCGTCGCTCATCAAATTCCTTGACTAACCGGACAATTGTCCGGTACTGATAAGTGGATAGATGTCCGTTTATATGCTGGCAAGGAGGTCACATGCAATACGAGAAGCTCGGCACCACAGGTCTTGACGTCTCCCCCCTCTGCATCGGTTGCATGGGGTTTGGCGACCCCGCCCGCGGCTATCCTGCGTGGTCGGTCGACGAAGAGACCAGCCGTCCGCTGATTCGGCACGCGATCGAAGCCGGGATCAATTTCTTTGACACCGCCAATATGTATTCGAACGGGTCGAGCGAAGAAATTGTCGGCCGGGCGTTGAAGGATTTCGTCAATCGCGACGCCGTGGTGATCGCTACCAAGGTCTGTGCGCCGACACGCAACGGCCCCAACACGCTCGGCTTGTCGCGCAAGGCGATCATGGCGGAAGTCGATCACTCCTTGAGGCGGCTCGGCACCGATTACATCGACCTCTACCAGGTCCATCGACGGGATCAGCTCACGCCCTGGGAGGAGACGTTGGAAGCGTTCCATGACCTCGTGAAAAGCGGCAAGGTGCGCTATATCGGGGCGTCTTCGATGATGGCTTGGGAATTCGGCAAGGCGCTGCATCTACAGAAGCAGAACGGCTGGGCGCGTTTCGTATCGATGCAGAATAACTACAACCTGCTCGCTCGCGAGGAAGAGCGGGAGATGCTGCCGCTCTGCGCCGATGAAGGCATTCAGACGATGGTCTACAGCCCCCTTGCGAGCGGCCGTCTCGCCCGACCCTGGGGCGCGTCGAGTGCCCGAGCCGAAGCCGACGGACAGCAGCAAGACGAGTCCACGGCAGACAGCGACCGGAAGATCATTGAGGCCGTAAGCGCCATCGCGGCGGAACGTGGAGTGAGCCAGGCGCAGATTGGGCTTGCCTGGCTGCGCCGCCATCCCGTCGTTGCAACACCGATTATCGGCGCCCTGAAAACCAAGCACATCGACGAGGCGATCGCGGCGCTCTCGATCACCCTGACCGATGACGAAGCTAAGCGGCTGGAAAAGCCTTACACGCCCCGTCGCGACTTTCAGGGCATAGCCGATGCCGCAGTGCATACCCAGGCGGCGGAGACGGCAACTGGATTCAAGGCCAGCGTCCTCGCCTGACATCCTCGTTTCCGAGCAGCCGCTTCATGGAAGAATTCACATGTTGAGTCATGCCTCGATCCTTCGTCGCAAGAACACGGATAAGGTCGAGGGCATGGCTTCCTGGCTTATTCTCGGCGGTTTCCTGCCGTTGGATGTCGCCGCTTCCCTTCAAGAACCGCAAGGCTTCAACATCGAGGCGGCTCTGATCCCCGAACGTTTCCCCTATGTGTGGGTGATCGCCATGGGGATCGCATCCCTTCTTGTCAAACGCGCCAGCACGCCATGGCGCTTTATCGTCGCCCTTGGTGTGATCGGGTTTCTGACTGCAGCTGCGATGGACCTGATACATAGCGAATTTGGCGGCCTCTTATGGCCGATCGCCGCTCTTTTGGTTGTGCTCAAGCAGTATCACTACGACACGAAAAGCCAGAAGCGGCAGATTATGGATAACTAATCCGCCAAAGTCGCACTGGCGACGCTCCGGAGATCTCCGTTCCGGCGTCGATGCTTTCCGATCGCCGGCATTTGGCGCGCGGCGTCTCCCGAATGCGCCCCGCCCCTCTTAGACGACATAGGAGATGTCCGTCGAACTTAGAGATTTAAGATGGGCGATCGTTACGTCGCAGCACCGCAGCCTGCGACAGGCTGCTCTTGCGCTCAACGTCAGGCAGTCGACGCTAAGCCGCCGGCTTCGAGAGATCGAGAGCAAACTCGGGGCCGAGCTTTTCGAGCGTACGAACCGGGGTACACGCCCCACCTTCGCGGGCCGGGAGTTTCTGAGCGCGGCGCGCAATGTCCTTGCCGATTTGGAATGCGCGATCGGAAAGCTTCGAATGGGGGTGCGCGGTGAGAACGGCAGGCTGCGCATCGGCGTCCATGCTTCACTATCGACGGGCAATTTATACGTGACGCTCGTTGAGCATCACCGACAGTTTCCGGATGTCCAAGTTCACACCGTGGATGGCGATCAAGATCAGTTGCTCGATGCGCTGTCGAACGATGCGGTCGACCTTGCTGTGCTCGCGGCAAGCTCGGCCGTCTGGCACGAGCGATCGTTATCGCTGTGGAGCGAGCGCGTGATCGTCGCGATGTCGAAGCAACATCGTCTGGCCGAGAAGGAGACGGTGCATTGGGCGGACTTGGCGGGTGAGCCGATATTGATGCCGCAGCACGGGCCCGGCCGGGAGCTGGAACGGCTGCTAATTGCCAATCTGCCACACGGGGTCCGACAGCATGTCCTACACCAGGCATCCGGCCTCGACCGACTGCTGAGTTTGGTCAGCGCCGGATATGGCGTGCTTCTCATGCTGGAAGGCGGGGTCGGTGTGCATTTCGACTCGGTGACCTTCCGCGAGGTGCACAATGGCTGCGGCGCAACGCGTTTGAACTTCACCGCGTATTGGCGCGACGCGAACGCCAACCCCACCCTGTCGCCTTTCCTCGCGATGCTTCGTCAGCGATACCCTGACATCTCGGGCGAGGCTGGGACAAGTTAAGTTCGGAGCAGCTAGTCCGAAGACCCTGCCCCTTTCGCTGAAGGACCAGTCGCTTCAAGGCTCTTGCGGGCCTTTGTGAAGCCTCGGTTGGTCGCGATGAACCGTTCGGCCATAGGCGGCGATGTCGGGACACCTCGAAGCCTTCGCACTGCCGTCATGGTGATTGTCGGTTGGGCCCTCGCCGACGATCAGGCTTTAAGTGCTGCGGCAATTGCGTCCTTTAGCGGCGTGGTCGGTCGGCCGATCAGTCTGGAAAGCTGATGGCTGTCGTCGAACAGCGCCCCACGGCTCGCAACGGCGGACGATCGGGCGAGCAGGGTCGCGACCGCGTCGGGCAGTCCGGCGCCGGCCAGCGCCCTGCTGAAGCGCCGCCGGGATCGAGGCAGTATAATTCTCGGTGTACCAGCCATTGCGGAGCAGAACGAAAGGCACGCCGCTGGCCTTCAAGAGCGCCTCGGTCTGGCGATGCTCTTCGGCGACGCCGAGCGGTGAGCTATCGGCGCGGAGCACACTCGTATAGGCGACAAGCTTGACGCCGGCGGCCTTGGCGGCGTCGATCACCGCCCTATGCTGCGGCACGCGGCGGCCGATCTCGTTGCCCGAGATCAGCAGCAGGTTGTCGACGCTAGCCATGGCGGGGCCAAGAGTCTCTGGCCGGCTATAGTCGGCCTCCCGGATCACGACGCCTTTCGCCGCGAGATCGGACGCCTTCGCAGGGGTGCGAACCAGCGCGGCAGTCTCGGCTGCCGGAACGGTTCTCAGGAGTGCAGTGACGACAAGCTGACCAAGACGGCCGGTCGCGCCGGTAATTGCGTACATTGGCTTTTCTCCACTCGTGGCCGGTCCCGTTCTATCCCAACGCTGGCTGCCGCGAAGATGATCTCTCGCTTGCCAGGGAGCATCCGCTCAACCGCTTGAGATAAACCACAGCGAGCCAATGGCGGCCGGATGCCATCGACATCACTGAGTACTGTACCGCAGGATGGCGGGCCGGGGACATTGCAGAGATAACTATGGACGCCTCCTCCGTCGCATTGATGGCAAGCCTCCTCCGCCGAGCCATGTCCGGAAGCCAGCCCCGGGGCGGCGTCACGCAACCCTAAGACCGAGGCTACTGAGCAGAATCGCGGCCTGCTGCTTGGAAATGATCGCGCCCTTGAACTTGGATGCATCCGAGAGCCTCATTGTACCCAGATCGGCACCGCGCAAGTCGGCGCCTTCGAAGCGGGCGCCCGTTACGTTCGCGTCTCGCAGGTCGCATTGCGTCAGTACTGCTTCCCTGAAATCCACCTCGGTCAAATCGGCTCCCTGGAAGTCGAGGCTCTTCAATTCGGCTCGACGGAACGACAGTCCATGAAGTTGTGCGCTGACCAGCAGGCATCTCTCAAACATGAGCCCGAGCGTACGGGCATCCACGATCTGAACGCCGGTCAGCTTGCAATCTTGGAATATAGCTGCGGACAAACTGGCACGGCGCCAATTTGTGTTGTTGAAATCGCAGGAGTTGAACCGGGTATCGGTCATGTCACAGGACGAAAAATCGGCACGCCCTCCGCGGCAGCGCACAAACTCGCACCCGTGAAAGTCCAGCCCCTTCAATGACACATCGGTCAGATCCCACCCGATAAACCGAACGGGCGAAGCATGATGCTGTAGCGTCGCCTCGACATCTTGCCGGCTGGCAATTCCATCCGGTGCGGACGCCTCAACCAGCGTGGCTCTCATAGAGATATTCCTCGAACTTAGGCGCCGTTGTCCCGGATCATCGCGCATTCTCCGCCGGCATGCGATGCTGTCCGGTATGCGGTCGGCGTATCAGTACTCATGCGGCGAGGCAGCGCATACGCCGCTCGGCGTAAGCTGGCAGAATTAAATTCATCCGCCGCATGCCCGTCTCGTCGCTACCGACGCCAGGATCCATGCGGCAGTTCGACATCGCGCTCTGCTTTGGCAAGCGCAGCGATAAGACCGGCTCGATCCAGCGGAATGCAATAGGTCGGCTTTGCGCGCTCGAAGCGCCAGCTATCCGCCAGCGAGCCGGCATCGACCGTATCGAATCCGAATTCGTCTTGAAGTGTGGCTACGACCTGCTTCGCCTCGACATCATCGCCGGCGATCGGGAGCGCCCGGCGTTGGCCCACGATTGGCACGGGAGCTGGCGTCTCGAGATCGGCTGCCAGGATCGCATTGAAAGCCTTCACGACCTTCGACGCTGTGAAATGCTTCGCCACCATGGCGCTCGTCGTGGTCTGGCGCAGATCGAGGGCGGCGATCCGGCCATCGCGGTCCGGGTAGTAGTTGTTGGTATCGATGACGATCCTGCCCGCCAAAGGCGCCGGATCGATCTTGAACAGGTTGACGAACGGAACGGTGACGACCGCGACCGGACCGAACCTGCTGGCCTCCTCCGCCGTTCCCGTCGAACAACCGATCTTCCGGGCAATGTCCGTCAGCGTCTCCGGGCCACGCGAGTTGCTGATTTCCACCTCGTGCCCGTTTGCCACGGCGAGCCGGGCAATTGCCTGGCCTATATGGCCCGCTCCAATGATCCCGATCTTCATCGCAACGCTCCTACTCTCTTCTCGACACTGGTTTTAACGTTTGCATATCCACGGCCTGAAATGGGGGAGACCACGATAGCCTTAAGATGCATCTCGCGCTGAGCCGTTAGGATGTTCGGGATCGACCACGGGTCGGCCCTCACGTGGCGAGGCACAGGCGTGCGGCGCCGTCGATCGCGGACGTCGGGATCGAAATCCCGTAGTCGTGGCCGGGTAAGGCAGGACGGTGATGCAACACTGGGCCGCGTACAGACCGCGTGAGCCGCCCGTGACATCAAGGCCGTTCTCCCAATCCCAGGGGCGCCGCGGGGTTTACAAGGCCGGCTTCTCTGAGTTCGCGCCAGAAATCGGCTGGGACGATCTCTTCCATCGCTGCGCGATCTTCCGCGATCCGGCTCGGTCGGCTGGCGCCGGGAATGACCGCCGCAACCGCTGGGTTGGCGAGCGCGAACTGAAGACCTGCCGCCTTCATGCTGACGCGGTGCCGCTCTGCGATCGCCTTGATCCTAGCGACCTTGGCGACGATCTCGGCGGGGGCAGGCGCATATTCAAAGTTGGGGCCGCCGACGAGAGCGCCCGAGCTATAGGGACCGCCCACAACGATACCCAGCCCACGCTCTGCGACCATCGGCATCACGCGTTGGAGCGCGCGGTCATGATCAAGCAGAGAATAGCGCCCGGCGAGCAGGAAGCCGTCCGGGCGCGGGCCTTCAAGCGCGAGCAGAATCTCGATCGGTTCCACCCTGTTGACTCCCAGGCCCCAAGCCCTGATCACGCCTTCGTCACGCAGGCGATCGAGCGCTTTGAAGGCGCCCTTGCGCGCACTTTCAAAGATGCCGAGCCATTCATCGCCGTAGAAGTCCTGCGCGACGTCATGAACCCAGGCGATCTCGATTCTGTCGGTCTTGAGGCGCTTGAGGCTGTCTTCGATGGAGCGGAGCGTCGCGTCAGCGGAATAGTCGTTAATGATCTTGTTGGGGCGCCCATATTGGAAGACGCCGCCCTTCTCGCCTACGTCGCGCCTGCTCTCATCCTCGATCTCGTCGAGGATGAGGCGGCCAACCTTGGTGCTAATGACATAGTCTTCGCGTGGCTGCCCAGCGAGCGCCTCACCCATGCGGATTTCCGCAAGGCCCGCACCGTAGAAGGGCGCATTGTCAAAGTAGCGGATGCCGTCGTTCCAGGCCGCATCCAAGGTCGCACGCGCTTCTTCTTCGGGAATGTCGCGGAACATATTACCGAGCGGCGCCGCACCGAAGCCGAGCTCGCGATGAAGAATATCCTTGAGTGCCATTGCTTGTCCTTTTGGTCGTGTTGACGAAGGCCATTCCCACTCCGGGCCCTCATCTCGAGCGAACGAGGCGTCGCAACCTCAAATGACCACTTCGTGTAACGCATGGGGATCCGCCTAGGCCGGCTTCTTCCGGACCGACTTCGGTAAGTCGGCTTGAGGCCAGATCGCCATCAGCCGGTCGACTGCCTTCATTAGGACATCCCGTGATACGCCGTCGGTCGCCTGGATTGATAGGCCATTAAGGAAGGTCACACAGAGCGCTGCGAGCGGCTCCACCTCCGTTTCCGCGGGCAATTCGCCGTCCGTGACTGCCCGTGTCAGCCGCCGAACAAAGGCTTCGCTGATTTCGCGGCGGCGTTCGCGCAGGAACGTTTGAATCGCGGCATGGTCGCCAGCGACGTTCACGGCGCCGAGCACGATAAGGCAGCCGCGCGGCCTATCTGACCCCGTGAAGAGCTTGACATTTTCCTTGAGCAGGACCTCGACCGCGGCCCGGGCCGACAGGTCGCCGGTCAAGGCCCGCAGCGTCGCGCCGCCCTCTGCGTCGGCATAGAGCGCCACCGCCTCACGAAACAGATCCTCCTTGCTGCCGTAGGCTGCGTAGATGCTCGGCGAGTTAATCCCCATGGCGCCGACGAGGTCCTGCATGGAGGTTGCTTCAAAGCCCTTCGTCCAGAACAGCGTCATAGCCTTTCGCAGCGCGACTTCGCGGTCGAACGTCCGCGGACGTCCTCGCGGCGCTGCCGTCACTTCGGTTTGCATCGTGCTGGCCCCGCTCGACAATTGACGCACTCCTTCGTTGCATAACGGGTTGTGCCGATACTCGCGAACGCTCGGTCGCTCACTCTTCGGAGCCGCCATCCGAGCCAATACCACGCAAACGCCACTATTTCTATGCCGCTCAACACGTAATTTACGTCAGCGCAGAGCGCAAGCCCAATCAGAGGCTGGCCGCTCTGAGCACGCGGAAAATTTTCCCGGCAACACACGCCCCTTCGGTCTGAGCGGCCACGCCGAACCAGAGCTTCCTTTCACCGAAGCTATTTTTGTGCCGATCGACATGAAAAGCCTTTCCTTTCCTCGGCGGTAAATATATGTGTCGGTTGTCACAGATTTGGAGGGTATCGAATGCCTGTTGTGGAAGGATCCGGCCGTACGCGCGCCGTAGGGTTCGGTTCGGTGCATGACGTTCCCCGGCTACCCGCCGGCTTCACGGCCCTTTTTGAAAGCTGGCTCGTCGATGCCAACGGCCTTCGGCTGCACGCTGTCATCGGCGGAAACGGCCCGCCGCTGCTTCTGCTCGCGGGTTGGCCGCAGAACTGGTTTGCCTGGCGCTATCTGATGGTGCCTCTTGCCGAGCAATTCACGGTCGTCGCTGCCGACCCCCGCGGCGTCGGACTCTCCGATAAACCAACCACAGGCTACGATTCAGACACACTTGCTTCCGACATGTTCGCGCTGATGTCCGCGCTCGGTCACCAGCGGTTCGCCATGGTCGGCCACGACATCGGCATGTGGACCGGATACGCGATGGCGGCAGACCAGCCCGACCGCATCGCGCGGATTGCGCTCGGCGAAGCCATCATCCCGGGCCTTTCGCCTTCACCGCCGCTGCTCAGCGACGATCGCTGGCTGAGTGATTTTCTTTGGCACTTCAACTTCAACCGCGCCCTCGACGTCAACGAACGGCTCGTGGAAGGGCGCGAGGAAATCTATTTCGGCCATCAGTTCGCGACCAAGGCGGGCACGCCTGAGGCTGTGCCCGCCTATGCGCGCGCATTCTATATCGAAGAACTCAAGCGCGATCCCGAGGCACTGCGCGCCAGCTTCGACTATTACCGCGCCATCGATCAGTCGATCCCACAGAATCGCGCCCGCATGGCGCGCAAGCTGACCCTTCCCATCCTGTCCTTCGCCGGTGCGCTCGCCTGCGGTGACAGCGTCGAGAAAGAGCTGCGCACGGTCGCCGCCGACGTGCAGTCGGTCATCATCGCAGGCAGCGGCCACTACCCCGCCGAGGAAAAGCCCGAGCAACTGCTGGCGGCGCTGCAACAATTCCTGGCCCCTTATGCCGCCAGCCGACTGGCGTGAAGGAGACTTTCAATGCCTGTTGACACGACACTTTCCCACAACGTCGCGGAAGTCGGAGACGTGCGCCTTCATTACGCGCGCGGCGGGCGAGGCGAGCCGGTCCTCCTCGTCCATGGCTGGCCTCAGACATGGTTCAGTTGGCGCCACGTCATTCCCCGCCTCATCGAAGCAGGCCATGATGTCATCGCCGTCGACATGCGAGGGGCCGGCGACTCGTCCAGGCCGAAGACCGGCTATGACAGCGATACGGTCGCGGCGGACCTGCACGCCATGGTGCAGTATCTCGACATCCCCCGGATTCGCCTGGTCGGCCACGACAACGGCGGACGCGTCGCCTACGCCTATGCCGCAAATTATCGTGACGAGGTCGAAAGCCTGGTTTTCCTCGAAAGCAAGGTGCTCGGCGTCGAAAGCGATGACGACGCGCAGAAGGAATATTGGCACTTCGGTTTCCATCAGGAGGCGGATCTCCCCGATCTTCTGCTGGCCGGACGGGAACGCGAATATCTCAGCTTCTTCTACAAGCGGTACGCCTTCGATCCGCGTGCGATCACCGGGGAGGAGATCGACGAATATGTTCGCTGCTACGCCTCCCTCGGCGGCATGCGCGCAGGGTTTGAATATTATCGGGCCTTTCCCGAAAGTGCGCGTCAGAGCCGTGAGTTGGTCAAGACGAAGTTGACTATTCCCGTCTTGGCCTATGGCGGATCGCATTGCATGGGCGAAATACCACTCCGCTCGATGCAGCGTGTCGCCCAATATGTCGAAGGCGGCATCATCCCACAGTGCGGGCACTGGATCCCGGATGAAAAGCCCGAGTGGCTGGCGGAGCGGATCATTGCGTTTCATGGCGCAGCGTCCTCCAAGCCGTGATCGTCCGGTTCGATGAGGTTGGATGAGGTTCGGCGTTGGAACCAGTTGTTCCTACAGAGAAGACCAAAAAGGCAGCCCACAGCTTTCACAGCAAAGTCGCGGCGGAATTCATTGGCACAGCCCTGCTCGTTTTTGGCGGACTGTCACTGATATTCGCAGTGACCTGGCCCCATGGCCTGATCGCCGGCAGCCTTGGCCATCTTCCTCTTGCACAGCGCGCGCTCGCCGGTTTCGCGTTTGGAGCATTCGTCGGCATCCTGGCGATCTCGCCCCTCGGCAGGATGAGTGGCGCTCATTTCAATCCCTCGATCACGCTGGCCTTGTGGCGCAGGGGCGGCGTGAACACGCCAATCGCTGTCTGTTACATGTTCGCGCAGCTTTGCGGTGGCGTTCTCGGTGCCGCAGCTCTCTCGCTATGGGGCGATATCGCGGACGAACTCCATTATGGCCTGACAGCGCCCGGCCCTGATGTGAACGTCTGGACCGCGTTCATAGGGGAGGTGGTGGTGACCTTCCTACTCGTTTCGGTAGTCCTCGGACAGCAGCGTTGGAACCTGCCGACGATCGCCAGCTTCCTTGCTGTCCCCATATTGTTCAGCCTGATGACAATGATCGAGGCCCCGCTTTCCGGCACAAGTACCAATCTTGCCCGTAGCATCGGACCTGCCCTCGCGGCGCGGGATGTGTCGGCAGTGTGGATTTACGCGATCGGTCCCGCAATCGGCGCAGTCTTGGCCTCGTACGTCATACCCGGCAGGACGTACGAACTCGCCGATCCGCTCATCTCGACCGGCGATGGGGTGTCCGAATGGCATCCATCCGGCCGACCAGGCTGTCGGCGATAAGCATCTCCGACTTGGCAACTTGCGACGCCTTCACTTCTGCTGTCTGCGACAGTGAAGGAGCGGGATCGTGAATATAAACAAGACCAATATTTCTATCGTCTATAGGGTTGGAGCCATGGCCGCGATGCCGATCGGTGGCCGGCTCACTGACCGCATCGGCGGCGGCCTCATCTGTATCGTCGGCCTGGCGATCACAATTGTGGCCACGGTCCCGTTTGTTTTCCTTCCGGCAAATGCAAACCTCGTCGCTGTCGAACTCTCGCGGGCGCTGCGCGGCATCGGCGTCGGCCTGTCAGGCATACCGTCCATGACTGCGGCATTCCGGGCGGCCCCGGATAACCTGACCGACGCCACCATTACAGCGAACATCCTGCAGCGTGTCGGTGGCAGCCTCGGTAGCGCGACCATCGTCATCGTTATTGCGCGGACAACCCCGCAACTTGCGGCGTTCCAAACGTCGCACGCGTTACTCGTAACCACTGCGTCAATTGCGCTCGTTACCGCTGTGGCGCTCGCAATCTCCGAACGCCGAGAAAGCCGAACTGCGGCATCACCGCAGTCGTCTGGGGTTGGCGCTAACCTCCAGACAGTTGGACGGAATGAGCGTGGAACTCCGCGACCTTAAATGGGCGATCATCGCTGCGCGGCATAGGAGCCTTCGGCAGGCCGCAGAGACGCTCAATGTCCGTCAGTCGACGTTAAGCCGCAGGCTGCGTGATCTCGAATTAGAAGTCGACGCAAGCTTGTTCGAACGTAGCAATGGCGGAACGCGACCCTAGTAGGGATTGGGCGCGGGATTTTGCTCGCGCTGGAAGGCGCGACAGGGGCTGTGTGTCCAGGAGTGACCTTTCGTGAGATGCATGACTCGAATGGTGCGACCCGTCTGAATTTCCGAGCCTATTGGCGAGAAGCGAATACCAATCCTTCCCTACGCCTGTTCCTCGACATTCTCCCGGGGGCGTTATCCTGATCTCTCCGACGATTCCGCCCGAGGGTGAGCGACGCCCCGGCGAGACTTCGCAAAAGCCCGATCCGTCGCCATGAATCGCTCGACCATCGGCACAACCAGTTTGGCCGGGTCGGGCGCCGGTAGCCCGCTCGTGCGACCGAGCACCTCAGCGTAGGCGACCAGGTCGCGATGCACTGTAGCGGGCAACTCGACGGTGAGCTTGACGGGCTTGTCGTCGGCAAGCGGGCCAAGTTTGAGCTTCGTCATGGCGTATTTCCTTGCCAGTAAGGAGCTAACACGAGATCGCGCGTGACGATGACGCGGACCGGGAAACCCGGCCGGATGGTCAGCGTCGGCTGGATGTTGAGCTGGCGCGAAACGATCTGCTGGCCGGTCTGGCTGATGCTATTGGACGCGCCCATCCGGATGGCCTGGGCCAGATTGTTCTCGCTGTCGCTCGCACCAGCCTCGGCGCCGACGCTGAGGATGGTCGAGAGCACCGCCGCCTTGAACAGCTCGCCCCAATGATAGTCTACCTGATCCTGGAGGCCTGCGTAGCCTTCTGTGTCGGCGCCTGGCTGGCGTTCGAGCACGATCGATGTGCCGTTTGGCATGATGAGGCGGGTCCAGACGAGCAGGATACGGCTCTGGCCGAAGGCGACGGAGCTGTCGTACTGGCCGATCAGTTTTGCACCCTGCGGGATCAGCAGATATCGGCCGGTCGGGCTATCGTAGACCGCTTCCGTCACCTGGGCCGTAATCTGGCCAGGAAGATCGGAGCGGATGCCCGTGATGAGTGCGCCCGGAATGACGGTGCCGGCCTGTACGACATAGGGCGAGGCTTTCGCCTGGAGCTGATCCTCGCTAACCGTGCGCCGATCCGTCGAAGCGTTGAGGAAGGCGGTCTTGCGATCCTGCATGTTCTGAGCGGCGCCGGAATCGACGGGCGGCGTCGGTGTCGGTCCGCTCTGCGCTCCGGTCGCTGTCGAGCCTGGGAGACCGATGGGCTGGGGCTGCTGGTTGGTCTGAGCGAACAGGCGGCTGACGCGCGCAGCTTCGGTTTCTTGAGCCAGCCGTTGTTGTTCGGGATTCGGACCGCCCGTCGGTGCGGCCGTGTTCGGCGCCGCACCGCCATTGAGGATCGGCTTGCCAAGGTCGCCGGGAAGCGGTGGGCCGAGCGGCGGGGCCTGCCGGGGCAGTCCGGTATAGTCCTTCGGTAAGCCGGCTAGGCCCTCGGCCGACGGCCGGTTCTGCGTGTTGAGCAATTCCTGGCCGGTTTGAGTCTTGTTGTGCGTCTGTAGCGCGTAGCCGAGGGCACCGGCAACGGCGAGCGCCGAAACCGCGCCGAGAGTGATCAGGACCTTTCGCGAGAGCCGCGTGACACGCGGATGCTCACCCCTGAGCCGCAGGTCCGGGGTGACGGCGGGCGCCTGGTGTTCGTCTGGGCCTTCCACCGTCATGACCGCGGCTTTCCATCGGTGCGGACGATGCGGACACGCCGCTCGCTATCCTTGTCGCCGAGACGGAGCTCGGCCGCCGCGAACAGACGGTCGACGATGTAGTAGTTGTGGTTGACCCGGTAGTTCACCAGCTCGGAGCCGCCGGCCGGTCCGATGACGAACAATGGCGGCATCTCGCCCTGGGCGATGCCGCTCGGGAATTCGATGTAGACCTTGTGCCCGTCGTCGAAGGCGCGCAGCGGTCGCCAGGCCGGATTGTCGCCCTGGATCGCGTAACGGAAGTTGATCGAGGCGAGATCGACGCCGCTGGCGATCGGGGCCGCTGCGTCGGCCTCCTGGTTCTGCCGCCGAAGCGCGATGAGCTGGTCTTCCGGATACTGCCACGAGACCGAGGCCATGTAGGTCTTCTCGGTCGAGCGCAGCTCGAGTAGGTAGGTCCGCCGATCCGTGTTGATCACCAGATTGGTGAGCAGCTCGGGTCTCGTCGGCTTGATCAGGATGTGGACCTTCTTGGTGGCGCCCGCGCCGCTCTCGGTATCGCCGATAATCCAGCGCACGGTGTCGCCGGCCGCGACCGGGCCGGAGCCGACGAGCTGCTCGCCCTCCTGTAGGGCGATGTCGGTGATCTCGCCGGGCGCCGTATAGACTTGGTAGAGCGCCCCGCCGGAGAACGGATAGACCTGGACCGCGTTGATGAAGCCGTTGCGCACCGGCTGGATCCGCGCGGCGGCATTGGCCTGGTTGACGCGCACAGTCGGGTCGGCGGCTTCCGGTGTCGGCTTTCCACCGTCGATCGGCTTCAGTTGCCCGGGCAGCGGCAGGGGCTTCGGCAACTCGACGATCTTGATGGGCGCCGGTGGATCGACGGTGAGCTTGGCTGGCGCTGCACTGTCGTAGTTGATGTCAGGCGGAATGAAATTGTGCGCGCAGCCGCCGAGTGCGGTGACGGACATCAGCAAACCCGCGAGCCCGGCCTTGCGGAAAGCCGCATTTGCTCCCTTCCGGTTCTGCTGAACGGCGGAGAAACGCGAAGCCGGACCGCCGGCTTCCATGGAAATCGGCGAGGTCATTGTCCCATCTCCTTCGACCAGTTGATGGCGGTGACGTAGATGCCGAGCGGGTTCTTGCGGAGCACGTCGGCGGAGGTTGGCATCTGGATGGCGATCGTGAGAATCGCGGTCCAACGGGTGTTGTCGGCGAGTGCGCCGTCCTGGTAGCGATGCTCGACCCATTCGACGCGGAAGCTCGAGGGCGAGGCGCGGATCACGCTCGAGACGTCGATGGCGATCTGCTGCTTGCCGAGCTTGGCGAAGGGGTCGTTGGCGCGCGCGTAGTCGTTGAGCGCCTGCGAGCCCGAGGTGGTGGTGAAGTCGTAGGCCTGCAGCCAGTTCTGCCGCACGATGATCGGATCGGCCGGTAGCGACCGGACGATCTGGATGAAGTGCGCAAGATACCAGGCGATCTGCGGATCGCTGGGCGTGTAGTCGGCGGCGGCGGGCGCGACGGCCTGCGCCTGGCCGAGCTTATCGACCTGCACCACCCAGGGGACGATGCTGCCGTGGGTCGACTGCCAGACAAGACCGCCGGCGAGACCCATGGAGAGCGCCAGCGAGCCGAAGGCCATCAGCCGCCAGTTCTTGGCTTGCACCCGGGCCGAGCCGATACGGTCATCCCAAACCTGGGCGGCGCGCTGATAGGGGGTCTCAGGCTCAGGCGTCCGGCCATAGCGAACCGTGGGGCGGCGGAACAGCGCCATGTCTTATTCTCCTCCTGAGAGATCGACGGAATGGCCGCCGCCATGGCTGTCGCCGGACCTGAGGACCTGCGCGGCGGTCTGCGCGCCGTGGACCATTGACTGGTTGCGCTTCATGCGCTGGGCCCAGGCCGGTGGGCCGGAACCCTCCGATCCGCCCGTGGGCGCCGCGGGCGTGCTTGGTGAATTGCCGCCGACCGTCCCTCCGGTTGACGATCCGCCGGTTGCGGCGAAACTGGACCGGCCGGCGGCGAAGCTTTCCCGCATCGAACTGCCGGCTTGAGCGGCGGCGCGCCGCACAGGAGCCGCGGCGGCTGAAGCGGCCGCTCGCCCAACCCCGCCGAGTCCGGCCGCGACGCCCGACGCCCCGGACCGGCCGGCTGAAGCAAGGCCGTAGGCGGAGGATGCGCCGCCCGCCATTGCCGCCCCACCGCGCGGCGGCGGGCAGTGCCGGAAGCCGCAGCCATCGCCCCCTGCCGGCCAGGCCGAGCGCGCCGGCGCCGGCCATCGCCGTGCCGGCGACGGCCAGGCCGGTGCCGATGGCAGCGCCCGCGCCGAGCTGGGGAGCCCCGGAGACCAGGCCCGTCGCAATGCCGGGACCGAAAATGCCGAGGCCGAGCATGGCGAGGGCCGCGAGCACGACCGACAGCGCCTGTTCGATCGTGGGCTGCCCGCCGGCATAGGTGGTGGTAAACTGCGAGAACAGCCCTGTGCCGATGCCGACGATGACGGCGAGCACCATCACCTTGACGCCGGAGGCGACGATGTTGCCCAGCACCTTTTCGGCAAGGAAGGCGGTCTTGTTGAAGAGTGCGAAGGGAATGAGGATGAAGCCGGCCAGCGTCGTCAGCTTGAACTCGATGAGCGTGACGAAGAGCTGGACCGCCAGGATGAAGAAGGCGATCAGCACCAGCAGCCAAGACACCATCAGCACGGCGATCTGAATGGCATTGGTGAAGATGGCCACCGGCCCAACCATCTGGCTCGCCGCGTCGAGCAACGGCTGACCGGCATCGAGCCCGACCTGGGCGAGGTGTCCGGGTTGCAGGAAGGTGGCGGTCGAGATCGACGATCCGCTCGCCTTCAAACCGAGCCCGGCGAAGCTGTTGAAGATGATGGCGGAGAGATTATTGAAGTTGGTGATGATGAAGGCGAAGAAGCCGATGTAGAGGGTCTTCTTCACCAGGCGCTGGAGGATGTCCTCGTCACCGCCCCAGGCCCAGAAGAGGCCCGCGAGCGTGATGTCGATGACGATCAGCGTCGAGGAAAGATACGTGACCTCGCCTTTGATCAGGCCGAAGCCAGAATCGATGTAGGTCGTGAAGGTGTTGAGGAAGGTGTCGATGACGCCGACATTGTTCATCGCGCGTCTCCCGGTGTGGCGTTGGCCGGCGCGGCCGCGGGCGGTAACGGCCGCGCCGACCTGCCGAAGAAGCGGCGGCGGTTCTCCTCCCAGACCGCTTGGCAGCGCGGATCTTCGGCATCCTGGGTAGCGAGCGCGCTGCAACGGCGCAGCTCGGCCGAGATGTCGTCAGGCGAGGAGGTGGATTGGACGTCGGGCGCAACCAGCGTGGCAGGACGCCGATTGACCGCGAAGAGCGTCGCGATGAAGACGCCGACTAGCGCTGCGATCGCCAGCGCGCGGAAGATGTCCGGCCGCCCCATGACCCGCGCCTCAATTGCCGCTGAACATGGTGACGTTGCCGGGCTGGTAGCCGCTGCGCGTCGAGAAGATCTTGTATTGCTGTTGGCCCTGCGACTCCGACGCGGCCGTGCGCGCCTGTTCGAGCGCATCGGCCCGTCCCTTCACAGCGAGCACCGCGACGAGGTCGGAGAGCTGCTGCGATTGCAGGGCGAGGAGCTGGTTGCCGGCCTGCGCGGCTTGCAGCGCACCGGATGCGGACTGGCTGGCCGAGACCAGCGAGGTCATCGCTGTCGAGTTGGTGGTGATGTTGCCGACGACGCCGGCCTGCACCTTCAGGCTATCCTCGAACGCGCCGACGGAGTTTTGCCAGCGGGTTTGGGCGGCGGCAAACAGCGTTGCGTTGGACCCCGTGGTCGGCGCCGCGCCATAGGTAGACGAATAGGTGGTTTGAATCTGCTGGACGTTGAAGGAAATATTCTGCGCTTGGGTGAGAAGGGATTGAGTCCGCGCGATGGTCGATTGAAGCTGGCTCAACGTCGACATCGGCAGGCTAGCGAGGTTCTTCGCCTGGTTGATCAGGCTCTGGGCCTGGTTGGTCAGCATCTGGATTTGATTGTTGATCTGCTGCAGCTCACGCGCCGCGGTCAGCACGTTCTGGCTGAAGTTGGTCGGGTCGTAGACGATCCACTGCGCCGAGGCCGGCATCGTCATCAGCGGCGACATCGACAGGGGAAGCGAGAGGGCAGCGGCGAGGAGACTCGCGCGCCGCATCTTGCGAGCGATCATGATTGCACCTCCAGATTGGACAGGTCGGGGATAAGGTCGGCGGCCCACAGCAGCTCGCGATCCGCGAGCCAGGCGGCCGTGAAGGCGTCGCGACCATGTTCGGTGAGGACGCGCTCGATGGCGGCGTGATCGGCCTTGGAGGACGCGGCACAGAAGGCGAGCGCGACAGGGCCGAGCCCTAGCTCGAACAGGCGATTGCCGCGCCGCGACTGGCAGTAGTAATCGCGCTTGGGGGTCGCCCGCGCGATGATCTCGATCTGCCGGTCGTTCAAGCCGAAACGGCGATAGATGGCGGTGATTTGCGGCTCGATCGCGCGCTCGTTCGGCAGGAACACCCGCGTCGGGCAGCTCTCGACGATCGCCGGCGCGATGCTGCTCCCATCGATGTCGGAGAGCGACTGCGTGGCGAAGACGACGGAGGCGTTCTTCTTGCGCAAGGTTTTCAGCCACTCGCGCAATTGCTGTGCAAAGGCGGGATCATCGAGGACCAGCCAGCCTTCGTCGATGATCAGCAAGGTCGGGCGGCCGTCGAGACGGCCCTCGATGCGATGGAAGAGATAGGTAAGCATGGCGGGCGCCGCGCCCGCGCCGATCAGGCCCTCGGTCTCGAAGGCCTGGACAGGTGCGGAGCCGAGCTGTTCGGTCTCGGCGTCGAGCAGCCGACCTGAAGCGCCGCCGACGCAATAGGGTTGCAGCGCCTGCTTGAGGGAAGTCGATTGCAGCAGGACCGCGAGCCCGGTGATCGTCCGTTCCTGCACGGGCGACGAGGCGAGCGAATTCAGCGCCGACCAGATATGTTCCTTGGCTGTCGGGTCGATCGGCACGCCTTCCTTGGCGAGGATCGCCGCCACCCATTCAGCCGCCCAGGCGCGCTCAGCCGCATCATCGATGCGCGCCAGCGGTTGCAGCGAGACGGAATCCTCAGCGCCAGCCGACAGGCTGCCGCCGAGATCGTGCCAGTCGCCGCCCATGGCGAGCGCCGCGGTCCTGATCGAACCGCCGAAATCGAAGGCGAAGATCTGGCTGTTGCGGTAGCGCCGGAACTGCATCGCCATCAGGGACAGCAGCACCGACTTGCCGGCACCGGTCGGGCCGACGATCAGCGTGTGGCCGACATCGCCGACATGGAGCGAGAAGCGGAACGGCGTCGAGCCTTCGGTCTTGCCGAAGAACAGCGGTGACGCCTGGAAATGCTCGTCGCGCGCGGGGCCGGCCCAGACCGCCGAGAGCGGAATCATGTGGGCCAGGTTCAAGGTGCTGATGGGCGGCTGGCGGACATTGGCGTAGGCGTGCCCCGGCAGTGAGCCGAGCCAGGCCTCGATCGCATTCACGCCTTCGGACATGCAGGTGAAGTCGCGGCCCTGGATCACCTTCTCGACCAGCCGCGCCTTCTCGGCCGCGACGCCGGCGTCCTCGTCCCAAACCGTGATGGTGGCGGTCACATAGGCCTGACCGACATCGTCGGTGCCCAACTCCTGCAGCGCCATGTCCGCATCGATCGCCTTGTTGGCGGCGTCGGAATCCACGAGGGTTGAAGCCTCGTTGGTCATCACTTCCTTGACGATGGCGGCGATCGACTTGCGCTTGGCGAACCACTGGCGCCGGATCTTGGTCAGCAGCTTTACCGCCTCGGTCTTGTCGAGCAGGACCGCGCGCGTCGACCAGCGATACGGGAAGGCCAGCCGGTTCAGCTCGTCGAGGATGCCGGGATGCGTCGCGGTCGGGAATCCGACCACGGTCAGCATGCGCAGATGCGCGCGCCCCAATCGCGGCTCGAGGCCGCCGGTCAGCGGCTCGTCGGCCAGCAGCGCATCGAGGTGCATCGGCGTCTCGGGGACGCGGACCCGCTGCTGCCGGGTCGAGACGGCGGAATGCAGGTAGGTCAGTGTCTCGCCATCGTCGAGCCAGCCGATTTCGGGCATGAAGCCTTCGACCAGTTGCAGCACCCGGTCGGTGCGATCGGCAAAGCCGCGCAGCAGCTCCCACGGATCGACGCCGGTCTGCGCGCGGCCCTCGTAGAGCCAGCCCTCGATGCGGGAGGCGTCCTCCGCCGGCGGCAGCCAGACGAAGGTCAGGAAATAACGGCTCTCAAAATGCGTGCCGGCCTCCTCGAACGCATCCTGGCGTTCGAGATCGACCAGCGCGGACGCCGAATCCGGGAACATGCTGTGCGGGTAGATCTGGGCGGCAGCGCGTTGCGCTTCGACAAAGACCGCCCAACCGGAGCCGAGGCGGCGGAGCGCGTTGTTCAGGCGCGCCGTCACGCCAACCAGCTCGGCCGGTGTGGCGCTGTCGAGGTCTGGTCCGCGAAACCGCGCGGTGCGCTGGAACGAGCCGTCCTTGTTGAGGACGACGCCTTTCTCGACCAGCGCAGCCCAGGGCAGGAAATCGGCGAGGCCGGCGGGATGGCTGCGATATTCGGCGAGGTTCAGCATCGGAGCCTCACACGCCGAAATAGGGTGGGTAGCGCAGATGCCGCCGCACCACGTCGACGAACATCGGATCACGCTTGGCAGCCCAGACGGCGGCGGTGTGCCCTACCGCCCACATCAGCGCGCCGGGAATCCAGAGGCGAAGGCCAAGAGCGATGGCGGCCGCCAACGTGCCGTTGGCAATCGCCACGGTACGCGGCGCGCCGCCCATGAGGATCGGGTCCGTCAGCGCCCGATGCACGGGCGCGAAGAAGCCGGGGACGTCCGGATCGCCGATCGTCGCCATCAGATCAGCGCCCCACCGGAGAAGGAGAAGAACGACAGGAAGAAGCTCGACGCGGCGAAGGCGATCGACAGGCCGAAGACGATCTGGATCAGCCGGCGGAAGCCTCCGCTGGTGTCGCCGAAGGCGAGCGTCAGGCCGGTCACCGTTATGATGATGACCGAGATGATCTTGGCGACCGGACCTTGGACCGATTCCAGGATCGAGTTGAGCGGCGTCTCCCAGGGCATGGACGAGCCCGAGGCATAGGCCGCCGGTGCGAAGGCCAGCGAGATGGCGGTGATGAAGACAAGGTCAGCGAGGCGCCGATGGGCACGGCGGACGGCGGCAATGGAACGGATCATGACGGCTCTCCAGGAAGCGTGGGTTCGCCGCCCGCCCCGGCGGACAGGACGCGGTAATCGCCGGTGGCGGGATCGAGACCGGCGACGATGGCGAGTTCGGAGAGGCGGCGTTCGCTGCCGCGGCCGCGCAGCACGGCGACGAGATCGATGGTCTCGGCGAGCAGCGCCTTGGGGACGGTAACGACGGCTTCCTGGATGAGCTGTTCGAGGCGGCGGAGCGCGCCGAGTGCGGTGCCGGCGTGGATCGTGCCGATGCCCCCGGGTGCCCCGTGCCCCAGGCTTTGAGGAGGTCGAGCGCCTCCGCCCCACGCACCTCACCGATCGGGATGCGGTCGGGCCGCAGGCGTAGCGAGGACCGGACGAGGTCGGAGAGCGACGCCACCCCGTCCTTGGTGCGCATGGCGACCAAGTTCGGCCCGGGCATTGCAGCTCGCGCGTATCCTCGATCAGCACGACGCGATCGCTTGTGCCGGCGATCTCGGCGAGCAGCGCGTTGGTCAGCGTCGTCTTGCCGGTGCCGGTGCCGCCTGCGACGAGGATGTTCTTGCGGGCGGCGACGGCCTCGCAGCAAGACCGCCTGGCCGGCCGTCATTGCCCGGCGGCGATAGTCGTCGAGGTGTGAAGACCGGCGGCGACGTAGTCGTCGAGGGTGAAGACCGCGACAGCGGGCTTGCGGATGGCGAAGGCCGGCGCGGTGACGACGGGTGGCAGAAGACCCTCGAACCGCTCTCCCGTCTCAGGTAGCTCGGCCGAGACGCGCGGGCGTCCGGCATGCACCTCGGCGCCGACATGGTGGGCGACGAGACGAACGATCCGCTCGCCATCGGCGGCGGACATCGTCCGTCCGGTATCCTCCAGGCCGCCCGACAGCCGGTCGATCCACAGCCGGCCGTCCGGGTTGAGCATCACCTCGACGATCGAGGGATCTTCGAGGAAGGTTGCGATCGCCGGGCCGAGGGCGGTGCGCAACATGCGCGCGCCTCGGGAAAAAACCTCGGAATGGAGTGGAGTGACCGCCACGATCGTCCCCGTCATAGGCCAATCGCGGCATGCGATTGGCGACGGGGATGATTAGAAAAGGCAGAGAATGAGGTTGATCAACAAGGTTTTAGTCGTCGTAGGAGCCCAGCGTAGAGCAGAGAAAAAATACTTGCTGGGTGCGAGATCGAATGTACTTCGACGTGTGTGACTTTGTGACCGCTTTGACACGGAATCGACGATCTATCTCGTCGGCAGTTACTCACGGGATTCGATCTTAATCATCCGAATCGTGGACTTGCCGATGTTTCGACGAACTTGCCTTAGCTCGGTCGGCTCGTTGCATGATCCCGATTTGCGGTCCTTGACTTTTATTCATGCCGGTGCATCCTAGCAGGACCGCGACGCAGTTATGCGGGCATTTCACCCTTTCTCTCCGAGTGAGGGGCGGCTACGCGGGATTAATCGGGTCGTCCGGTTATCCTGTACGTCTTGGGACTGCCTTTTATCGCTGCTGCCGCCTTCGGTGACGCTGGAAATTGTCCAGCAAGCAGGAGGAGGATGCGCATGGAGCATTACAAAAACTCCTTGGCACCTCGGACCCTCAACCCAGTGTTGCGGTCGAGAAGGGCTGTTTGCCGTCGGCCGCCTGCCAAGGAGAACGAACTTGTCTGCAAGCAGTCAGATGAAAGAAGCACGGCGCCAGCTTGAGCGTCAGGGCTTCGTTGCCACCAAGACCCGTGGTGGTCATTGGCGGTTTGATCACCCCGCTATGGATGGACCGGTGTTCGCACCGGATACGCCGTCGGATCACCGCGGAATGAAGAATCTGTTCGCCACGCTTCGGCGGAAGATGCAGCCGTCGGTCAATCATTAATTTTGCGCGACCTGGGCCGTCCCGCCGAAAGCGGGGCGGTCTCCCCGTCGCGACGAGGTTCGCGGGTCACCGAATTGCCCGCCAAGGAGATTTCAATGAACCAGTCAGTCATCGACGCCCATATCCTTCCTCGCCCGGTCGAGCGCCTTCCCGAATATGCCCATGCGAAAGCGCGTCAGACCCTTGCCGAACGTCTGGTCGATGCATTTGGCCTCTCCGAGGCTTCAGCATCGGCCATCGCCGCCGCTGTTGTCGACCCTTCGGAAGTACGCAAGTCCATCGGCGAACCAACCGACCCAGATGTCGAAAAGATTCCTGTGCCGGGAGGAACGCTGCTCGGGATCAGGACGAGCGTATGGGCTCGCCGGACGATGCCCGACCCACGCAACCCTCGCACGCTTCCTTCCCGCCGCCACCCCTTCGCTATCGATCCTGGGACTGGCGGCGAAGATTCGAAGTTTCGTCCGGTGCCCGAACCCCGCGTCCTCGATCAGACCCAGCCACAAAAGGCGGAACTGGTGGTGGACATCGAAAGCCGGCACCACCTTACCTGGGCGGCCCAGCAGGCTGCGGCGTTTGTCCTCGCCGAGAACGATTGGCGGACGTCCATTGAGTCCCAGGGCGTGATGGAGGCGGTTTGGCTTGTTGCCACCACCTATCAGCACTCCGACGGGTCTGCGCCCGCGACGACGCTGACAACCGTGGAAGGGTCATCGAGAGATACGGCCGTTCATAGCCTTCTCGGCATTCACTCCGCCGATGTGCCTTATGATGACAATGATGCCAGGTTTCGTGCTCATATTCGCAAGCTGAACGAAGCCTTCGATCGGGGCGAACGGAACAAAGAAACGGTGGTTGCACTTCGTTGCGAGCGTATTCCGGCTCTGATTCTCCTCGGCTTTCGTCCTCATGCTTCTGGAAGCACCGGCTTTCCGACGGCGGTAAAATCTCTTGTTGCCCTCCGCCACGTTGATCCGCCGAAGCCATGGGGAGAAGGTCCCGAAAACGAGTCGCTTGCCGACGAGGTGCTGGATGAATTGCATCGGCGGGATTTGATTTCGTCGACGCAGCGCGATTATTTCGCTGGCTCCTGCACTCGGTCGGAAGCACGGGCCGCTCATCTCCCGGAAGACCCTGTTCTGCGCGCTGCGCAGATCGTCTATCTGTTCACGACCAAGGACGACAGGGTTGATGAGGCGATCCGGGTTGCGGTCACCAGTCAGTCGACACGCAAGCGCATTACTCCGAAGCTCATGAACGAGTTGGCTACTGCGTTGATCCTCAGAGCCGTAGCGGATGATCCCGGCAAGGTTGATCAGATCCGGCGTTACTTGCGCCACGCTTTCGGGAAGTCAACTCATCGCGCGTCATGGGAAGCCACCGGACGAACAACCGATCAGTTGGTGAAGGAAGCACTCACTGAAGTTCGCGAAGCCATCGGGTCTGGCGCGACGGAAGAGCCTGGTCCGACTTCATTGGAACTGGCAGTTCGTGCATCTTATCCGCTCGTCGTCTCGGGGCGCCTGAACGCCGACCGGGGATCGTCTGGCAATGACCAGCCTGATCGCCGGACCCCCGGAGAGGTTCTCGATGCGATGCGACGTTCTCTGCATGGTGTCCATCAGCTCGGTCAGGCATTGCGGGACTTCGAAACCGGCGCACCTCTGCGCGCCGTTGACGAGTCTGGTCAGGTCAAGCATCTCGCCGACGGTTCTGCGGATCAGATGGTGAGTGACATTTACTTGCGCAACGAGTTTCCTCCGCCTGGCAGGGCGAGGGCGGCAAGGCCGGGCGATACCGCTACGGATCGTTATCACAATGCGTTGGCAGCGTTGGGCCGGGCCCTCGACGGAGTGGATCAGGCGTTCACCGGACTGACGAAAGTGGTCGGAGATGATGATCAGCCAGTCGTGGAGGCCCGTGGTGTAGAGCCTCGTCTTACCGATTCATGGCGAGAACTTTTGAGCCGTATCGACGAGGAAATGGTGGTGTGGGCGCGGACATTCCGCAAGGCTTATGGAACCAAGACCAGCAGCGTAACGGCCGGTCTCGATGACGACGATGACGCTGCGGAGACTGATCCCTACGCCGATGTTGATGAAGACGCCGCGGATGATTGGAGCCACCCCAATTCCTCGCCCGAAGCCGACGCAGCGGAATGAAACAAAACCCGGCCCGATTCGGAAGAATCGGGCCGGCCTTATCACACCACAGAAGGTTCAGCTGATCTGATCTTCATGATCCCTCATTGCCATACTGAGTCTCAACATCCTCCGGGATCTCCTGCCGCAGCTTAGGTCCCTGATTGAGCCGGCGGCCGAGGGCAGCGACGAAGCTGTCATATCGAGCCCCGGCCTTTGCTCGCGCCGCCTGGGCCGCCGGCTCGGGGAGGGATGGTGTGGTGGTCAGCCAGAACCGGACGAACAGCGCCAGGGTCTCGACACCGATGCCGACATCGCGCTCGAGCCGTGCCAGGCGCCGATCCTGTTGATCGAGGCGTTTGGCAATGGCGGCCTCGCGCCGCTCGTCAGCGTCGGGGGAGAGGAAGGAGGCGATGGCGGCCTCGGCGATCAACGACATCGGCTGCTCGCGCCGCGCGGCGTAGGCCGACAGGGTCTTCATCACTTCCGGATCGAGGTAGACCGAGATCTGGGTCTTCTTCTTCGGCGCGGCCATGCTTGCCTCACATGCCGAGATCGTCGCTGCGATCGAGCGGCGCCAGCCGGGCGACGCCCTGCATGAGATCGTTCATCCGTCGGACGCGCGGAGCATCCTCCTCCAGCTCGTCGGCAGTATCCGGCGAGAACTCGTTGTCGAGTGGCTCCTTCTTCTCGACGGATTTCGTCGGGTCCAGCTCGGGCTGCCGCCGCCGATCCGCCGTCGTCGGATCGTCATCCTCCGCCTGTTCGCCCTGGGGTGGCTCTGCGATTTCCGGGCGCGGCGGCAACGGCCGCGAACTCCAATCGTCGGGCCGCGCAGCTTTCGGCCTCGCGAGCATGGGCGGCGGCAGAATGCGTTCCTGGAAACGCCCGTCCTCGTAGTATCGGGCCTTCCTCGCCCGG